>JAYZKG010000041.1:0-22111 GCA_036163695.1 Actinomycetota bacterium | reverse complement strand
TTCTAATGAATTAAGTTTTTCAGTATTGGAAAATGTTAGATATAAAACATTTCCTTTATTAGATTTGACTATTGCCATATAAATTATTTTAATACATTTGATGAATAGAAAAGATAATTAATTTATGGGTTTTGATCCTTCAAGGCCTTATAAGGCCAACAAAAGTGACTACTTAAATATCTTTGTTGCTTTATTTCTTATTGGAATTGTTTTAATTTGGATATTTAGTTAAATCTTTTTAAGAAAGTTTTGCGATGAAAATCTTTGATCCCATGTTTTTCTATAGCTTCATAATGCTGCTTTGTTCCATATCCCTTATTTTTATCTAGACCATATTCTGGAAATTTTAAGGACATTTGAATCATCAATGTATCCCTGAATACCTTTGCCATTATACTCGCTAATGCAATTGCTAAACTTTTATCTTCTCCTTTAGTAATCGGCTGAACATTTTTATTAATATCTTTAACATAGTCAACAAAAAGTAAACCATTGCTTTCAAAATATGGAGACAAAACATCTTCAAGAACTTTTTTATTACAATGACTTATACCTAGGGCATCTATTTCGACATTTGTCATAGTTGAATAGTTAATTTTTATACTTGTTTTGTTAATTGACTGGAATATTTCATTTCGCATATTTTCAGTCATTTTTTTTGAATCTTTAACTGACTCCAAATACTTATTATCTTTGTAAGCAATACGCACCGATGCAGCTACTATAGGTCCAGCTATTGACCCCCTACCTACTTCATCAGCACCAATAACATATTGATGAGGATTGTCTTCCCATATTTCGTGTTCAATCATTTAATGTTGAAATTTTATTTAATGGGTATAATTTAATCACAGCTTCCCCCACAATATATTCTTCATTAATTAACCCATAAGACCTTGAGTCGATACTGTTTTCAACATTATCTCCCATTAAAAAATATTGATTGTTGGGAATGGTTATATCTATATGTTCAGATAAAGAAATATTATTTATAACATACCTATTATCTTGAATTTCATTTACAAATATTTTTCCATTCTCTGAAATTCTAATCCTGTCACCACCTTTGCCTACAATTCTCTTTATATAGACAACGTCAGCTAATTCTGGATTTACTAGTTTAACTATATTCAATGAGTCGAGAAATAAATCAATCCCTTTTTTTAACTCATTCTCTGCTGGGTAAAAAACAACTATATCTCCCGTTTCTAAATTTTGATCAATAATATTTCCTTTAACTACTAAAACCCTATCATTGACATACAGGGTTGGCTCCATAGAAACTGTTGGAATATAATATACCTGGACAAGAAACGTTCTAACTAAAGCTGAGAGTATATAGGCAGAAATTATCAATATTGAAGAAGCAAATAATCTTTTCATAAATTAATTGTAATGAAATTATCTATCTTCTTTTATTTTCGCAGATTTACCTATCCTGTCCCTTAAATAATAGAGCTTTGCTCTTCTGACTTTACCTTTTTTAATGACATCTATGTGGCTTACAATTGGAGCATGTACTGGAAAAATTCGTTCGACACCTATTCCAAATGATACTTTGCGAACAGTTATTGCTTTATTTACTCCCTTGCCTTTTATAGCTATAACAATGCCTTCGAAAGCTTGGATTCTTTCTCTGCTTCCTTCTGTTACTCTAACACTTACTTTTACTGTATCTCCAGATGCAATATCAGGAATGTCAGTTTTAATGTATTTATTTTCAATTTCAGTTATAAGATTCATAAACTACCAAGTCCAAGAGTAATTATAAGATTTATATTTGTTTAAATATCTCTTAAATTATTTTTTTTCCACTCATCTATTTCATTATGATTCCCAGATAGAAGTATTTCGGGTACTTTATAGCCTTTATAATCCTCTGGTCTTGTATAAGCTGGAAAATCAATATTGCCTTCAGTAAAAGTTTCATATGATAAAGACTCGCTATTTCCTAAAATATTAGGAATCTTCCTTATTAAACATTCCATTAAGAAAAGAGAAGGAACTTCTCCTCCAGAAACTACTGTCTTGCCAACTGAGATTGTATAGTCTCCATGCATTTCTACGATTCTATGATCAAAGCCTTCATACCTTCCACATATAATTGTTAATGATTCATGTTCAATCAATTCCTTTGCAGTGTCTTCAGTCAGTTCTGACCCGCTAGGCATCATGAATATATTCTTTTCTGAATTTATTTTATTTATAGCCCTATCCAATGGCTCTACCATCATCACCATACCTGGTCCTCCACCATATGGTGCATCATCAATCTGCTTGTGTTTCCCTTTCCCCCACTCTCTTAAATCATAAATATTTATATTGATTAATTTTTTCTTTATCCCCTGTTGAACAATTCCATGTTTTGCCCATTCAGAAATAATATCTGGGAAAATTGTGAGAATATTAAGTGTCTTCAACATGATTATGATTTGATTTCAGTAAGGATTTTCATTTTATTATAAAGAGTATTTCTAAGTACAGGGGTTTTCCCTTGCTTAACAATAAAATCATAAAATTGATCCTTTTCAATTTCCTGACCATGATCTGCACCGGAAGCTCTACTAATACTTTCATTCATTAATGTTCCACCTAAATCATTGACTCCGGATTTTAATAGCTTCTCAACACCTGATAAACCAAGCTTTACCCAGCTTGCCTGTATATTGTCTATAAAACCTCTAAAATATATCCTTGCAAGAGAGTGTATTAATACAATCTCATCCCAGACAGGTCCTGGCATAGATCTGCCTAAATTATATATTGGTGCTCCCATATGAACAAAAGGTAAGGGAACAAACTCTGTAAATCCCTTTGTTCTCTTTTGTATATCTCTGACATACGAGAAATGATTAACCCAAGATTTCACATCGTCAATATGTCCGAACATAATTGTAGCTGTGGATTTAATGCCTATGGAGTGAGCTTGCTCCATTACAAATCCCCATTGTGAAGAAGTAATTTTATCTGGACATAAATGTTCTCTAATTCGATCATCTAATATTTCAGCTGCAGTTCCAGGGAGTGTATTAAGTCCTGCTTCCTTCAAGAGAACTAGATAATCTTGAACCGAAAGATTAATTGTTTCTGCTCCCTGCCAAACTTCAAGTGGTGTAAATCCATGTATATGGATATCAGGTAATTCAGCCCTAATCTCTTTAACTAAATCGAGGTAAAATTTGCCAGTATATTCAGGATGAATACCTCCCTGTAGGCATACCTCTGAAGCACCCTTCTTGCTTGCCTGAATTGTTCGTTGAACTACCTCCTGAATTTCTAAAGAATAAGGCTTTTCTCTTAATGACAAACTTTGAGGGCCTTTAGAGAATCCACAAAATCCACATTTATAATAGCATTGGTTTGTATAATTTATATTCCGATTAATTACAAAAGATACATTATCCCCATTCACTTCTTCTCTAATTTCATCAGCAAATGAAGCTATAGCATCTATTTGAGAGCCTGATGCTTGAAATAGTGAAAACAATTCTTCATTTGATAACTCTTTTCCTTTTTCTACTGAATTTAATATAGGTGAAATAAAGCTTTTTTTTGAAATATTTGGAAAACTATAACTAATTGAGCCACTATCTGGTACCGGTAAGTCTTTACCTGGAGCCCACTGAACTTTTTGTCTTCTATAACCTCTAACATCTCTAGACTCCAGATAAGAAGTAAACTTATCCTTTGGTAGTATCCCCCTCGCATCTTGAATACTGAGAACTGGAGACGTAACCGTTCTCTCATATAAATTAATATCTTTACTCTTAGCGAGCGTATTTATATCAGAGTTATTCCAATCTCTTAGCCAAAGGTCTGAAACTCCAAGATCAATAAAGCTTAAAGCATCATCTATTGTATCAACGTACATAGAAATTTTTGTATTTAAGGACTTAAATGATGAAGTATTGAGGGTTTCTAGATAATGAATATTGTCATTAATAGCATAAGGAATTTTTTCTCTAGATATTATCTCATAGTCAATTTCATGGATACCGGAGAGTTCATAGATAAGTAATTTTCTATCTATTTTTTTGTATTTTTCAAAATTATCATGTTTGAAAATCCAAGCATAAGAATTAATTTCTGGACTTCTTGAAATGGTTTGAAAACCATAGTTGTGGACTTTATCTAAATCAAGATTGTCATTCAAGAATAATAAAGAAGAAGTGTGCTCTTTTATTCTTGAATTCAAATGTAAATCATTATCTGAATTACAAGGTCTGATCCTTAGAAAGCTTACATTATTCATATCGTTTCCATTGTAGTGAATATTGTATAACCATTTTCATCTATAACGTCCAAAACCTTTTCGTAAATATTTGGAGATAACCACTCCTTTTCAATAAAGTTAGGATAAATAGGCAGCCTACTCTTTAGTTCTTGATTTGAATTGCTAACCGTTTGCTTTAAATTATCCAAATTAGGCCAAAGCTTATCTGGATTAACCATATCTATAGTTACAGGGGATATACCTCCTAAATCATTTATTCCAGAATCTAGCAAAGTAGTGAAATCTTGAGATAGATTAGGAGGTGCTTGAAGCGATACATGATCTGGTAAAATTAACCTAGAAACTGCTATAACTCTTAGAAAGAAATCACTATCTGGTTCTGGAAAACTTGACATAAGTGTGTTTTGTTTTGGTACAAAATTTTGAATAATTACTTCCTGTATACATTTGTTGTTCCTAGCTAGATTTCCTATTTGTAATAAATCACTAACTAGTTCTTCTTCATTTTGTCCTATTCCAATTAATAATCCTGTAGTCATCGGATATTTTATACTTTCAGCTGCATTAATTGTTTCTACTCTTAATTCAGAATTTTTCGTTTCACATTTATAGTGAGGCCCTCCTCTTTCAAGTAGTCTGTCGCTAAATGATTCAATCATTATTCCACCTGACGGAGAGCACATCTTGAATCTTTTAATTTCATCTTCATTCATCAACCCAGGATTAGCATGAGGGAAAAGAGATGTTTTATCTAAAACATGTTGCATCATACTCTCTAGATATTGATCTGTTGATTCACAATTGTTTAAGATTAAAAATTCTCTTGCCTCAGTCCATTTAATTTCTGGTTTATCACCTAATGTAAACAGGGCTTCAGTACAGTTGTAATGCTGACCAGAATTAGCAATGGATAAGACCTCTGATTCTGTTAAGTAAAGTCCTCCTTCAGTTGGAGTTTTTACAAAAGTGCAATAAGAACAATGGTCCCTACAAAGTGTAGTGAGAGGAATGAAGACTTTTGGACTAAAAGTAATTGTATTTCCAAATAATTTAGTTTTCTTTTCAAAAGCAATAGACTTTAACTCATTTGTTGGAATACTTCCATAAAGTAAATTATTTATTTCATTTTTTGTATTTCTCATTATTTACCTAAAATTTTAGTATTTTATATGAAATTTATCCTTTACAAATATATATCAATATTAAATTGAAACTGTGCAAAGTCTAAACATTGGGTTAATGGGATTCGGAAGGATAGGAAGAAATTTGTTGCGCATTTCACTGAATGACCCATCAATAAAGATAAATGCAATTGCTGATACTGCAGATAAGGAAAATCTTGCTTATCTATTAAAATACGATTCAATATATGGAACTCTTCATAAAGAAATATCCATTAATGAGGAAGGATTGCAGGTTGATCAAGAGCAAATAAATTTCTTTGATTGGGCATCTCCTAATAATACCGATTGGGCTAAAGAAGGTATCGATTTTGTAATTCAAGCAACAGGCAAATCTCAATCAAAAAATGATTGCATGGGGCACATAGAATCAGGAGCGAAGAAAGTCATTCTAGCTTCTACCCCAACTGATTTTAATGAAATCCCTATATATGTTCCAGGTGTATTAGATGAAGAGTTTGATTTTGACTCAAAAGTTATTTCTCTTGGATCAAATACAAGCATTGCAGCAGGTCCAGTATTAAAGATATTAGATGATCAATATGGAATTAAATACGCTTATATTTCTACAATTCATGGATATTCAAATTCAAATAGATTATCTGATGTTGCTGGTGAAGGATTCAGAGTTAATCGTGCTGCAGGAGAAAATATTATTCCAAGGATGACCCAATCTGCAAAAGTAATTCAGCACTCGATACCATCTCTTAAAAGTAAATTGGCAAGTTCATCAATGAATGTTCCTGTTCCAGATGGATCTACTGTTGATTTGACAATTCATTTTGAAAATAATGTTGCTGTTGAAGAAATAAATTCTTATCTAGAACATGAAGTAAAAAATACTTTACGGAACCATATCGATATAACAAATGATCCTATAGTATCTTCAGATGTTGTTGGGTCAAGATATTCTGGAGTTATAGACTCCTTAGCAACAATAGGAATCGGTGAAAATAAAATTAAATTAATTATCTGGTTTGATAACGGATGGGGATATTCTTCACAAATAATTGACTTAATAAAAAAAATATCGCAGGGGAAGTCAGTTGAGTAAAACAAAAGTTGCAATCAATGGTTTTGGAAGAATAGGGAGAACAATCCTACGGATTATTCTTTTAACGAAAAACAATATTGAAGTCGTTGCTATTAATGACCTAGGAGACTACGATACCCTATCTTACTTATTAAAATACGATACAGTTTTTGGTGTTCTAGATAAGGAAATAAGTATAGATAACGAAACACTTGTTGTTGGCGATAACAAGCATAACATAAAGCTTATCTCTCAACGGGATCCATCATTGATTCCTTGGAGTGAGCTAGATATAGATATTGTTATTGAAGCAACAGGAACGTTTGCTGACAAAGAATCTTTACAGAAACATATTGAAGCAGGAGCTAAAAAAGTTGTTTTAACAGTACCTCCTAAAGATGAAATTGATGCAACAATTGTATTCGGAGTGAATGAAGAGATCTTGGAGCCTTCAATGAAACTAATATCCAATGCTTCTTGCACAACTAATTGTTTAGCACCCATAGCTAAAGTTTTAGATGAAAATTTTGGAATAGTCAGTGGATTAATGACAACAGTCCATGCATATACGAATGATCAAGCTTTAGCTGAGACTACACATAAAGACTTTAGGAGAGGAAGGAGTGCGACTCAAAATATTATACCCACTACAACCGGCGCCGCAAAAGCCGTAGGAATGGTTTTGCCGAGCCTAAATGGTAAATTAGATGGCCTTGCAATGAGAGTTCCAGTCCCTGATGGAAGCATTATTGACCTGGTTGCAGAAGTACAGAGTAGTACAACAGTTAAAGAAATTAATGACGTAATGAAAAAAGCATCTGAAGGGAGAATGAAAGAAATAATTGAATACTCCTCAGTTCCACTAGCTTCTTCAGATATAATTGGTAACCCCGCCTCAAGCATATTTGATGCATCGTCCACCCAAGTATTAGGTAATAATTTAATCAAAGTAGTAGCTTGGTATGATAATGAATGGGGATACTCAAATAGAATTGTTGACTTAGTGAAATTAATATCAAAAAGGAAGAAAAATGAATGAAGAATTACCTAACCCACCTATTCCTATAGGGACATATACAACTTTCTATTTATCTAGTAGTTTAATTTATACTTCTGGGCACATACCAATAACTGATGTCTATATAGAAGAATATATAGGTAAAGTTGGAAAAGAAGTAACAATTCAAAAAGCCTATGATGCTTCATCATTAGTATGTGATTTAACTATTGCAACTATATTAAATAATAATGTAGAGATCTCATCTATCGCACCAATTAATGTAATTGGGTATGTAAATGCCATTGATACTTTTGAAAACCATGCAGATGTATTAAATGGTTTCACAGACAAATTAGTAAAATATTTTCCAGATGAAAGCTTACCTACTAGAACCGCTGTAGGAGTTACAAGCTTACCTAAAAATGTATGCGTAGAAATTCAATCAATATTCAAGTTAAAGAAAGATAGTTAGAATGCTTATTGCTATAAGTTGTGGAAAGAGAATTACAAAAACATCTTCTGGAATGATAGAAACTCATTCACTAGTCCCCTATTTCAATGACTTAATCAATGAACAAGGAGGAACTGGAATTATTATTCCTCAACAAAATACATTAAACATAGATAGTTTAATGTCAATTGTAGATGGCTTAATAATCACAGGTGGAGGAGACATAAATCCTGAGCTTTATAATGAAAAAAATACGCATTCCAAAAATATATCTGATGAAAGAGACAATTTAGAGATGAGCCTCTTATCTTTAGCAGAAAAAAACCGAATTAGGACTTTGGCAATTTGTAGAGGTAATCAAATGCTCAATGTGTATAAGGGAGGAAATTTGATTCAAGATATTCCATCAAAGTTTAATGATGTAAACAGTCATGATGAAATCCATGACAAAACTTCAGAGCATGTACATGACGTACATATAGATAAAAAATCGAAACTCTATGGCATATTGGATGAACAAACTATTCATGTGAATTCAATTCACCACCAATGTGTAAATGAGTTGGGAGAAGGAATCACCATATCTGCTAAAAGTAGTGACGGTATAGTTGAAGGAATAGAAACTAGTTCTGATTGGGAAGCAATAGGAATACAATGGCATCCAGAATATTTAAAGAACGATGAAGTATCTAAGAAATTGTTCGGTTGGCTAATACATAGTTAAATTTTCTTTTAAGTACAAATATTTTCCATCAAAACTAAAATTCTGTGAAACATATGGAATCATGTAAGATTTACTACTAGTCGATGTTATCTCAAGTACAGTATTAGAGCTGTATACTGTATAGCTCGAAACGAATATCTCTAAATTCTCATTATTCTTTATTCTCTCACCTAATAACAGTTCTGGCCAGGGCAAGCGGTGGTTCATCTTCATCATGGTATTAAAAGATACATGAAGATTGTTGTCCCTTTTCTTTTCAATATCTTCAATTGTGTTAATTTTGTAAAATTTGATTAAGTGCCTGTTCTTCAAATGACTTTTAATTTCTTGAATAGTAAAACTCTGATTATTCATTTGAACACCTATATCTTTGAATTCATATGTTTTTAAATAATCATTCAAGTGAACATACGCGTAACCTTGTAAACCATGAGGTTTGCCTAATTTCCCGATGATAAATGTTTTAGTCAATAAACTCTACAGTTGCAGTAAGGCCCTCTTCTTCAGCAGCTGCTTGGGCTACGACTCTTATTGCCCTAGCAACTCTGCCTCTTTTTCCTATAACTCTACCCATATCTTGATCCGCTGTTCTAACTTCTATAGCAACAGAACTATCATCTTCTTGCTTTAAATCTACTGTCACAGACTTTGGATCTTCAACTATTTCATTGACTATATATTCAACTACTTTTTGGACTATCGTACCGTCAGCCATCTTAATTATTCCTCTTCACTCTTAGTATTTTTATCTCTTGATTTAACTTTAGGAGAAGGAGCTTGCGGAATAGAAACCACTTCCCCTTTTTCTGATCGCCACTTTGCCCATGCTCCAGAAATTTCTAGCAACTTTTTAGCTCTTTCTGTTGGTTGAGCACCTGTCTCAAGCCAATGGACTGCTTTTTCTACATTAATTTCTACCTTTGAAGGTTCATGGTGTGGATCATAATAACCGATATCTTCTATTATTCTTCCATCTCTTGGGGATCTAGAATCGGCTACTACAACTCTAAAAGTTCTTGACTGTTTTTTACCCCTTTGGGCTAATCTAATTTTTACACTCATTTTTCCTCTAAATATACGAATTAAGAATAACAAAGTTACATTTTAATGAATAAATTTGGTAAGAAGTTAATTTTTTTTTAGTATTTTCTTCAATCAAGAAGTATTCTCATATATATGGAAGTTAAAGTTATTACTCACTCTTTAGCAGAACATTACTTAACAATTCTTAGAGATATAAATACTAAACCTGATCAATTTAGAGATGCAGCAAATAAGCTTTCGAGCCTCTTAATAACAGAAGCAACTCGTGAGATAAATACAGCTGAAAGAAAAATAGATACACCACTTGCTCCTTATGTGGGAAGTGAAATTTCTAATGAATCTGTTGCCGTTCCTGTTTTAAGAGCTGGCTTAGGACTTTTGGAGGGAGTTCAAAATATTTTGCCTAATTTATCTGTAGGATATATAGGCGTTCAAAGAAATGAAGAGACATCTCATCCTGAAGATTATTTTTCAAAACTACCTGATGTTTCTGGTAAGAATATTTTTGTTCTTGAACCTATGTTGGCAACAGGTGGGTCTCTAAGCTTTGCTATATCAAAAATCAAAGAAGAAGGCGGAGCAAATATCTCCGCAATATGTGTAGTGTCAGCTCCTGAAGGAATTGAAAGAATTAAGAATGACCATCCCGATGTTACACTTTTTACAGCTTCTATTGATGATGGCTTAAATGAAAACTGGTATATAGTACCGGGGCTCGGAGATATGGGAGACAGACTTTTCGGGACTACATAAGTAAATGAGAAAATGTATATTAATTGTCATTGACTCATTAGGATGCGGCGATGCTCCTGATGCACATCAATATAATAGTTTAGGTGCTAATACTTTATCAAACACATCTAAAGAAGTTGGGGGCTTAAGTATACCAAACTTAAGTTCCCTTGGAATAGGGAAAGTAACTGAAGTTGAAGGAGTTGATGACTCCAATATAATTGGGTCATATGGAAAGTTACAGCCAAAATCAATTAACAACGATTCAACCACAGGGCATTGGGAATTAGCAGGCATAATATCAGACGAGCCCTTCGCTTTATACCCTGAAGGATTTCCTATTGAAATAGTAAATGAAGTAGAAAAAGAAACTAACCATAAATTTATTGGAAATATACATGCATCAGGAACAGAAATAATAGATGATCTTGGCGAACAGCACTTAAATTCAGGAGATTTAATTTTATATACATCAGGAGATTCCGTATTTCAAATAGCAGCACATGAAAATGTATTACCTGTAGATGATCTATATAAGGTTTGTACAATTACAAGAAGTTTGCTTAATAAATACAGGATAGGGCGAGTAATAGCAAGACCATTTATTGGTGAAGTTGGAAGTTTTATCAGAACATATGATAGAAAAGACTTTGGCATGAAACCTCCTAAAGGGAATCTTCTTGAATTATTAAATCAGAGCAAACATTCAACAATAGGTATAGGGAAAATTAAAGATTTATTCGGAACAGAATTTTTAACAAAATATCTTCACTCGGAAGGGGATGAAGATGGTATGAAACTCCTAATCGAAGAAGTAAAGCAAGAAGAATTTGACCTGTTTTTTATTAATTTAGTTGATTGCGACATGCTATATGGACATAGGGAAAACCCAATTGGATATGCCAAAGGTTTAGAGATGATTGATGAATACATAGGAGAATTATTAAATATATGTACTGAAGAAGACTTGCTTCTAATTACTGGAGACCATGGGAATGACCCCACTGATGGAAATACAGATCATACAAGAGAATATGTCCCGATACTTGCATATAATGGAAAAAATATATGTAAAAATCTTGGAACTAGGCAATCGTTTACTGATGTAGGTAAAACAATATGTGAATTCTTCAATATAGATAGCAAAATTAATGGTGAAAGCTTCTTAACGGACATAACAAGTTAACTACATAAAATATATAAAATTAAATTAGATAGATAATTTGATGTAGTAAATTATTTAGAAGTATCTCAAAAAGATTGAAGAAATTATGAAAATAGCAGTTTCAGCAAAACAAATACCTGATCCAGCAATTGAATCAACATACAAAGAAGGTAGGATTATCAGGCCAGATGAACAAGTTTTAGATGATACTGATAGATATGGAATAGAGCTAGCTCTACAAATTAAAGAAGCAATGGACGCTGAAGTCATAGTAGTTTCGATGTCTCCTGAAGGTACACAAAAAGGAATACAGCAAGCATTACAAATGGGACCAGATAAAGCTGTTTTAGTTAGTGACGAAAAATTAAAAAACGCTAATTCTCTAACAACAGCGAAAGTTATATCAGGATTAGTTGATAGTTTAGATGTCGATTATTTTATTTGCGGTGTTGAATCAACAGATGGGTACACGGGTCTTTTCCCTCAACAAGTTGCGAGATTAATGAATTTGCCATGTGTATCTTTTATAAAATCTGCAGAAGTAAAGAAAAATGAAATAGTTGCAAGTAGGCAGACTCTTACTGGTTCAGAAACATTAAAAGTTCCGAATAAAGGAGTGCTTTCAGTAACTGCAGGTGGAGTTGAGCCTAGGTATCCAAATTTCAAAGATATCATGGCTGCTAAATCTAAGGAAGTAGAAGTTGTAACTTTAGATGATATAAATTGTGATATTTCTAACACTCTTGAATTTATAGAAATTGAAGAAGCTGAAGTAAAAACAGCCGGTGACAAAATATTTGATGAAGGCCAAGGAGCAGAATTAATATTCAACAAATTAAAAGAGCTGAAGGTAATTTAATGAAAATATTAATTATAGGTGAATTAAATGAGGAGTCTATATCTAGTAACACAATGGAGCTAATTACTAAAGCAAAAGATCTATCTTCAGATATATTTGTAGCAACAATAGGTTCTATTGATAAACCAGATGCAAATGTGCATGATGCAACAAGCACTTACATTAAAATCAATGAAAATGTTTTATCAACACACCAAATAGCAAATGAATTAAAAAATATTATCGATAAAAACTCTATAGAAGCTATTTTTGCAACTACAAGTTATTTAGGTAGAGATTTAGCAGCATTTCTTTCTGTAGACTACGACTCTCCATCTGTAAGTAACGTCATAGATGTGTCAACTGAGAATGGTTTTGTGGTAAAAACTGCAATTAATGGAGGTAAAGAATTCTACAAAACCTCAATAAATTCTGATAAAAAAATTGTCGTTATACGACCTAAATCTTTCGAACCTGCAGAGATAGAAATTTCAGAAATAAATACTGATGCAGTTTTACAGTTGGAAAAATCAGAGCTAGATATTGCAATTCAAGAAGTCAATATAGAACCCCAAACCGGACCACAATTAGAAGATTCATCAATCGTTGTATCTGCTGGAAGAGGCCTGGGCGAAGCTAGTAATTTAAATATAATTGAAGAATTAGCATCAAAACTATCGGCTGCTGTAGGTGCAACAAGAGCTATTGTCGATGCTGGCTGGGTACCTTACTCAATGCAGGTAGGCCAAACTGGTAAAACTGTTAAGCCTGATATATATATAGCTTGTGGTATTTCAGGAGCTACTCAACACCAAGTAGGTATGAAAGACTCGAAATATATTATCGCCATAAATAAAGACGAGGATGCACCTATATTTCAGATATCAGATTTAGGAATAGTGGGAGATGTTCACGAAGTTATTCCAAAGCTTATTCAATTAATTTAGAATTCAAAAGAAAATGGTAAGACATCATCAAAATTATATATTTTGTATGTTCCATCAGTATTAGCAATAATCACTTCTTCAACCCCAAATTCTGACATTCTTTGTCTTGATAATCCACAAGGAAATACAGCATTATCACTTTTAGCATCTATACATGCAACAGCAATAACATCTATCTTCTTTTCACCTTCAGATATAGCTTTAAATATAGCCACATCTTCACCGCAAATTCCTGATGGATAAGCAGCATTCTCTATGTTGCATCCCGTATATATATTTCCAGTATCAGAGTATACAGCTGCTCCTACTCTGAATGATGAATAAGGAGCGTAAGCCATTTCAGCTGCTGTCTTTGCTTTTTCAACAAGAGTCTTATAAACTTTTATATCATATTTTTCTTTCATTATGCACCTTTATTTACTAATGATATGAATTGTTCTTTTGACTTAACGTATACTCTTGATCCTGAACCGGGTTCCATTGTAACTCCATATAAAACATCGCCTATCTGCATAGTTTGTTGTTGATGTGTAACAATAATAAATTGTGCCTCTTTCTTAAACTCTTCAAGCAAATTCAACATACGATGTAGGTTTGCATCGTCTAAAGCCGCTTCAACTTCATCTAAAATGTAAAAAGGACTTGGGTAAGATTTAAATATAGCAAAAAGAAATGCAATGGCTGCAAGGGACCTTTCTCCCCCTGAGAGTAGAGAAATCTTTTTTACTTTTTTTCCTCTGGGTTGTGCAGTAATTTCTATTCCTGATTCAAGTATGTTGTCTTGATTAGTTAAAGATAAAGAACCTTTCCCCCCAGGAAATAGAATATTGAATATTTCAGTAAAATTAATTGAGACAGCATTAAAAGCAGTTTCTATTCTCAATGATATCTCGTTGTCAATTTCGTCGATGTGTTCTAGTAAGTGTTTCTTTGCATTTGCTAAATCACTAAGTGTATTGTTGATTTCATCAAAACGCTTTTTCAAATCGTCGTAATCGTCTTTCGCTAAATAGTTGACATTGCCCATCTCTATTAGTTCCTTTTCAACTAATCTAAGGCGAGAGTTTACCTGACCCTTATCTTCAATAGCCAATACATTGATTAAGTCTTCTTTAGTTAATTTACTTTCTGAAAGTTTAGTTTTTGAGATACTTAATGTATTCGCTATCTCAGAATATTGAATAGAAACTGATCCATAATCTTCTTTTAGATTAGATAAACTTTGATAAAGAGTATCTATAGCGTTATCAATATTTGATAGTTTTGAATCAGTTTTACCATAGTTTGATACATATCTTTCACTTAGCAATTTTAGCTCTGTATGGGCAGCTTTTACTATTTCAGACATGAGCTTTGATTGCGATGAGATTTTATTTAACTCATCTATCTCGCTATTTATTAAGTCATAATTAAATTCACTTAGCGACCTTTTAAGATTTGAATTTTCGTTTGAAAGAGCAGAAATTATTTCTTTTAACTTAACCATTTCGTTAGACAAATTACTATTTTTATCTTTTAGTTCATCTAGTTCAATCATTAATGACTCTCTCTGTTTTGCTATCCCCTCTTTAACTTTCGAATCGTCGGATGATTTGTATTGATCTAATTCCCAGCTTCTTTGATTTAGTTGTGAATTTATTTCAGATAATTTATTTTCAGTGAGTTGGTCATCTTCATATACTTTTCTTATTTCTCGATTAAGAATCTGATTAAATGTGTCTATAACCTCTTTGAAGTTCTCTTGCTGAATCTCGTCTAGTAGAATTTTATGGTTAGTATTTTTTTCTTCAACTTCATCCCTGTCATGCTTCCAGTGTTTCTTATCTTCGTATAATTTTTGTTTATACTGTTCAAGATCATTGTATTGATCTTTTAGATGTTCAATTTCATTTTCCAATATTGCTTCTGAAACTTCTTTTGAAGCTGCACTCATTTTCTCTAAATCAAGTATTTCTTTTTCTCGTTTATTAATTAAATATTGACATTCAGAAATTAGCTTTGAATAGTTGAGTGCTTTCTTTGAAGAGATTTCAATTTCAGAATCATTCTTGGTAATCTTCTCTTTAGTCCTTGAGAGTAGTATTTCATTTTCTTTTTTAAGACGTTCTTTATATGTCTTCCTTTCATTAGCAATCTGTGTAATACCAATATACTGGTCAACCAATGATTGCAACTCTGCAGTATGGTCATTCAGTAATGTATAAACCTTACTTCCATCTCCAGCTTCATTTTTAAGTTTTGATTTCTCTTTCTTGCTTTTTTGAATCGTTATTTCATTATTATTTATTTCTTTTAGTATTCCTTCTCTCTCCGTTTCTAAATCACTTTTTTTCTTTTCCAAATCTTCATGATCTAAATAGTCCTTATAAAGTTTCAATTGATCGAGTTCTTTTGTAAGCTTTTCATGTTCATTAGCTTGTTTCGCTTGAGCCTCTAATGGCTTTATTTGTTTTTTAATTTCCCTTAATACATCTTTTGCTCTTTTGATCTCTACTTCTCCTGCCTCAATTCTTTTAAGTGCTTTTTCTTTTTTTATCTTAAGTGGATAAACTCCTGATGCTTGCTCCAGTGTCTCTCTATGTTCTTCAGGTTTAGAATTTAGTACATTAGTAATCTGCCCTTGAGAAATTATCGTATGTTGTTGCTTACCTATTCCGTTCTCATTTAAGAACTCTTGTATGTCTAGCAATCTACAATCTAAACCGTTCATGAAATATGCACTTGTGCCATCTCTAAATAATTTTCTTGAAATGGAAATCTCTGATGAAACATCTCCTTGGTCTAAGCTATCAAATAAAATACTAACTTCAGCAAATCCTTTTTCTGGCAACTTTTCTGTTCCAGCAAAAATTACATCCTCCATTTTATTTGTTCTTAAGGCACCTGGACTTTGTGTACCTAACACCCAAGCTATTGCATCTACAATATTTGATTTCCCTGAACCATTTGGCCCAACAACAACGTTTAAGTTTTCAGATAAATGAATAGATGTCTTCTCTGCAAAAGACTTAAAACCTGTAAATGATAATGACTTTAAAATCATATAAAAAACCCTGTTGTTATTATTAAGAATAGTCAAGAAATATAAAAAATCGGTGGTTTTAAGAAATATATTTCTGTATTTCTATACTTCCAACTTCTTGTTCTTGCTTGTTATATATGACTTCTTTCTCAATTTCAAATAAATCGATTGGAATAAGCCCTTTTTCTCTCGCAAAATATAGAGCTAAAAGATCTGCTCCCCTTCTACTACCATCCAAAGATTTCATAATTATTGTGTCTTTTTCTGAATGTATAAAAATAACACCTTCTGCACCTACTTTCGCTGTTATTTTATTATTTGACCTATCCATCAATAATGAGTCAAACCTTCCTGTCCCTGCAACTAAATAGGGATTGTCTTTCATAGCTGAAATAATCCGTTGCCATGCAACTGCAGCTTCACTATCTTCTTTTAATAGCTTATCTGCGGACTTTACAACACTTCTTGAGTCAACATAAGGAATCGGTGCTCCACATCCATCAATCGCAATATTTGTTAATTTATATTGAAATAGATCAGATAAATAATCCACCAGTAATATTTGCAATGGATGATTTTCACTCCAATATTGGTCATAATCAAATTCAAAATATTTACACATAAGAAGCATTGCCGTATGCTTACCTGAGCAGTTGTTGTGAATCTTGGTAGGTGCTTTACCTTGAGATGATAATTCTCTACTAAACTCATCATTTAATGGCCAATGTGGATTACAATATAAATCATCTTCGCTGATGTCTTGCTCCTTTAATATTTTTAATAATGGTTTTGTATGCATTTCCTCACCTGAATGAGATGAGGAGAATATAGCAAGTAAAGAATCTTCTAACCCAAATTTATCAAACCCTCCTTGTGAGACTAAAGGAAGTAGCTGAAACGGTTTAAGGGAAGACCTTAGGTAGAGTTCAAATCCTTTTTCTGAATCTAGATTACTTACATTAACTAAATGCTGAGATTCAATATACTTCTCTCTAAAAATATTGACTTCATATATCATCCTAGGTTTTAGTACCTATATCTTTTAGAGCTACTTCAGCAGCTGCTTGTTGTGCAGATTTCTTTGAATGACCTTCTCCCGATCCAATCACGACCTCACCAACAATCACTTCTGAAAAAAACAGCTTTCTATGATCAGGGCCTTTTGACGAGTCTCTATATAACAAAGTCTTACCTTTCTTGGCGTAAACTTCTTGTAACCTGGTTTTGTAATCTTCCTCTCCTGGAACTAAAGATAAGTTGGCTATCTTAGGAAAAAAGAATTTGCGAATAAACCTTTCAGCGCCCGAAATCCCTCCATCAAGATATATTCCTGCAATCAGGGCTTCTATAGAATCTTCAAGAATAGACTTCTTTGACCTTCCTCCTGTTGCCTCTTCTGAACTACTCATAGATATATAATCCCCAATTGAAATCTGGGTTGCAATCTCAACTAATGTTCCTTGTTTTACTGCACTTGAACGTATTTTTGTTAAGTCTCCTTCTTCCATCTTTGGATAATGATCAAATAAATATTTTGTTATTACAAGCTCTAAGACAGCATCACCAAGAAATTCATATCGCTGATTAGATTCACTTGTTGATTTTTTATTTTCTTTTGATTTATGAGTCAATGCTGTAATCAAAATTTTCTTGTTTTTGAATTTATACCCTATATTATTTTCCAACTTAGTTAGTTTATTATTCTCTGAATTCATTAATTATATTTTATTTGTTATTTATATTTTTTGACATGTAAATCAAAGCATTTTTTACTGCAGTAGGAGATGAAGAACCGTGAGCAATTGTTACTGGGCCATTCACTCCCAATAGGAAAGCACCATTCTGAACGTCTGGATTAAATCTATCATTCACAGACTTTAATTTCCTATTAAAAATATAAGATATAGGTTTAGCTATTTTAGTATCAAGTGCATCTCTAATTAATTTCTGTTGTAGTCGAGCAGTACCTTCCATGGATTTAAGTATCATATTTCCTGTGAATCCATCTGTTATAAACACATCTGCTGTATCCCTTGAGAAATCTCTTCCTTCAACGTTTCCAATAAAATTAAGCTCAGATTTAGATAACAGATCATAAGTCTTCTTCTCTACTGTCCTTCCTTTTGTTGATTCTTCACCGTTGTTCAATAGTCCTATCCTTGGTTTATCAATTCCAAGTGAATCGTTTGCAAAATTTGAACCCATTTTTGCAAATTCTAATAAGTGTTGTGGCTTTACCTCCAAGTTGGCACCAGAATCTAATAGAATTATATTTCTTCTATACCCAGGTAGTACGCTTGCAATAGCTGGCCTTGATATACCTTTCACTTTACCTAGTATTGTTATTGCTGCAACCATTGCTGCTCCAGTAGAGCCTGCAGAAAATACTCCTGAAACTTCATTGTCTTTTAACAAATTCATACAACCTACTATTGATGATTTCTTTTTTCTCCTAATTGATCTTGTAGGCTCCTCATCCATACCAATTACCTCTGGATAATCGTATAGAGGAATAGAAGCTCTATTATTTATTAAATATTCAATCTCTCGTTTGTCACCTACAAGAGCGCAATTAACACCTTCTTGTTTAGCTAGGAGAACTCCTTCAACTATTGAAGATGGAGCTTGGTCACCGCCCATTCCGTCAACGGCTATAAGATTCATTAATTAAACCTACTCGCTACTTGTTGGGTCTTTTACTTGCCTTCCGTTGTATGTACCGTCTTCGGGATTGACTCGATGGGACTGTTTTGCTACACCTGTTTTTGGATCAATTTGGAAACTTGGCTTCTTTATTTTATGCATAGCTTTACGCCTCCTTGTTCTAGAGCGAGACATTTTTTTCTTTGGTACAGCCATATTTAAATCCTATTCAAATTACAAATTTAGCTCATTTAAAGAAGAAAAGGGATTTTCTTTTAAATTATTTATTTTTTTATCTATATTATGGCTACATTTCGTTGTATTTTTATTTGCTCCACATTCTGGACAAATCCCTAAACAGTCATTAAAACAGAGATATTTCATATCAAGAGAATCGGTAATTGTAGCAGCAATAACGCCCTCAAGATTTATTGTCATGTTTTCTGTTATTCTAAGAGCTTCATCTTCTGCATCTAAAGTAAAAATTGCATCAATATTACTGTGTAAATTTTTGTTATTAATATCAAGACATCTAGAGCATTCCATCTCTAAGGAATAATTGAGCACTCCCTTTAGTTTAAGGTAGTTGATATTAGATTCTAGTTCACCCTCTAGGGCTATATAATCTTTTGAAACTACTGAAGAACCAAATTTTATTGGTATTATATCTTTTATCTCGACGGGTTTAGTTGCACCAGTATTTTTCATTAAATCGGTACAGTCTAAGCTAGAAAATGATTTTTGTTCTTCCATGAGTGCTACTCTCCTTCAGGAGTGTCAATTTTTCGTGGTGTTCGTAACTTTTCTTTTTGCTGATCTACTACACCCAGTAGTTCCTTTAGAGTGCTTTCAAGGGATGTCAATATTGAATCTATTTCATCCTCGATTATTGCTCTATCTGAAATCATTTCCATTTCTGCATTTTTAATTAGCGCGTTAGCTTCTACAACAGCTTCTTTGATTACGTATGAATCGGATATAAGGTTTTCAGATTCTTCTCTTGCTTTCTCTACAAGTGCTTCAGCATCCTCTTTTGCTTTTAATAAGAAAGATTGTTGTTCTCTAACAATCCAACGGGCAGTTCTAAGTTCTGCAGGGAGAGAATCCAAAATGTCATCAATTATATTTAGAAGTTCAGTTCTTCCAATTTTTTTTGACAACATTGTAGATGATGCGAGCTCATCTCTCAATTTGTCGAGTTTGTCGACAATAGAGAAGGAAACATTTCCTCCCATAACGTCTTCTAAGTCCATATCACCTTTTTTCATTTAATTTTTCTAGTACACCTTTTGTTACAAAACTGGAAACATCGCCATCTAGTCTAAATATCTCCTTAACTAAAGAACTTGACACATAACCATATTCAGGTTTAGCTGGTACAAATAATGTTTCCAATCCATCAAGATCTTTATTAACTTGTGCCATTTGAAATTCGTAGTCAAAATCCGTCATTGCCCTAACTCCTTTTACAATCACATCTACATTCTCAGCTTTTGCAAAATCCACCAACAAACCATCAAAACTCTTTACTTCAACTTTTGTTGCTTTTTCTGAATTTAGATTATTCATAAGCATCTCTACACGGTCTTCAGAAGAAAACAATGTTTTTTTACTTGGATTTGTAACAACTCCTATTAGTATCTCATGAAAAAT
Source organism: Actinomycetota bacterium (assembly GCA_036163695.1). Lineage (GTDB taxonomy): Bacteria > Actinomycetota > Acidimicrobiia > Actinomarinales > Actinomarinaceae > JAYZKG01. Next base: position 1,444 of record JAYZKG010000041.1, on the reverse strand, counting down.
TTCGATACTTCTATTAATTATATCTAGGTGGCCTAGAGTTGGTGGATCAAAAGAACCGGGTATAAGTGCTTTCATTTTTTTTCTTTCTTGTATATATGTAGGATACTTTGTCCAAATTTTCTTTTCTTAACTAATTCTAACTTGTCCTGTATATTTATAATGTTTGAACTACTATCTCTATGTAAGATAATTAACCCTTCATCATTTAGATTCTTTATTAGTTTAGTAATTAATTCAGTAACCATATTGTCCTTGTGCTCAAAAGGAGGATCAACAAAGACAATATCGAAAGATTCATTATTTTTTTCTACCCATCGATATACATCATCATTTAATACTTTCACATCATCTTCTGTTATATCTAAATTTTTTATTAATTTATTTATAGAATCTTTAGATAATTCAATAAATAGACATGCGGAAGCCCCTCGACTTAAACTTTCAATACCTAATGAGCCAGAACCTGCAAATAGATCAAGAACTTTTTTATCTATTAAATGACCACTTATTGAGCTGAACAAAGACTCTTTAACTCTTGACATCATAGGTCTAGTAGATGATTTGTTAATAGTGTCTAATTTTAGATTTTTATATTTTCCTGCGATAATTCTCATAGTCAACCAAGTAATAATTTATTGAAATATGGCAGAAAAATTTTTGCTTCTTCTAGTAAAAATGATTTGAAAGAGGCAGTAGATGCAGAATCATTAAATATTTCTTTGGCAATTAATAACAACTCTAGATCTGTTCTAAGGTTAGCTATTTTCATTTCGGATGCTCCAGACTGCTTACCTCCAAGCACCGTTCCCTCTCCTCGAATCTGAAAATCATATTCCGCAATTTGAAATCCATCCGAAGTCATAATTGCTGCTTCAATCCTCTTTCTTCCTTCATCAGTGATGGTATCTATTTTTTTCCCTGAAGATAAATGAAGTATACATTCCGATTGTTGGCTCCCTCTTCCAACCCTTCCTCTCAATTGGTGCAACTGACTTAAACCAAATCTTTCAGCACTCTCTATAACCATTAGAGAAGCGTTTTCTATATCTATACCTACTTCAACAACAACAGTAGATATTAATACGTCTATTTTTCCAGCTTTCATTTTTTTCATCACTTCATCTTTTTGTATAGAATCCATCCTTCCATGTAAAATTTCAACAACATTGTTTGGAAATTCTTTTTTATATTCCTCAAATACTGACTCTGCTGCTTTGATATCTAATTTCTCACTCTCTTCTATGAATGGACACACGATAAAAACTTGCGCTTTATTATTTATATGACTCAGAACCTTTGCGTATACTTCTTTTGTATTTTTTGCTAATCCTTCATGTAAAGACGTAATCACTTCTAATCTACCTTCCGGCATATCTTTCATTATTGAAATATCTAAATCGCCGTAAACTGTAAGAGCTGTTGTTCTTGGGATTGGTGTTGCTGT
>JAYZKG010000040.1:0-3211 GCA_036163695.1 Actinomycetota bacterium | reverse complement strand
CTTTTGTATGGGTATACAGCTATTGATGAAATGATTAAAGCAATAAAACCCCCTCGCTTAATCCTATTAATGGTTCCTGCAGGAAACGCTACAAAAGAGGTTATCAATGCCCTGTCCGAAAAGCTATCAAAAGGAGATTGGGTTATTGATGGAGGAAACAGCAACTACAAAGATAGTGAAGAAAAGGGCATACAGCTAGAAAAAAAAGGAATACATTTTGCAGGTCTTGGCGTCTCTGGAGGAGAAAAGGGAGCAAGATATGGACCTGCACTAATGCTTGGGGTAAAAAACATAGATACAGTTGAATTGATTCAAAAATGTTTTGGTGAAATAGCTGCAATAGATTCTGAAAAAAATAAATGTTTTAAAACATATAGTGGTTACGGAGCGGGGCATTTCGTAAAAATGGTTCATAATGGTATTGAGTATGCTGAGATGCAACTTATATCTGAAATTTATGACATTCTTAGGAGTAGCGGTAAAGACCGAGACTATATCGAAGATATCTTTAATAAATTAGCAGAGTCTGAACAGGGGTCCTATTTGTTTGAGATTACAAAAAACATCATAAGTAAAAAAGAAAATAATCAGTATATATTGGATCGTATCTCTACAGTCGCAAACCATAAAGGTACTGGAAAATGGACAATTGAGGCGGGAATAGAGCTTGAAGTACCAGTTCCTTCAATCGCTGCTGCGTTTGATTCAAGAGTAATCAGCCATAGTACCGTTCCTCTTATTAGTAATAAAAGAAATGGGACTATTGAAATAGGCTACGAAAAGCTATACGAAGCAATTTACCAATTTAGAATCTCGATTTTTTTGCAAGGCTTGAATCTAATTAGGAAAGGAAGCTTTGAATATGGATGGGAAGTAAGCATTGAAGATGTACTCAATAATTGGAAATCTGGATGTATCATAAGAACTAAGCTGCTTAACACCCTTCCTTCAGTGATTGATATATTTGAGAGAAAATCAAATGATGAATTCGATAAACTCTTAGGAGTTCCTCCAACCTCATCACAACTTATTGCTCTAGCAAGCCAAAATTCTGTGCCAACACCATGTATGTCCGCTAGTCTAAATTGGTTACTTTCTACATTTTCAAAATCTCTTCCCACAAATCTTATTCAGGCTCAAAGAGATTATTTTGGTAGCCACATGGTTAAATTAATTGATTCGTCTGATGCTGGATTAACTCATATTGAATGGGAAGAGTAGTATGAATAAACATAGACTGTCTAAGAACGTGATTCCCAAAAAGTATGAACTAAGTCTGGATGTTGATTTAGATAATTTTTCTTATTTAGGGAATGAAATTATATTTATAGACATCAAGAAGAGCACTACAAAAATACAGCTTAATTCTGCCGATCTTACAATAGATAAATGCTTTATTAAAAATAAAGATAAAAACAAATTAGGTGCAAAGGTGGTCTACGAAGAAAAAATAGAATGCATAACTTTTATTTTCCCTACAGAAATACATCCTGGTGAATGGGAACTAGAAATAACCTTTCATGGAAAAATTCGTGATGACCTTAGAGGGTTTTACAAAAGTAAGTTCTTGGATGAAAAAGGAAATGAACAATGGCTTGGAACAACTCAATTTGAACCAACTGCGGCAAGATACGCTTTCCCTTGTTGGGATGAACCAAATTTCAAAGCTATTTTCTCGACAAGCATTGTTTCAGACAAGAAATACATCAGAATTAGTAATGAGAAGGTCTTGGAGGAAAAGTTATTAGGTAACGGAAAAGTAGAAACCAAATTCGTTGACTCAATGATTATGTCTTCATATTTGGTTGCTTTTGTAGTTGGTCCTCTTGAAATTACGGAAATTGGGAATGTTGGGGATACGATGATCAGAATTATACATAGACCAAACTTTAGTAAACAAACCAAATATGCTGGAGAAGCAGCATTAAAAATTCTTGACTTTTTTGAAAAATATTATGAAATAAAATACCCGGGAAGCAAATTAGATTTAATTGCTATACCTGACTTTGCAATGGGTGCAATGGAAAACATTGGTGCAGTTACATTTAGAGAAAGTCTGTTGATTTTGGATGAGAAATCAGCAACTAGAAGTGAGTTAGACAGATCTGTTACTGTTATCGCCCATGAGCTTGCACATATGTGGTTTGGAGATTTAGTAACTATGGATTGGTGGGATGGAATCTGGCTAAATGAAGCTTTTGCTAGTTTAATGGAGGTTATATCATCAGACGCCACCTACCCAGAGTTTAAATTATGGGGGGAAATGAATCTTTCAAGAAGTGCCGGCTTTGCTATAGACTCTCTTAGAACCTCGCGACCTGTAGAGTTTGAGGTAGAGTCACCAGAGCAAGCAGAAGAAATGTTTGATGCATTAACCTATGAAAAGGGGTCTACTGTATTGAGAATGTTTGAAACCTTTATTGGAGAAGACTTATTTAAAGAAGGAGTAAGAACATACTTAAATAAGTATAAATATAAAAACACTAATTCACCTGATTTGTGGGACTGCTTATCAGAGACGAGCGGAAAACCTCTTAATAAAATGCTTCCTTCTTGGATTAATCAAGAAGGGTTTCCAATAGTCCACATTGAAAAAAAAGGAGGTCGTTGGGAGCTTAGCCAAAAAAGATATTTAATTGACGGAGAAACAACAGACCAACTATGGATGGTCCCCCTAAAGATAAGAGACCTCAACTCAAATGAAGAGGTTGTAATAGATTTCAATGAAAGAAATATATCTATAAACCAGGAAGATATAGAGTTCCCTCTAGTTAATTCTGGTGGCTGGGGTTTTTATTATTCTTCATACTCTAAAGACCACCTAAATAAGATTGCAGAAAACCTTGAACTCCTTTCAGTAAATGAAAAGTATCGTCTTATAGAAGATTCTTGGGCATCAGTCAGGATTGGAAATTTAGATTTAGAAACATTCATGAGAATTGTATCAAATTACAAGGAAGAGGTCGATGTCGATTGGTGGACATTAATATCAGGTTATATTTCTACAATTGAAAAAGTTATTGAGGAAAACAATAAAGAAAATTTCTATAAGTGGGTCGAGAAACTTGTCGAATACAACTACAACAACTTAGGATTTGAACCAAGAGATAGCGAGACTCAAGAAATTAGGCAGTTAAGATCAACCATTGTAAGGATTAAAGCTCTTTATTCTGGAGATAAACAGATAGTAAAACGCGCCTCTGGGTTGTTC
>JAYZKG010000039.1:0-9765 GCA_036163695.1 Actinomycetota bacterium | reverse complement strand
AAGTAAGCATAGCATTAATTCTTTCGGTCTTAAAAAAATAGATGTATTTCCAGAACCTACAAAATCTAAGTTTTCTTTTACAGCTTCACCAAACTCTATAGATATAATAGATAAAGAAAAATTTGACCTCCTTCTTCGGTTTAATAAAAAAATAATAAGAGGAAACTTTTTATCTATTGCAAAATTTGGAATAATCTCAATGCATCATGGGTGTGACCTAAATTATAGAGGTGGTCCATCTGGTTTTTGGGAGGTTTACAACAGCGAAGATAAGTCAGGATACATTATCCAACAGCTCACTGAAGAACTAGATAATGGTAATATTTTATTTAGAGGATTTATATCAACTCAGAAATCATGGCTACTGAATAAAGCTGAATTAAATCTGAGATCTTTTTTCTATTTGAAACAATTGATATTAAGAATAAGTACAACTTACAAACTTCCTGAATTGTTAGTACAGTATCCATATACTAAAAATTTAAGCACAGACCCAACAATTTCTGAAATGATGAAGTATCTATTCAGAAAATATAAAAATAAACAAGAATCTAAAAAATTTAAAAATATAAACAATAGATATTTTGTTGGATACCAACAGAAAGACTGGGGAAATTTAAATTATAGAAATGCAAATTATATAGAAAACCCAAAGAATAAATTTTTAGCAGATCCATTTATAATTACAAAAAATAACAAAAATTTTTGCTTTTTGGAATCATATGATTACCTCTCTGAAAAGGGATCAATAGATGTATATGAACTCACACAGAGCACAAGCAAACATTTGGGCACGGCTATTGAAGAGTCTTTTCATTTATCGTTCCCATACTTACTAGAAACAGAAGATGGTATATATTTAATTCCCGAAAGTTCTCAAAATAGAGATATAAGAATCTATAAATCTATTGAATTTCCAATGAAGTGGAAGCTAGAGAAAGTAATAATGGAAGATATTGATGCTTCAGATACAATAGTTTTTTACAGAGACAGTTTATGGTGGCTATTAACAAATGTAGACGACTTAGGCTTAGGAGATCACAATTACCAATTAAATATTTTCTACTCAGATAATTTATTTTCAAATAACTGGAAGCCTCATAAGTTAAATCCGGTAATTTTAGACCCTTCGTTTGGACGTAATGGAGGTCTTTTAAAAAAAGGTGAAGACTTTTATAGGGTTGCTCAAAAATATGGCTTTAATCAAAAGTATGGTGAAGGTATTACAATTAGAAAAATTTTGGAACTAACAAAAGATTCGTATATAGAAGAAGAAATTGCTTCATATGAAAATTTTTATAGTGAGAATATCCTTGGTTCACATCATTTGAGTTCAAATAATCTTTTTACAGTATTTGATGTTTGGAAAAGTCGATAACAATAGGTTTAAGTAGTCGTTTTTTTATAAAGCTAGAAAAATAAAAAAATGCTACACCAGTAAGTAAAAAGGTGTTCCTATCAAATATTAAAAATTCTAATAATTCGAAAAACGAAATATATTATTACCAAAAAAATAGCTGCAGCAACAAATTGATCGGCCACGTCTGCATTTCTAAAAGCTCCTAAACCACCGAAACAAGTTAGGCCACTCCAACCAAGTATTTTAATTAACTCAGATTTTTTTTCTTTATTCATTTAATTTAAACATCCAAAAGGTAAAGTATTGCAACTCCAAGAGCGATTGCCGATAGGGTCAGCCCTGAAACTTTGTAAGTTTTAGGGCTCTTCCAATCTACATTTCTAACATTAATAATCCACAAAATTACGAGTACGACTATTGCTATATCATTAAAATCCATTAGGTCATTGTAGTTTGTTTAGAGGTTTTATTTAAAACACACGCTTGAAGAATATAAATTAATACCTTGACTATTAATCTTTATGACTCTTAATCTCTTCATGATATTCTCCATCAATATTGACCTCCCAAGGATCGAAATTTCCCTCTCCCAAATAAGTCCTTGCTGCATACATACCAGTAGCCATAGCATGGTCTTGATTGTTATATTTGAACATTCCAGATCTTCCAATAGCAGTTATATTATCAATTGATGAAATCCAGTTTCTGATTACGCTGATTTTTTCTTCGTAACCTGTTTTGATAACAGGATATGCTTTTGAATTTCTTGTAACAGCAGAGTGGACTATTTCGAAATCACTTCCAAATATAGATCTTAGTTCCTCAGTTGCAAATTTAATTATATTTCCATTCTCATCATTCCATAATTCATCACTTTCATAGCAGAAATATTCTAGGGTTAGTGGACATGTATTTGGAGAACTCATATCTTTTGAAAAATTAGTAAAGTCAGAAATTCTAGCCATTTTTAGTTCAGGTGAATGAATATATATCCAATTGTCGTCGAAAAGCTTTTTATCAATAGTGAGATGTACACTTATGTGATTTCTGTACTCCAGGCTCTTTGCTGACTTTATAACCTCATTGGGTACTTGGTTCTCATAAATTTTTATGAATTCTAATAGAGGATTGCTAAAGAAGATATTCTTCGTGTTAATTTCACTAGTATTATTTCCACTAATTATTTTGATTTGATAGTGATCTTTTTTCTTTTCAACCTTTATTACTTCAGATTCTTTTCTAACTTCGACTCCTCTTTGAGCGAGTTCTTTTTCGAATTTTTCCCACAACATGCCAGCCCCTAATTTAGGATAATAAAATTTGTCAACTAAAGTTTTGGGTCTTTTCTTACTATTAGGAAAGAAGGCAAATTTGATTGCATTAGATAGATTGAGTCCTTTTATTCTTTGAGCTGCCCAGTCTTTACCTATTTCTTTACAGTCAATCCCCCAAACTTTTTCTGTATAATTTTTGAAAAAGTTATTGAATAGCTTTTTCCCAAATTTGTCTATAACCCAGTCTTGGAAATTATTTATTTTTGTTAACCGCAGATAGCTCTTCAACCTAGCATATATATATGAGAATCCAATACTAATTGACTCGATTAACCCTAGCCCGAAGAGTGCATTAACTGGAGATAACGGATAGTCAAAGTAACTATTTTTAAATAGTATCCTTGTTTTCCTTTTGACTTCTACAGCATCGTCACCAAGAATTTCTAGAAAAAGTTCGAAGACTTCCTCATTTTTTGTAAAAAAACGATGTGGCCCTATGTCATACCTATAATTTCCATAAACTTTTGTTTCGGCAAGACCTCCCACTTGACTTTTCTTCTCAAGAATTAATACATTAGCTGTCTTTTTTGAAAGTTCATATCCAGACGTTAGACCAGCTGGGCCTGCACCAATAATGACTACATCATACATATAACCAAACTATTATAGTTCAATTTTTTTCTTGATTATATCAATTCGATTCATTTGGAAATAGATTAGAAAGTATTTCCAATCTAGGTTTTTCGTTAAGGTTGTAGTAGAGCAGGCTCTCAATAGATGATTCAACAATTATTATTGAATAACTATCTATTATTAAATTAAATATTTCGGGTGAAATTTTTTCTATATAACTCCAGTGAATCTCGTCATAGTCAAATAGTACTTTTAGCTCACTACCTCCATTCCTGTTTTCAAAAAAAGAGTCTCTAATCAAAAGTATTCTTTCTTTCGAAAAGTCTGCTGTACTAATAACTGAATAGTCATCTTCATAAGTATCTAAACTAATAAAACTCAACCTCTCTAGAACTTCATTATTTGCTACCTTTACTCCAACCTTTTCATATTTATTTATTGAATTTTCATCCATAGAAGAAAGTAGCTCTACCAAGGCTATAGAAAGACCGAAGTCTGTCCAGTGGGTATTCCCTTGCGCATAAAGGGAAGAAGAGTCTTTTTTACTTGAATAAATTGGATAAAGATCTATATAGGTAATAGATTCAAAATTATCTGCCTGATTTTTTAAATTCTTGTTTATAGTTGTAACCTCATCGCACTTAATAAAAAACATCTGAAAAGGAAGTAGCTTCTCTTCAATTACTTGTCCTTTTAATGGAATCGGGAGTATGATAATTCTTTTATCAGAGCTGTTTAATTTAATGAGAGATTCTCTATGAAGATTCTCTGAATCTAAAGACGGGCAAGAAGATAAGTTCTTTGAAAAAATCCATCCCTCTTTACCATAAAAAATTTCACTATTAAGAACAGTTAAAGGAAAATTTTCTGCTTCCTTCTCAAAAAACCAGAAGAAATTAGAAACATTTTTTAGTAATATTTGTTTAAAATTGCTTTGATTAATCAAAGAATCTGTTTTTTCTATAAAACCCTTTCGGTCTAAGTTAAAGATCACTTCAATAAATTTTTTATTTAGTCCATCATTCTTTTTTATATTTTCTGATTTATTACTTTCTATATAATTTAAAACAATTGTAATTAGCTCTTCCTCAATTCTTAGTGCATCAGAGATTGTGGTTGGGCTCGATTCTTTTTTGTATCCAAACCATATTTTGTCATCAACTATTGAATAAAATTCATTTATTGTAAAAGGCCCTTCAGGGTGTAGATTTCCAAATTCGTCCCAAATATCGTAAGTTGCTAGGGGATCTCTCTTTTCAGAATCTTGAACTTCTATATTGCTTAGATTTTCAACTGTTGTTAGAAAAAGAGGAATAAGTAGAATTATTAAGAAAATAACCTTTATTTGAGTAATAGAATGCTTCATATTTAAAACCTAAAGTAAATAAATGGATAATATTCTGAAATAAAAACACCAGTTAGCCCAACAAGAAGCACGCTGTAAATGTATATTGAATAAGCCAGTTCCGATTTAATTAATTTGTTATGAAAAAGTGCTATAGTTTTTTCATTTATAATTACTGATAAAATTCCAGCAATAAATGCAACGAGTGTTAAGAAATTTATTTCTGTAACTATAAAGGCCATTGTGTAATCATTTACAAAACTGAAGGAGAAGAGAGATTTTAATATTATACCTATATGTTCGAATTCAGAAAACCTAAAGGGAACCCAAGACACTGAAACCAATATAAAGGTGGTTAACCTTCTTCTGAACAAAAAAGAAAAAAGAGAAGATTTACTAAATATTTTTTCTATTGATAAAAATATACCATGGATTATTCCCCATAATATAAAATTATAATTTGCTCCGTGCCACAGAGAGGTTAACAGGAAAGTAATCCATAGATTCCTGTAAGTTTTAAGTTTTCCATTCTTATTTCCCCCAAGCGGTATATATACGTAGTCTCGGAAGAATTGAGATAAGGTTATATGCCATCTTTTCCAAAATTCAGAAAATGACTTAGCTTGATAAGGGAAGTTAAAATTTTCTGGAAGATTAAAACCTAGGAGCTTTCCTAAACCAACAGCAATATCACAGTAACCCGAGAAGTCAAAGTATATTTGAAACGTAAATGCCAAAACAATAATCCACGCAGACAACATAGAGACTTCTGTCTCGAAGGCTTGTGATTGTACATCAACTAGTCTTGAGAGGGAGTTCGCAAAAAGAAGTTTCTTTATTAACCCATAACCAATTCTTAATATCCCATATTGCATTTCATCTTTCTTAAATCTGTCCCTCTTAAGCAAGTTTGATTTAAAATCTATAGATTTAATTATTGGTCCAGCAACTAGTTGAGGAAAAAATGTAAGAAACAAAACTATTTCGGACAAGCTATTCAAATGATTCTTGCCTTGCTTTTTTGTATCTATGTAGTAGGCAATAGATTGGAATGTAAAGAAAGAGATTCCAAGTGGTAAGTCTCCAGAGTAGGTGTTTATATTTAGATCAAATATTTTAGAAAGCATGTCTACTGCAAAACTAGAATATTTGAACCAAAGCAGGGGTGTCAGTATTAGTGAGATGGTTGCTCTGTTACTGAAATAATTATATTTGATTTGAAAATACAATAAAATTCCAATATATAAAATTATTATTAAAAAGAAACCATTTCCAACCCAGTAAAAAAATAAGCTCCCCATTAGCAATACAGTATTAAAATACCTTCTCTTAAGAAACCATGTGAGAACTAGAAGGCTTGGTAGAAATATAAAAAGAAAACTTGTGCTAACAAATAACATTTATATCGTTCATAGTAATTATGTTAAATATTAATAACCTTCGATTGGTTTTCAAATGCTCATAGACACTGCCTCGAGGATCATATAACTACTGGACTTTCTGTAATATACTATTATAAAAACAAAGGAGTAATGCTGCCAACAGAAGAATCCCTATGACTACTTTTATCAGTAATGAAAAATTAACAGACCGAGCCATTCTTATTTCTAGCTTTATTTATGGATTAGTTTTAATTTCCCCTGTTCTAATAATCGACGGAATTAATAGGGTAGCTTTCCCCTCGCCAGATTTAAATGCACATTTATGGTATCTTCAGCAAGTAGCCTCTTCTTTAGGTAATTTTAACAATATTCCGATAGTTGATTCATATGGATATTTAATTGGTCATAACTTTCCTTTGTTCTATTTAATTAACGGGTTGTTACTTAATGGACTGACTTTTTTGGGTTTAGAAAGTAATCAATCTCTCCAACTGATTATTTTCTTTTCTAATTTTTTGTTGGTTTCAATTATCTTTTATAATATTTTTAAAACAACTAAGTTGCTCTTAAATACTAGGAGCCAACAATATTTAATCTTTTTTTCCATTGTTCTTGCTTATGAGGTATCCAGTAATCTTTGGAGATGGCTTCCAGACATATGGGCTTTTGCTATGTGTTCAATAGTTATAAGGTATACAATTGAAATACTAAAAATTGGAATATCAAAAAAAAGATTGCTGAAAGTATTAATATTTTATGGTCTATCATTCTCTTTCAAGCTATCGACAGTCACATGCATACTCCCCTCCTTCTTAGTAATTGTGTATAAATATAAAGGATGGTTTCTTGATAATTTTTCTAAGATTTGGAATTACTTACTTATTCCGATATTGATTAACTCATATACATTCTTTACCCAAATAGGCTGGAGTAGAATATTCAATCCAGACTTAAGAATGAAGTATGTTGGTCAATATAAATTAAACAATGAAGAATTATTTGATTTTTTATTTACATTTCAATTATCTAGCTTCTCTGGAAATATTCCCATTAGACCCAACTATGGTTCAATGGTTAGCGTCACTGATAAGTTTGGGCAAAGCTTATTTATTTTTTCAAATAACAAATATGGACTAATATTTGGTTCTCTAATATTCATAATCTTTCAGCTAGTTTTGGTTAAGTTCTTTATAAGTAAAAACCAATCAAAATATATAAAATATTTCTTTTTAGGAATACTTACTTTTGTAGTAGCTACATTCACCTTCTACTCTATGTATCTACCAGTGGGAATGCCTAGTAGGATGAGGTACAATCTTTGGTTCATCTGTGCATACTTCTTGGCTATTGGGTTAAGTATCGAAAAAGAGAAAGGGGCTTACAGAAGGATTTTAAGTTCATTATTATTTGTATATAATTTAATATGCTTGCATACATCTTATATATACATGCAAAAGCTTTTTGATTATGATCTAAACAAATTTCTTTTTAAAATAACTAATTTATTGAATTAGATAGAGAACCTGACTACCACTTCTCTTCTTTTGTGGTCCTTTTGATAACTGAAACCAATAGTTTTAAACTAACTATTGGTTTCTTAAGCAAAAATTTTAGATTTACAGGGTTAATCGCATTTTTTAATAATCTAGAATAATATGTCAGAACTTTATCCCCAAACAATTCTTTAATCAGAAAATTCATCTTTGAGTTAAAAGAATTAGTTAATACCTCCTGGTATTCCTCCGCATGTTTCTTACTATTTGTCAGGTACAACTTATCTTTTGTAATTGCAAATGCAACCAGTTTTCCTCCCTGAAGTTTATAAGAGGAATAGGCTGAAACAACCTCTATCCACAGAGGGTTTAGTATATCATCTAGTAAGACAACCCCTCCTTCTACCATCACTTCTTCTACAATCTTCAAATCATTTATAACTGCTTCGTAGTGGTGTCCCCCGTCGATGGAAAATAGCTTAAACTTGTTTGAAGTTGCCTCTCTATAAAAATCTTTATCTAAATCTAATGAATTAACAGATAGTATTTTGATATTTTGATTATTTATTGCATAGCTATCTAAGTTAGATTTAAATATATTTATATCACCTAGGCCAGATCTATCTATATTTTCTTTTTGTTCATTAAATAAATCTATGGCAAAAGAGTGTTCGTCTTCTCTTGTTAATAAGTTAAGTAATATGAAAAGTTTTCCATGATGTACCCCTATCTCTCCTACGGAACCAAAGACTTTGGAATGATTTTGATGGCTTGCAATTTCTAATATATAATCTACATCTACCTGTTCAAGCCAACCGTGAACCTTGTGGATGTCTGATCTTATATATCTATTTAATTCTTTAGTCACCTAATTCATTTTACTTACACATATATCTTTAGTTCTTGTAAGAATAAAACGACTAATCAGTATAAAATGCTATTAAGCATAAGTGAGTTTTAGTTAGGAAAGCCTAATAAAACAATGATAAAGAATAAATCACAATTCCTTCCTTTGTCTATTTGTTGTGTGGCAGTAATCAGTATCTTTTTTCTTTCAATTAGTGCCTATGGGGTTCCATCCTATTTTTTAGGAAAACTTGACTACTCCAAGATACAAGGGGAAGACTATGGTCTCAAAATTCCCTCGTTTAATGACTCTTGTCTTTACGAGTATCATGACGGGCAGGAAATATTACAAAAGTTTTTACCAGGAGATAATTACCACATCACTATAAGGAAAAGCTATACGGATAATTCTAATTGCTATGGGAAAATTTTTGGTTCTAATCTCCCCCAAAGGATGGCGTATGCAGACATGGAAGAAGATATTTGGGTGAGTCTATCAATAGGAATGAAGCAAGGGGTTCCAATGTGGTCACAAGAACCTACATTTCTTCTCTTTTTATTTCTAATCAATGCCTCCTTCTTGTTAGCTTATAGGTCAAAAAAGATGATTCTTTTAGCATTTATATTTTTTATTTTTTACTCAGTAACAACATTTGACAAACATAATAAATATCTGAACGGTATAGATTCCGTAATTCCCAACCAGCAGCACATCCAAAACATGATAGACCAACTAAAATAACCATGGCAGAGTTTTCCTTAACCTCGATTAATCTCCTTATATCTATTTGGTTGATCCCTGGGTTAGTTGGTTCAGCATTGTTAATAAAAAAAGATTTATATGCAATAATATTCATCCCTATCCTTGGAACTGCTTTTTGGTCAATATTTTTTTCTTTTACAAATCTGCAAAATATTTCAGCGCTAGATGACTATGCCTTAGGAATCTACTTCTTTAATGCATTAACTTTATTAATAATTTATATAAAAAAAAGGGCTCTTACTTTTGGTTATTTTGGGGTCATATTAATAGTAAATATATTTGAGGCATTAAATTACCAGTATGGGTTGATTAATCCAACGGGTTCATCAATAGGCATACTAAATAGCCTATACAACATGGAGTATTCTCTTCTTTATGAATGGGGGGCTCCCCAGATTTATATTGTTGGCTTGTCTTTTTTCTTTACTGATGTTCCTTCAATCCTACCTTCAATTAACTTCATTACAGGTATGGCTAGTTTTTTAATTGCAGGAATTATTTTATGTGAAGTGTTTCATATCGATAAAAGGATCCTATTTTTATCGATAATACTTCCTATATTTAATTTTGAAGTGATTTCATGGATATTGAGAATAAGACCTCACTTTCTAGCATCTGGGGCAACTCTTCTTTTCATATCTGCTTGTTACCTATATAGAGAAGAGAAGA
>JAYZKG010000038.1:0-3542 GCA_036163695.1 Actinomycetota bacterium | reverse complement strand
TCATATTTTATTGGACAATTTTTTGGTACATTAATTAAAGCTATCTATTTGAAATCTAAATCATTTTTATTATTTTCTACATTACATAAAGAAGCTCTAAATTTAAGTAAAAAAATGCAGGAAAATTACTCAAACCTAAGCTATTTTTATGCTCTATTTGCTATGTTGTTGGGATGGCAGGATAGATTCTTCTTAACAAGGTATTACACGCTGGAAGAGGTTGCAGAGTATTCAACAGTTTATAGGCTTGCAGATTTGCACGGAGTATTTGTCAGCGCTTTTGTTGCAGCACTTGCGCCAATTTTGTGGTCTATTAATAATAAAAACAAAGAGAAAAGTTTAGATTTATTTAAGTCAATAATTTCAATTTCAAGCTTGCTAGGGTGCTTAGGCGTTTGTATTTCTGTAATAATTGGGCCCCTTATACTTCCTGAAAAATATCAACCGGCCTTAGAAATAGTACCATTTTTATCTATAGGATTTATATTCGGAAGCTTTGCTTCAATCTACGGTCTTTTACTTGAAAAAAAATATAAGCTTAATATAAGGTTATATTCAATGATTTTAGGATCTCTAGTTAACCTTTTATTAATTCTCTTAACAATAAAAGATTATGGAATTGTAGGTTTATCTATTTCTACAATGATTGGCTATTTTGTTGTATTTTTAGTTAATTATTTCTATGCAGAAAAGGAATATAAAACCTTCCTTGTCAACAAACATTCCTCACTTTCTTTTTTTCTTATAGGCATTTTTATCTTTTTGTATGAAGACATATGGTATTTAAATTTGTTTTTTCTCGTTCTTTCAGTGTTACTATTATTTTTAATGATTAGAATTTTTCTTAAATTATCAAATCTTCAAAATACCGATTTTTTTAATAATGGTTTGGCTAATGATTAAAGCAACGGCTTACTTCTTGAAATCTGTAATTAATGAAATTTTAGATTCTTTATTTTGGAGAAAGCTACCAAAAAATGAATTTACAAAAAATGGTTTTACAATTATTGAAAATTTCCTAGAACCAGATTTGTGTGACGAACTAGTTGAAGTTGGCAAAAGAAATACAAAAGACAAATCACAGATGCTATCAGATAGTGTATGGATAAATGTTAGAGCTGAAGCTGCTGACGGAAAAGACAGTAAAGTAAAAAATATCTTCAACTTTAACCTTCTTAATCCCAAGCTAGATGAATTTATTGAATCAGATATATTATCAGATAAATTAGAACAGTATCTTGGTAAAAAAGTAATTCTAAAAACTTGCTCGCTACAAATAGATGAACCTGATACAAGAACAAAACGAAGTTGGCACGTTGATAGAAATCCCCCTCCAACCTTTAAAGCTTTTATATATTTAACAGATGTTGACTCTGAACTAGAAGGGCCATATTGTGCTATACCAGGCTCTCATAAGTGGAGGGGGAAAAGGTTATTGAACATACTTACAAATTTAATTACAGGCTCAAAAAGATCAGATATGCATAGATATATTGGAGAAAGAGATGATTACTTTCTTGCCAAAAAAGGTACACTTATTTTATCAACCCAAACACTATTTCATAGGGGGAGCCCAAAACATGAAAGAAAAACTAGATACATGTTGATTAATTACTTTAAGGCCGAAGTATACGATGACGGTAAAGAGTTTGAATTAGGGAAGCCAGAAGAATGGATGATGAATTGATTTATAATGTTAGAAAATAAAGCAGCAATCTTAACGGGGGGGAGTGGATTTTTAGGGAAGTATTTTCTTAATGGTCTATCAAAAAATCACAAGAAAATTTTTGTCTTAGACACTACAGAGCTTAATAAAGAAGTTATAAAAGAATTTAGCGAAAATAAACATTTAGATATTGAATTTTATAGTGTAAATATCTCAGATGAGCAAGAAGTAAAACATTTCTTCAGCTCTTTTAATGATCAAGATGTTTTAGTTACTACTTTATTAAATGCAGCAGCAAATAATCCAAGCGTGACCTCTGATGGAATGACAGGAAGTTCAAAGTTTGAAAACTTTGATGTAGAGGAGTTTAACTTATCCGTAACCAATTCTTTATTAGGGACTGCATTAATGTGCAGGGAGTTTGTTAAGTATACAGATAATAAATTTCCTGACCAAGAAAAATTGATATTGAATATTGGTTCCGATTTATCTGTAATTGCCCCAGATAACAGAATCTACGGAGAAGAAATATTTAAGCCAATTGAATATTCAGTATCAAAACATGGTATTTTAGGTTTGACAAAATACCTTGCTGTTTATCTAGCAGATAAAAATTACAGAGTTAACACCCTTTCTCCTACAGGAGTATTTAACAATCAAAGCAAAGAATTTGTAGAAGCGTTTTCTAAAACTGTCCCGCTTGGAAGAATGGTTGAAGCAGAAGAATTAATAACCCATGTATCATATCTAACTAGTTCAGATTCAAAATTTTTAACAGGACAGAATATCTTAGTTGATGGTGGAAGATCAGTTTGGTGAAATTAGGTTTTGACCACCGTCTAAAACAATTTCAGTATTGACAACATTTTTATTGTTAATGAAAAACTCAATAGTGTCAAAAATGTCTTTTGGGTATATCCAATCAGAAAATGGCATAGTTTTATCTACAAAATTTTTTGCATCTTGGTCTGTTGTAAATTTTTTCTTCCACACCGAATTTTCATGCATTATGTTTCCCGGCAGTATTGAATTTACTCTTACTCTATAATCAATAAACTCTTTTGCAATTGCTCTTGAGTATTTTAATAACTCTGATTTTGAAATTTTATACTCTTCTGAACATTTGAAATTTTCAAGGGCACAAATCGAATTTATAAAGGTTAAACTTTCAAGATTTACCATCCACTTTTCTCTTGTCTTAAATTCTTCAACAAAGTACTTTGATGTATAAAAATTTTGAAGCATCAGCTCTTCTCTCCTTTCCTCTAGGGAATCTTTATTTGATCGACCTTGCCCAGCGTTGAATATAATATTTCTTGGCATAGAGTTCATGCTTATATTTTCCACGACCTTACTTACTTGTCCCTTATTGCTTAAATCACAAACAATATCTGTTTGTTTGCCCTTAGTTCTTGAAACGCCTAACACTTTGTATTTGTTGGATTTAAAAAGTTCGTACAACTCTTTACCAAGACCTTTTGAACTGCCTAGTATTAGAACATCAATCATATTAAGCTATAGCCTCTTCCACGATTTCTCTGTAATTAATTATAACTTCTACATCATCGACTCCAGCTATTCTTGCTGCTTGAAGTATGAGGTTTTTTTTATATCCTCGTTTTTTCAGCTCTCCTAAAACTTTAAGGATATTTCCATCACCCTTACCTAAGGGAACGGTTTCTCCCTTATAAAGCCTATCTTTTACATGTATATTTTCTATTAAATTAAAGTAATTATCAAATTCTTCCAGGTAATCGTAACCTTCGTAAGCACTATTTCCAATATCATAATTGAGTCTAAATATTTTTGTAGCGATGGACACGAAAATCTTATAAATGTATTTATATACTAAATCTGTATAAAGTAAAACATTTAT
>JAYZKG010000037.1:0-30122 GCA_036163695.1 Actinomycetota bacterium | reverse complement strand
TAATATATGACTTAAATTATATTTAAGTCTTTTAAGTAATGTAATTATAAATCTAACCATAAGATCTTCTATAGCTAAAGGTAGTCAACAAAGCGATTAAAACTTGGGAAATCATAATAGAGGAAACAGCAGGATTAAAGCCAATATTATGCATTATAAAGTAAACTCCATACGACAAAATTGCCCCTATCGAAATAGTTTTAGTTAAGTTAATCTCAAAATTGAGTGCCCTTGAAAATATGATATTGATTCTTGACCAAACCATTAATGGGAGGCAAAAAAGAATGAGTGAGGTATATTCAGAAACATCTTTAAATTCAGTGCCTAATAAGTTAACAAGAATGCTCCCAGCAACATCTTTGAGTAAAAAAAATAGAATAGGGATAGAAAAAGAAAATACAAAAACCTTTCTTAACCTCAACCTAATGTCAGTTACAGACTCCGTATCTTTAGCTTTAGATAGCTCGGGAAATAAGATATCTAAGCTGGCAGCGAGGAGCTGGAAGATAATTTCAAGAATTCGTCGAGACCATGCGAGCACACCTAAAAGAGAACCGGAATAAAACAAACCAAGTAAAACAATATCTAACTCAGATATAAGTGCACTCGAAAATGTTGTTAAAACCATTTTCTTTCCTGATTTAGTTAATTCATTTCTCGTTTCTTGATTATCATCAGAAATTCGATTTCCAACGTCATCAGTAGGTATTGAATAGTGTGCAACTAGAAAAAAAACAAAAAGGATTAAAACCTGATAGATAATTACAAACTCGATAGGGTATCTGTTAAATACAATGAACCACGCTCCTAAGCCATACAAAATTGTTCTTATCAATATCTGCTTTGAACTTATAACAAAATTTCCCTGTGATTGGTAATAAGCTAAAGCAATATGAACCATTTCATTGAAAACAAAACCAATTAAGAAGAGTGAGGTCATTATATAGTCTCGTCCAAGAACTACTACTATTGGAACCAATAGGACTAAAGCGCCAACTAAATTTCTAAATACAAGATAGTAAGAATTAAAGAAAATATTTTTTGAGAATGATGCGTTTGATGCTCTAGCTTTTGTAGTTACAAGGGCTAGGGATAAGACAATTGCAGTACCAATTAAAACCGAAAGGCTCTTAGAAGATGCATACTCCCCATAAATACCAGCCCCGTATTCCCTACTAATGATTGTTATTAGAAAAAAATTTACAATTAATAAAGTTAATTGCATTAGAGATATATAGACTGTGTTTTCTTTCCAATTTTTTATCAATTAGCAACCCTCGTCAAATGCCATCGAGCAAGATTAACTAAATACCATTTCTTTTGGAAATCATTGCCCGCAAGAATTCTATTTATTTCTTTCTCACTAAATAAATTTACTAGCAAATTAAATTCTTTTATTGCTTCATAGAAATATTCCTCATCCTTTTTCAACCATTCCCCTATCGGAGCACGAAATCCTTGCTTCTTTCTGTTGACTATCTTTTCAGGAATATGATTCTGAGCAACTTTTTTTAATAATGGTTTAGTAGTTTTCTTATCAAAAATTATCTTTTCAGGAATTGTAAGTACATACTCAACCAGATGGTGGTCTAGGAAGGGTACCCTTGCTTCGATTGCTGACTGCATGGTTAATTTATCCATTCTCATTAGTAAGAGTTCAGGTAAGCGAATTTGTAAATCAATCAAAGTCATCCACTTTGAAAGCTTTGCATCTTTTGATTGGAAGTAATCATCCCACTTATTATCTACATAATAAAGTAAATCGGATTCTTTAGGAATCCCTCCATCAATGATGTGGTCTAATTCATTTAAATTAAATCCTAGAGCACCGCCTGCAAAAGATGTCCTGTTAAATAGTATGTTGGTGGCTAAATTGAGCCTATGGTTCTTCATCTTAAAAAGATCAGACCTTTTTGATACTATAGGCCTTAAATACCTATTTAACTTCATAAATCTTAGCCAGTGATCATATCCATAAAATAATTCATCGGCTCCTTCTCCTACTTGAACAACTTTAATATCATTTTCCCTAGTCATTTTCCCCAAAAAGTACAATGGAATGCCGACCTCATCTCCGATTAAATCATCTTGATAAAAAGAATAATTCTCGATTAGATCTTGGAAATCAGAATATTTTATTTGTTCTTTAATTAAATCAAAGCCTAATGTAGATGAGGCAAATGTAGCTTCCTCTACCTCACCTTCGTAGCCTTCAAAGTGGTCTTGGTAATCTATATTAAAACCCTTTAATCCAGATTCTTCATTCTCTTTCATTAATTTACCTATAAGTGAAGAATCAATTCCTCCTGAAAGAAACAATCCAACCTCTACATCGCTAACCTTCCTATAAGAGACTGCGTCTTCTAAAAGACCTTCCACTTTATCTAGAGCTTCTTCTTTTGTTATATCATTATTGATTTTGAAACTAAATGGATCCCAATATCTAGTCTTTGTTATCTCGCCCTTTGAAGAAAATTCAATATACTCGCCTGGCTCTAGTTTTGAGATATTACTATTTCCTGTTCTGTCTTTTGGAACTGCTAGATGTCTTAAGTAAGTAATATATGAATCCAAGTCAGGGCTAAAAGGGATAATTTTAGACTCTTCAATTGATTTCATTTCAGAACCAAACACAAACCAATCTTTATATTTAGCAAAATATAAGGGCTTTATGCCGATTCTGTCTCTTGCAAGAAAAAAAGAACCCTCATTAGAATCATAAACAGCAAAAGCAAACTGACCACGGAGTCTTTTTAATATGCCCGAACCATAATGGATAAAGCCTTCAAGCAGAACTTCTGTATCTCCCTCCGTCGTGAACTTTACCCCTTGTCCCTCCAGATCTTTCCTTATCTCTCTGTAGTTATAAATCTCACCATTAAATACGATGGAATATCTATTGTCTTTCGATGAAAAAGGCTGATTTGACCTATCGTTCAAATCAATTATTGACAATCTAGTATGTACAAGAGCTACAGAATCAGAAATGAAATGTATTGAAGAATTATCAGGTCCTCTATGTTCTAAAGACCTGGATAAATTACTAACTACCGCTGGGTCTATTTTGGAATTGTTTATATTAACAATTCCAGCAATTCCACACATTAATTTAACTCTAATGTTAAATATTTTTTTTCTAGAACATTAATTTGAATAGTTTAAAGTAAATATTGGAGATGAAAAGACTATTTGACATAATCTTAATAACAATACTTTCCCCATTATTAATTGCTATATTTCCAGCAATTGCAATGATAATTTTAATTTTGGATGGTAGGCCAATCCTTTATTCCCAAAAAAGGACAGGAAGAGATAGTGTTCATTTTACAATGTATAAGTTCAGAACTATGGATTCTTCTTCAAGTGAAGAATTGCACGAAGAACACTATAAAAAATTGGCTTCAGAGACAAAAATCGAACCCTCTCTTGACCCTAGTAAACCAATCAGGATAGAGAATGATGTTAGAATTACACGAGTTGGTAATTTTCTTCGGAAAACTTCTTTAGATGAACTACCTAATTTAATTAATGTATTAAACGGGCAGATGTCTCTTGTTGGTCCTAGACCCTTGGTCCCGTACGAATCAAAACTATATGGAAGATATGAAGAAATCCGTAATGCAGCAGCTCCTGGAATAACTGGACTTGCTCAAGTCCAAGGAAGAACCGACTTGAGCCTTCAAGAGAGATTATATTGGGACATGGAATATATAGAGAAAAGAACATTTTTTCTAGATATAATAATTCTAATTAAAACGGTTACTTCAGTCTTTAAGAAAAAGGGAGCTAATTAAGTAGCTCCAGATATTGAGAAACTATTGCCCCTTTGCTGAAATTAGTTTCTGATAATGAAATCGCATTCTTTGAACTTACCTTAATATCTTCTACATCAACCTGGTTCAGGAAATTTTCTAGAGACAAGTGGTCTTCAGGTTTAATGTTTGTCCCTACTTTGTGGTTAGTAATTAATTTAGCAACAGAAGAATTTGGATTTGCATAGCCTAAAATATACTTACCTCGACTCATATAATCAAAAGTTTTTCCTGGAAAACCTTCAACGGTAAGTTTACTACTAAGGGCAACTAGCATAATCTGTATTTCGTGAAGTAATTGATTTAATTCACTTTTAGCAAGATAAGAATAAACTTTTATTGTCTCAGACTCTAGAGTCTCTACTTCCTCATACTGAGCACCGCTCCCAATGAGCAATAGTTTCCAAGACCCGTCATTTGCCTTGTTGAAACTATGGACAAAAGATAGTAAATCTTGAGGTTTTCCGAAGTTCCCTGCATAAGCAATAGTTTTTTTTAGTTGCTGAATTCCGTCATGATTTAATTTAGGATTGTCATCAGGTGAAAAATGATAAATGACCTCTATGTTACCAGATGGAATATTACGTTCTTTTTCAAGATAAAATTTAAGTTCATTTGAGTTAACAACAACTTTTGCTTTTTTAAGAGCAAGATTATCAATAAGTTTAAATGGTTTAGATACAACACCCTTAGTTACTTCAGCTAGATTTAATGCAACTTCTGGATAAAGTTCCCATAAAGAATATATGACATTTTTCCTCAATATTAAAGAACAAAACAAAACAACTAAATTCATTGTTGGTGGATAGCTAAAAACAAGAATTGTATCGAAGCTATTTCTATTTTTTATGAAATATTTTACCGAAAATAAATGATACCTTACCCACTGCAAGGCTCTTCTTATTTTCTTGTGGCTCCTAACATTTGACTTGATATGGTCGACTTTTACATTCTTATATTGAGATCTATAGAAATTCTTACTTATTCTATTAAGAGGTTGCTCCTTCTCTGCCTCTTGATTTGGATTGTACTGTGGAGTACTGGCTAGAACAGTTACATCGTGACCAGCAAGAGAAATTCCGTTAGCAATCTCTGCCACTAGCTTTCCTGTAGATACACTATCGGGAGGGAAGGTTAGCGAGTGAACTAAAACTCTCATAGAATTATGACATGTAAGATCTATCCGTATTAAATGGATAATCTTCTCTTGAGTGTCTATTAAATGAATCTTTAATATACATATCTCTTATATCTTTAGCTATCCTCTCTGAAGCTAAACCATCTCCAAAAGGATGTTCCCATTTTGCTCCAATCAAGTTCTCAACTGCCATAATAATTTTTTTGTAATCCGTATCCTCCGTAGGACTGAACTTTACTGAAGCATTGACTTCATACACTTCTGGCCTCTCTGTAGACTTCCTTACTTGGATTGATGGAACACCCAAAATGCAAGCTTCTTCAACTACTGTGCCTGAATCTGAAATTGTATATTTTGCATTATCTAAAATATACATAAATTCAATATATCCAATCGGATCTACAACTTTGATATTATCATTAATTTTTATATTCAATTTGGAGACTTGCTCTTGAGTTTTATATCCCATAGGGAAAATTATATTGTCATCTATTGAATTCATAAGGTTAACAATTGAGTTCAAAGATTCAGAATCTAGTATATTTTCTCTCCTGTGACATGTTGCAAGAATATACTCTTCTTCTTCAACCACTTTTTTTAGCTTATTATCTAATAAATCAAATCCCTGATCGAATAGCCCCTTATTCTCATTAATTATATCTACAATAGGGTTCCCTGTTACCATAATTCTTCTCTCACCAATACCTTCGTTTAATCCTTGGGTCTTATATTGATCAAGATATGCGTATATTCTGTCAGATAAATGATCTACTGTAGTTCGGTATTTCTCTTCAGGCATTCTCCAGTCATAAGACCTCATGCAACCTTCAATATGGATAATTGGAATATTATGTTGGGCTACTGCTAACGAACCCATTACAGTATTTGTATCCCCTAAAAAAATTACTGCTTTATATGAGTGTTCTCTTAAGTGATTATAAAGTGATGAAATAGTGCTAGAAACAATATCTGCATCCGTTTCTCCATCAATATTGAATTCGAAGTCAGGTCTTCTTACATTCAGTTGTCGAAAGAAGACGTCTTTCATATTTTCTGAATAATGTTGTCCAGACCAAATAAAGTCAAGATTAAACTCTGAGAAATCATCAATTAATTCAATTATTTTACTTGCCCTAATCACATCAGGTCTTATTCCTAAAACTAAAGCAATATCACTCATTAATGGCCCTCTAAGATAGTATCAGTATATACAGAACTAGATAATTCTTTAACTAGATCTGAAATAGTTGGAGACTCCTCATAACCTCCAATCTTCCACAAATCATCATTCTGCTTATTAGAGCTAGGTAATAAGGTCCTATCAACAACCACTTCAGCATCTGTTGGGTTAATCTCTATATCTTCCCTTTCAAAACTATCCTTAAAAAAAGTTAGAAGATCATATTTGGATACAGTATCTTTTGGAGCTAAGTGAACAACAAAAGGGTTGTAACTATCACTAGTTATTAAACCCTGGACTACTTTTGCAAAAGCTAGGGTTGTAACTCCATTCCACATATGATTCTGGAATCCATTAACTCTTGAACCTACTTCAAGTTCAAGAAACCAATTTAGTAGTGAACGCCCTGGAGTTATCTCTGGACCAATAATGCTAGTTCTTATCAACATCTTGTTTCCTGAATCCTGCTCCCCTTCTGATTTTGTAATTCCGTAAATATCAACTGCATCATGGCCGTCTTCTACAGAATAAGAACCCTTTTCTCCAGAAAATACACAATCAGTACCAATTTGGATAACTTTTATATTGTGTAGAGATGTGACCTCTTCCATGTGTTTGGGAAAGACTCCATTAATCTGCTGTGCTTGAGAAACAGAAAGTGGATCTTCTTCATCTATTACTGGTTTAATTTTTCCTATGCAGTTGATAATATATTCTGGCTTAACCTTATCAATTATTTCTTTGAGATTGTCATTTAAAACATCGAACTTAACCAAATTAATTTTCTTATCTAATAATAATGAGGATGCTTCTTTGTTATTAAATGATCCGGTCACATTTAAGTCTTTGTGATTGTCTAGAACAAGAGAACACATTTTTCCTAGCATTCCTGTAGCCCCTAATACTAGAATATTACTCAAATATCACTCCCCCTCGTGAGGTCCAAGGATCCCAGAGCTTCGAATCAAACCGATAATCATCTTCAATGGATTCTTCTAGATTAGAAGTTGAAAAATATACTATGCTACTTTCAGGTACTAAATTCATAGCACCATTTGCACACCCAGGAGGAATATACAGTAAATCGGAATCTTTTTGGATTTCAAATAGGTCTGGTTTAAGGTTCTCACTTGGTTTATCCCAATTATCAATTCCTACAGAACCAACTAAAAAAACTCCTTCTAATACTTTAATTAACTTGCCTTCTTTTTGATGCCCATGCCAAGCACGAACAGTTCCCTGAACTGGATTGCTTACAATATAAAACCTCTTATATTTACTTAGGTCTACATCATTGAAATATTCAATAGAACCTCTGTGATCCTCTGAGAACCCTCTCTCTATTCTCTTTGGATTACTACTATTTCCCATGCTTATTAAGAAACTCCATATCTTTGTAAAAAACTTTGGTTTGAATATCTAGGATCGTTTACATCTTTTATCCTTTTTTCAATAATCAAGTTGTATATTTCATCTATACCAACAGATAAATCAAAACTTGGTTTGAAATTGGATTCATTAATTAATTTATCACTCGAAACTCTATAGTTTCTAGAGTCTTGGAAAGGCATAGGTGTTGTCTCAATAACTGAATCAGGTACTTTTTTTGCTATTTCTTCTGCAATCTCTATAATTTTATAATTCTTATAATGCAAATTATATATTCCTTTCATACTGGAATCTAAAGTTTTATCGATAGCGCTCGCAACATCATTAACATGTAGCAAAGGTCTCCATTGCTCTCCCCCAAAAACACTCATCTTCTTTTCCAAAAGAGCTTTAGTTACTAAAACATTGACAACTAAGTCAAGACGTATACGAGCAAATCTATCGCTAACACCAAATAATGTACCTAAACGGAAAATTATTGAGTCTGTCTCATTAAGGGTCTCTTCTGCTGTAAGCTTTGAAGATGCATACTCAGATAATGGGTTTGTTTCTGACTCTTCATTTAGAACTGCATCTTGGGCACCGTAAACAGAGCATGTTGATAGAAAAACAATGCGCCCTTGAAAATTCTTTTTTAGCCAACTCAAAGAATTAGCGTTTATTTCAAATGTAAGCTTTGGATTTATTGCACAAGCTCCGTCACCAACAAGTGCCGCAAGCCAAATTACTGCATCAGCCCAATTCAATTGCTGTTTGAGTAAATCTTGATCTCTTATATCTCCATATATAAATGGGACATCTTTCCTATAAGATTCTTCATATATTAGAGAATCATAAACTTTGACTTCATGATTCTCTCCTAATAAATCAACTATGCCGCCACCTACATATCCAGCACCACCAACAATTAGAACCTTCATCATCTACATGTTATATCAGGTTGAATTATTTAGGGCAGGTAATATAATTCTTTGACTTTTCTTGCCATAATCTCAGCATTTAGCTGATTTGAAACTTTATTTATTTGATTTTCTTTCATTCTCAATTGGTCTTCCTTACTAGATAGCAAAGAAGTAATTTCTCCTGTAATTGAATCTATGTCATTTCTGTCAACAAGAATCCCTGTTGTTGAATCAACAAATTCATTTATTGGAGAAATATCAGAGCATACAATAGGAACGCCGTAAGACATAGCTTCAAGTAGTACTAATCCAAACCCCTCAGACTCACTAAGAAAAATAAATGTATCGATCAAGTCAAAAAAATCATATATATTTTGAAATTCATCATGAAAAATTACATTGTCATATAAGTTATTATCTTTAACCAAAGATAATAATTCTTCTTTGTATCCAATATCATCAGGACCTGCAAGATGTAAATAGAATGGATAACCCCTACTTTTTAAATTTAATGCTATTTTAATCACTCTATCCCATCCTTTCCAAGGCAAGAAACGAGCAGCCATACCAATATGATTATTCCCTTTAAACTTATGCGTTATTTCTCTTGGCTCAATTCCATAGAGAACAACAGATACATTTTGATTGACTCCAGATGAAGCCAACCATAATTTAACTTTTTCAGATATTGCAATTACTGAATCTGCTTTTCTGATAATCGATTTCCATAAAGGGATTAGTAGTAGATACTTTAATCCGGACTCTCCCTTTCTAGTCCCATATTGAGCATGGACAGAAACAATATGTTGAAAGTTTGAGAAAAAAGATGCTGCCCCTACTGCTATATCTGCTCTTGGTAAGTGAGAGTGAACTAAATCATAATTGCTTTCTTTAATTTTTCGGTTTAGGTATAGAATTGTTGATAATATATTTCTATTAAATACATCTATATTAATCCCTAGGTCAATAAGACCTGGCTCTATGCTTTCTCCTTCTTGGTGTAGGTCAAAAGTAACAAGCTCTATACACTCATCATTTTTCTTTAATTCCTTAAGTAAGATAAGTAGCTGAGTTTCTGCTCCATCTTTTTTTAATGTTGGAAGAACATGTAAAATCTTTTTCTTCATGATTGTTCCTTATAAAGTTCGAATAGGTACAACCAAAAAATCCAAGCTATACTTTGATTCTGGAATAAGTCACCTGCAAAATTGAGTACAAGAAATGCTGAAATTGGTAGAAGATTTTGCAAACCAACTAGGTATGATACCCTATATGAATTAAGTCTTACAAAAGGATAGATTATAAGTGCTAAAAATATTACCAACCCCACATATCCATAATTCAATAGTTGGAAAGCATAACCATTATGTGGACCAGTTGGTCTCAAGTCGTCAGAAAATTCATTGATTGGCTTAACTTCGCTTCTTACCACCGCAAATTGGTTAAAACCATAACCAAAAAAACTATTTTTGAGTGACCTCTCTTGTATAACCTGAGCAGTAGCAGACTGCATTTCAATCCTGTCATTAATACCATCCGTTTCATTTTGTGATATG
Source organism: Actinomycetota bacterium (assembly GCA_036163695.1). Lineage (GTDB taxonomy): Bacteria > Actinomycetota > Acidimicrobiia > Actinomarinales > Actinomarinaceae > JAYZKG01. Next base: position 20,145 of record JAYZKG010000037.1, on the reverse strand, counting down.
AAACGATCTACCAAACCAAAATTAACTGAAAGCAAAATAGCAGCAGAAAGAATTAGTAAGCTTGATGCCCTCTTCTGGATTAGTAGTAAAATAATGCTGAAAAATGTCAATACAAGTATTGAGCTCCTGCTGTAAGTAAAGAAGCAACCCATGTACCCAATAAATAGAATAAGGTTGTATGCTCGTCCGCTTACTTTGTTGTCTGATAAAACTTTCAGAGTTAAGATGCAAATTAAATCTCCGAAACTATTTGGTCCTCCTGCTTGGAAGCCATTTATTCTTCCAGCAGTGAATCCCCAGTTGTTAGGATTGAAGCCTATTTTCCAATAATTGTAAGCGTCCGGCCCAAAACTAAGTTCAAAAAAGAAAGAAACAATACTAAATAACGAAAGGAGTATAACTACTCCTGTAGATACTCTTGATATAAAGTCTTTTGAATCTTCGAAATAAAACAAAAGGAATAAAACTGTAAACAAGAAGATATACCTCATGAAGTCTGTTGTAACAGAGAAGTATCCAAGAACTATAGAAGGATTAAACAAAATATAGATCAGAAAAAATACCCATATATGGAAATATTTCATCCTATAGACTTTCCTCAAGATGAGATCTCTACCCTGAAATATTGCGATAATAAATAGCCCTAAAATCAGTACGACTGGAAGGTCGTCTAGGTATAGTAAATTGCTACCTATATTGAAATGTGGCGTTATCCCAATACAAAACAATAGAATTACTGGTAACTTAGTTAACATATACTCATCCCTAAGTATCTCTTCGGGCAAAGCTTGAATAGAAGATACAAGGCCTCCAAAATAATTTGAGAATCCATTTTCGACTCCCCTTCTCTTCTTTCTTCGAAAATTATTGGATATTCAAGTATCTTTAGCTTTTTGCTTACACATCGGATACCCATTTCGATTTGAAAACCATATCCATTAGTTTCTGTATTCATATATTCTATTTTGTTTAATGCTTCCTTTGTGTATATCCTAAAACCGCTGGTTAAATCATTGATTTTTGTTCTTAATAAAATTTGAGCAATTCTGTTTGCACCTTGAGAAAGTAATTTCCTTCTAAAAGTCCATCCACTACTACCACCACCATGCACGTATCTACTTCCAATAACCAAATCGTACCCTTTACCTTCATTGATCATCCCAGCTAAATCAACTACTCTATGAGAAAAATCTGCATCCATCTCAACGAAGTAATCATAATTATGCTCTAGCCCCCACTCAAAACCTTCCCTGTATGCCGAACCTAACCCATCTTTCTTTTTTCTAGTTAAAAGATTTATACAAGAATTTCCTATCATTTTCTCCTTAACTAAATCAGAAGTTCCATCTGGAGAATTGTCATCAACTACTAAAATATCAGATTCGATATCACTTAATGAATCTAGAAACAATTGAATATTTTCAGCCTCATTGTAAGTTGGTACTACAATTAAGTAATTATCACTCATTTATTATTCTTCAAGAGCCGTCACCATCTAAGTCTACAGCATTTATAGTTGCGTCAGCTTCAATAGCCTTACCTCCGTCTTCCATATCGAACATCCATCTATGCTTTGGACATACTAAATATCTCCCATCCTCAACCCAACCTGTAGATAAATCAGTTCCTTGATGGGGACAAAACTTATCGATAGAATACTCAACACCTCCTACTTCAACATTTATTCTTTCTCTCTGATTCTCGAGCTTCATTAAATTTGAGCAAAATGCATTTATATCTTCTTTTTCCATAACTAAAAACCCATTTATAGCAACTTGATAGACATCTGGAGTCCGATGCAATTTATGCCTGAAAGAGAGCATAAAATCATCCCAATTTTGATACCCATCTAATAGCCTTCCTATATCTCCTGCTGATGCAGATATCTCATATGTATTAGAAACTCCTTTAGTATCCTGCACTTCAAGAACAGCAGCAGTCAGGTCTTCGAAATCTATAAATATTGCTTTATTATCTATTTCATTCAACGAAAACTTCAAAACCACCTTCATTTCATGAGTAAGTTCAAAATCAATTAATTTAGACTCCAATTCTTTATGAAGTAAGTTGAATACCTTCTCGGGGTCGTAGCTCTCAAGACTTTTTTCTCTTTCATCTAAGATTTCTATTACGCTGTTTTGATAAGCTTCTAAAGTACCTTTGTCAAAAAGGCTTTCATGGTCTTCTGTGGGATGAGTAATCTTAACAGAGTCTTCTTCAAAGATAAAATCAGTCCCAGGCACAGGAACGCAAACATCAACTTCGGGAATTTCTTTGTTCAAATAATCTCTAAAATTCAAAGGACTTGGGAAGATATTGCTTTTCTGAAAATTGATATGGAACAAATCTTTATCTAGAAATACTGGTGGACCTGCGGCAGGGATATATAATTTAGGATCAACTTGCTCTAAAACTCGCCTTACAGCATCAAACTTCCCTTCAACCTTGGAATCAGATATTTCTGCGTATTTTTTCTCTGGGTAGTCATAACAAACTGGATGGAAAACTGCGCCAGAAAATTGACAAGAAAATACATCTATAGACCCTATTGTCTCTACAATCTCAGGTATTCTGTCATAAATTTTACAATCATTCAAATTGAGAATGGTTGTCTTGAATTTATTATCTACTAGTCCAATCCCAGAATCTCTGTTTAGCTCATTATCATCAAGAAAAAGATAAAAGTCTAATGAATCAGTTGAGTACTTGACTTTGTCTTCAAGAGCAACCACCTCCTTTGGATTAAGTTCAGACAGCTTACCGACTACATGATCTCTTCTGAAATTTGGAGTAATATATGTAATTTTATTTTGATTAAGAGTTTTGAGATAAGGGATATCAAAATGATCTTTATGTTCATGGCTTATATATATAAATACATCTTTTTCTGTAGATCCAATTAATTCTCTTATAGTGTCTCCAAGAATATGATTGGGAGGAAACTGATACCAAGCCCGATCAAAAGCTCCATAGCGAGACATCCATGGATCCATTAAGATTATCGTATCTTCTGTCTCATACTTGAAACCAGCATGCCCTGTAAAAGTTAACATAAATTTGATTCTAATTGGATTATGGCTTACTAAAAATAAATATGCACTATAAATTACTATCGCTGTATCCTAACAATAATGTCTAAAAAACTATTAGTTACGGGCTGCGCAGGATTTATAGGATATAACTTTTGTTTACGAATGCTTGATGAAGGCTTCACTATCTTAGGTATTGATAACCTAAACGATGCATATAGTCCCTTACTAAAAACAGAAAGAAGAAGAAAACTTGAACAGAATGGATCTTTTTCTTTTGTTGATATGGATTTAGCTATAGTAAAAAATTTTAACTCCATTAAAGGAGATTTTGATGGAGTGGTTCATCTTTCTGCAAGAGCTGGAGTCAGGCAAAGCTTCTTGAACCCTGAAATGTATGTTAGAGACAATACTCTTGCTACTGCTAACATTGCCAACTATGTAAATAAAGAATCCATTAGCAAATTAATTATTGCTTCAACTTCTTCTGTATATGGAGATAGTGGTTCAAATAAGGTAACTGAAGATAAGGACGAGCTTGAATCACCGCCCTCTGTATATGCAGCAACAAAAATTGCGGGAGAAAATATTGCGAAGACAATAACTGCTGACTCAGATACTATTGTGTCTATTCCTCGATTCTTCACTGTTTACGGGCCCTGGGGAAGACCCGATATGTCAATACTTAGATTTATCCATTGGATACAGTCGGGAGAAGAGGTTCGGCTTTATGGTGATGGCAACCAAAAAAGAGCCTTCACATTTGTTGATGATGTTGTGATTGCACTCAAAAAGTTAGTAGACCAAGATTTGCCTGGCACTTTCAATATTGGCTCAGATAACGTTAGTACATTAAACGAGGTGATAAAGTTAATTGAAAAGAATTTAGATACAAAAGCAAAAATTAATTTCCTTGAGAGAGCATATAGGGATGTGGACGTTGTTACTCCTAATTTAGATAAATCAAAGTCAGAACTAAATTGGACCGCATCAACGAATCTTCAAGAAGGGGTCACCAAAACAGTAGAATGGGCAAAGGAAGAAATTAATCTACTAAATAAAATAGAATATCTGTATGAAGGAGAAAAATAGGCCCTATGAAAATTGATTCTGCAATAGTAACTGGAGGAGCAGGGTTTATTGGATCCCATCTAATTGATAAATTGCTAGAGCAAAACGTAGATAAAATACTAATTATTGATGACCTATCTACTGGGAAAAAGCAAAACGTAGATAAATACAAAAACAATAAAAGCATAGAATTTATTGAAAGCAGAGTTGAGGATGTCAAAAAATTAGAGGAAAAGATACAAAATTTTGATATATGTTTTCATTTAGCTGCAGGTGTTGGTGTGAAATATATTATGGAAAATATAAGTCAAGCACTATTAACAAACATTGAGGCAACCCATAAGATGATAGGTGCTTGCAGTAAAAATGGTATACCTTTACTTATAACCTCTACATCAGAAGTCTATGGTGTTTCAGAAGATAAAGTATGGAGTGAAGAGACAAGAAGTCTTATAGGCCCTCCAAGCAAATTAAGATGGTCGTACGCTGCTTCAAAATTAATTGATGAATTTCTTTGTCTTTCTGAATATGAAAATGGCAATCTAAACCCAATAATTGTCCGTTTATTTAATATTATTGGTCCAAGACAGGTCGGAGAATTTGGTATGGTAGTCCCTAAATTTATCACCCAAGCACAGAAAAATGAAAACTTGATAATACATGGTGACGGTAGTCAAAGTAGATCATTTACTTGGGTGGGTGATGTTGTGGATTCCTTCATAAAACTTGTTGAGGCAGAAAAGTTTGGAGAGATATTTAATATAGGACATCCAGAGGAAATAACAATAGTCGATTTGGCAAATTTAATTATCAAAATTAATGATTCTAGCTCTGAAATTACTTTTACTCCTCACGAAGAAATTTATGGCAAATCGTTTGATGACCCAAAAAGAAGAACCCCTGATATTTCAAAAATAACAAATGAGATAGGCTACAAACCTTCGATGAATCTTGAGGAAATGATTAAAGAAATTTCTATACATATGGGAACTTCATCATAGATTATATATCATAAACATATAATGAAAGTTTTCATTACCGTAGGCATTTTCCCACCAGATATAGGTGGTCCTGCTAGTTTTGTTCCTAAAGTAGCTCAACTATTTACTGAGAAAGGACATGAAGTCAGAGTGTTATGTCTCTCTGATGAAAAACATGAAAACAATTACAGCTATGAAGTTATAAGAATAATGCGGTTAACTAACAAACTAATTAGATGGCCTTTAACAATTATCAAGATGATTTTTCATGGATATAGAGCTGATGTTTGGTTTATAAACGGTCTACCTATGGAGGCGTATATTGCACATAGAGTTACATCAATCCTAAGTATGAAAAAGATTAAAACATTAAGAAAAGTTGTTGGTGATTGGGCTTGGGAGAGAGGGAGGAATCTTAATCTAACAGAAGATTCTTTTGATGATTTTCAAAAAAATAAGCATTCTTTACACTTAGAAATTGCAAAGTTCTCTAGAGGTTGGACCGCAAAAAAAGTTGACAAAGTTATTGTCCCATCAGAACATTTAAGAGGAGTAGTAAAAAATTGGGGTGTAGATGGTGAAAAAATTGATGTTCTGTACAACGGAACAAAAATATCAAATCAAGGAAATAAACAAAGAAAAGAGGAGGTTAGTATAATCTCAGTAGGAAGATTAGCTCCCTGGAAAAATATAGATGTAATTATCGAATCCGTTGAGATTCTGAACCAAGAACATAAAGATAAATATAGCCTTACCTTGGTCGGCGATGGACCTGTGAGGGGTAATCTTGAAGAACTTATTAAAAGAAAAGATTTAGGTAGCCAAATTAAAATAACTGGACAAGTCCCCTCTAGAGATGTTCCTCTGTATCTAAATAAAGCTGATATATACCTTCAAGCATCTGGATACGAGGGACTCCCTCACGTTATCCTCGAAGCTATTAACCATAAGCTTACAATTATTTCGACACCTATTGGAGGCACAAATGAAATCTTGAGAGATGGAGAATATGGTTGGGTTCTTCCCTTAGTTCAAGGAAAAAAGCCAGATTCTCAAGAAATAGTAAGAATAGTTAAGCAAATTTTAAAAAATGAAGATAAGGACCAATCAATAAAAGATGCTGCATTTGAAATGATCAATATAGAATTTAATGAAGATAAAAATCTAAAGAAATATTTGGAATATATAAAGTAAAGAGGCTCAATGAAATACAGATCCATACTCTTATTCGGAACTACTAGGTATTCAAAACCATTAAGTCAGTCTGATAGTAATAAATTTGCAGAACTAGCGGGAATAGCATCTGTAAACTTACTAAATTATGGAGATGATAACACTACTTATGAAGAATCGGGAATATACATTCAAAATATAAAAGAGCCGAAATACTTATTAATCAAATATATTAAATTTTATTTTTTTTCAATCTTCAAGGTGAGGAAGATAATCAAAGAAAAGGAAGTGTGTATAGTTTTTGCCAAAGATGCTTTTACAGGTCTTCCGGTTGTGTTAGCAAAAAAAATATTTACTGATATAAACCACATCAAGATTGTAATCGAAAGTCACGGAGATTATAGAGAAATGGTTTTCAAACAGCGTAAATATCTATTTGAGAAAATATATAAAATATTTGTTGCAAAAATTGGATCATATGTGATTAACAACTCCGACATGGTTAGAGGTGTCTCTTCTGAAAGTGTCTTAATGCTAACAAATAAGAACAAAATTAAATCTGTTTATTTCCCTGCATGGGTTGATAACAATATCTTTACTACAGAAAATTCATTAATAGATACAAATAAAAAAGATATCCTATTTGTTGGAAATATTATTCCAAGAAAAGGTGTAATGTTCCTTCTGGAATCATTTAATGCTTTTTCTGAAGAGAATGCTGATGCATCATTTCTTTTGGTAGGAGACGCTCCAAATAAGAAATATTTCGAAGAATGCACAAAGTATGTTGAGAGTAATGGTCTACAAAATCGAGTTAAATTTTTAGGTAAAATTGAGCAAGATAAGATATCTAATATAATGAATAAGTCAAGAATTTTAGTTATGGCAAGTAGCTATGAAGGTCTTCCTAGAGTTCTTATTGAGGCAGGGCTCTGCTCTTTGCCAAGTATCGCTCCAAATATAGATGGAATATCATCTCCTTTTGGGAAAAAAGGAGGAACGGTGACTTACGAATTAGACAACAATGAAGAATATCTAAAAAAATTAAATAATTTTTACATAGACAATAATTACTATTCAGATTTATCTAGGAAGGCTTACAAAATCTCAAATGAGCTATCGGGGGATGGTGCTTTTGCAGAAAATTGGTCAAATTTAATTGAAGAAGTGATGAAGTGAGTAGCCAAAAAAAACTTTTGATTCTAAATCTTGGAATAGACTCTAATGATACGTCTTTAGGATTTACCCACACTTGGATAAATGAAATAAAAAATGAGTACCCAGTAATAGATGTCATAACTATGAGGCTAGGAGACAATAACCTTACCGAAGATGTAGGTATCTATTTCGTAAATGAAAATAACAAAAAGCTCAGTAAAGTTCAACAAATAATAAAAATTCGAACGCTATTTGACGAAGTACTAAATAAAAGTAATTATGACCACTGTTTTGCACATATGAGCCCTTTACTACTTGTACTAGGTTCAAGAAAACTGAAAAAAAAGAAAATTGAATCAACATTATGGTTCACCCATCCTGGACCAAGTTATGGGCTTAAGAGGTTGATATTATTTCTAGCAACGCGTGTTGCAAAAAATATTGTAACTGCTTCTAGTAATTCCTTCCCGTATAAAACAAGCAAGTTAAATGTTATTGGTCATGGTATAGATTTTTCTAGATTTCAGAAAAAGGAAATAAACAAGGTAGAAAAGTTTTTGTATCTTGGAAGAATATCAGAATCCAAAAGAGTTCATACTATTGTTGAAAACTTTATTAAATTTAACCAAGCAAGTCAAAATAATTACTCGCTAACACTGATTGGGGGAACTCTAAATGACCAGGATGAAAAATATTTAGAGAAAATTAAAAGAATAATTGATGGCAATGAAAAAATTAAAATAATGGGGAAAGTCTCTCATGAAAAATTGGGACAAGTAATAAACGAATTTGATTGCAATATCAATATAGCAAAAAAAGGGTTCTTTGATAAAGTTGTACTCGAAACATTGTACTCAGGAATAATCAATATTTGCTATAACGAAGATTACGAACAATTCTTCCCAAAAGATCAGCGTGATAAATTATTTGTTACAAATAACTTTGATGAAATAGAGGAAAAAATGCATTATGTAACTAAATTGGAAAGATCTGAATTAGAATCTATCATCAAACATGCTTACAACAATTTAGAATCACACTCTTTGCAAACCTTATCTAAAAGATTAGGTCATGTATTTAGATACTAGCTTATACTTATTTAATTTTTTCTTCTAACCAGTTAATCAAAATACTTAAACCTTCATCAAGAGTGACTGTAGGACTATAACTCAATTCTTTTACTGCAAGTGATATATCAGGTTTTCGTTGTTTTGGATCGTCTTCAGGTAAATCCAGATGTATAATTTTAGATTTTGAGTTAGTCTTTTCAATTATTTTTTCTGCAAGATCTATAATTCTTATCTCTTCCGGATTCCCAATATTTACTACCCCCTTGTAATCAGATTTCATCAATCTAAACAAATATTCAATTGTATCAGAAACATAAGAGAGACTTCTTGTTTGACTCCCATCTCCATAGATTGTTATATCTTCATTCTTTAATGCTTGGTAAATAAAATTTGTAACTACTCTTCCGTCATCTATCTGCATTCGTGTTCCATAAGTGTTAAAAATTCTTGCAATTTTTACTTCTAAAGCAAACTCGTTCACGTAAGTCGTTGCTGCTGCTTCCGCAAAGCGTTTTGATTCGTCGTACATGCTTCTTGGTCCTATCGGGTTAACATTGCCCCAATAATTTTCTTTTTGTGGAGAAATTTGTGGATCACCATACACCTCACTTGTAGATGCTAATACGTACTTCGCTTTTTTTACTTTAGCAAGTCCTAGTGAGTTAATAGTTCCTAAACTCCCGGATTTTAATGTATTAACAGGATATTTAACATAAGCTTTAGGAGAAGCAATGCTTGCAAGATGTATTACAGAGTCTACCTCTCCTTCTATATCAATAAAATCTTGTACATCCTGTCGGATAAATTGGACTGCGCCATTGTCTATATGTTCTTTAATATTCTCTAGTGAACCAGTTATTAGACTATCAACAACCACGACGTCCATGCCTTCATCTACTAACTTGTCTATAAAATGAGACCCTATAAAACCTGCACCACCAGTAACGACTATTCTCATATAACCTTGTTATCCCAAGGAATGTAAATTTTGTTTCCTTTTAAATTCAAGCTTGCAATTAATGCTTCTATATCTTTTACTGGATACATGATTACAACAAATGAACTATTAATTGACTCTTCATCAGATATAGAATTTTCAATATCATGTCCAAATTCATCAAATATATATACTTTGTACTTCTTTGATTTTATTATTTTATATAGCTCAATTGATGTAGAAGCTCTTAAGTCATCAGTATTTTCTTTGAATGCTGAACCATACAAGACTATTTTTTCCATAGAGTTCTCTGAACTAAGAGATATAACTCGATCAGCAAACCAAGATATATGTTCTTCATTTGATCTATTTATTGAATTAATCAATGAGGCATTGAGATTGGTTTCCTTTATTGTTGCTTCAAGAGCTTTGGTGTCTTTAGGAAAGCATGATCCACCCCACCCCGGTGAAGGTCTAAAATAATCTTTTCCTATCCGCTTATCAGCACCAATCCCATTAAGTAAGGTTGGGATATCTGCATTTAGAGAATCCCCAAGCTGAAAAGCTTCATTTACAAAAGAAAGTCTCATTGGAAGATATGTGTTGCTTAAATATTTTATTAATAAAGCTGTTATTGAATCTGTAGTAATTATTTCTGAATTAAATTCTGAATAAAGCCTACTTAGTATCTCCATGCTTGTCTTATCTGAACCACCAATTACAATCCTGTCTGGATTAAAAAAATCTTCTAACGCACTACCTTCACGCAAGAATTCAGGGTTAAATATAATATTATGAATACCTATATCTGCTTTTTCTAGCTCCTGAATAAATGCTGGAGGAGAAGTAGATTTTACACATATTACTGTTTTTTCCTGGGTGAACTCGAATAAAGAAGCCAGAGCATCTAATAAGAAACTTGTATTCGATGCTCCACCATCTACCTCAGGAGTCTGAACGCAAACGAATACTATATCGACTTCCTTTAAGTCATCTGTGTAGGTAGAACTATATGTAACCCTACTTGAAACTTCTGTATCAGTTAGGATCTCTGTTAATCCAGGTTCAAAAAATGGTAGCTCTTGTTTTTTAAGCTTCCTTATTTTCTCTTCATCAATGTCAATAAAATGAATTCTATGGCCTAATTTTGCAAAACCAAGGCCTGTAACTAAGCCAACATACCCTGTTCCTATAACAGCAATTTTATTCATTATTTATATACTTATCATTAATAAAGTTCAACCTTTATCGTATAATCGTATATAAGATAATTGTGATGAAAATATATTTTATTTCTCATTGGGGATGGGGACTTTATAAATCTAGATCAGAAATAGCAAGAGATATTAAAGAACATTATGAAGTTAATGCAATATGTCCAAAAGATGAGTTCTATAAAAAAATCATTGATTCATATGACAATCATTATGAATGGGGCATAGACAGAACTAAAAGTAACTTTACTCAGATATATTCAATTCTTAATCTGAATAAAATATTAAAAGATCATTTAGAGGGAAATATTTTCCATGTATTCACATTCAAGTCTTCTGTTCTTTTTGCTCTCAGTTTAACTTTTTTGAGAAAGAAGGAAACAACAAATGCTATTTCATCAATTACAGGTTTGGGGTATTTCTTTGGTGATACAAAAATTGCAATTGTTGCTAGAAGTCTTCTTCGTTTTCCTTTGAAAATTATTCTTAAAGGTGCTTACAACTACTATATCTTTCAAAATATGACAGACAAAACTAGGCTCCAAGAGTATCTTAATCTAGATGAAAATCAACTTAAGTTAATTGAAGGTAGTGGGATTGATACTCAGTCTATAAAGTTAAAGAAAGATTTTGATAAAAAAAATACCGATGTGATTATGGCAACAAGATTACTAAAAGAAAAAGGGGTTGATGAATTTCTTGAAATAGCAAAAAGAGTAAAGGAGATAGATAAGAATATTAATTTTTATTTAGCTGGAGAAGTAGATAAAGGTAACCCTACCTCATTAAGTAAAGAAGAGGTGGCTAGAGTGGAAAATAACGATAATGTAAACTACTTAGGAAATGTTGAGAACCTACAAAACAAATTATATAAATACGATATTGCTGTTACAACTTCTTACCATGAAGGGTTCTCTAGATTCTTGTTAGAATCATCTTATGTTGGCCTTTATTGTCTATCTAATAATCTCCCCGGGACAGAGCCTATATTAAGAAATAACCTACATGGACGCTTAATTGATAAGAACAACATAAATGATTTCACAGAGGAAATAATTCGCTACTCACAAAACCAAAAGATTGATATAGAAAGTGTTCTCCAACAAAGAAACTTTATAGAAAGAGAATTCTCGATTAGTGAAGTAACAAAAAGATTTATTGATTTATATACTAAAATTGAGTCAGATGGCTGAAATACAGTTCCCAATAATTATCGTAGGAATTTTCTCTATATTTTCCAGCTACTTCCTTACATATTTAGTGCACAATTTAACGAAAGATAGAGAAATAATAAAAAGAAGAATAGGTGAAAATAGGTTTTCGGATAGACCTATTCCACCCTTTGGAGGTCTTTCAATGTCTCTAACTTTCTTAATTGCAACAAGGCTTTTAGGTGAAGCAAGTCAAGAAATAAAAATAATCAGTATAGGATGCGTAGCTATAGCTCTAGTTGGCTTATACGATGATCTTTTCAATCTTGATTGGTGGAAAAAATTGCTACTCCAAATTTTTTGTATATTAATTCCAATATCGACAGCCTCAACAGTATTAAATATTGAAGAAAATCTCCAAATCAACCAATCAAACTTAATTAATAGCCTTCTAACGCTACTTTGGGTTTTGCTAATTGTAAATTCTATAAACTTTATTGACAATATGGATGGTCTAGCAGCTAGTGTCAGTATGTTGATTGCGGTTGAGCTTAGTGTACTTGCTTTTGTATTAAACCAGAATAACCTTGCAGATGTAGCTGGTGTCTTAGGCTTTACAATACTTGGCTTTCTCTTGATGAATCTCCCTCCAGCTAAAATATATATGGGAGATTCCGGAAGCATGTTCCTCGGATATTGCCTAGCTTTCTTAAGCATTATTTTTATCTGGAACCCATCTAGTTCAGATTTTTGGAGAATATCAATAGCACCGGTACTGCTCTTCTTTACAATCCCTATCTTTGATTTAGCAATAGTTGTGATAAGCAGAATTTCAAAAGGAAAATCCCCTTTCAAAGGAGGGGTTGACCACATTTCTCATAGATTAATGAACCTTGGATTTTCAGAAAAAACAGTAATAACAATTATCTGTTCATTAAATATATACACGGTAACAATAATTTATTTTATAGTAACTATTAACCAAGTAGGGGCATTTATCTTTGTTGCTTTATTTATAATCTCTTTTACAGCTCTTGGCGTAAAATTGCTTAAAGTAGAGACCCTCGACTAGGGCATTCTCTTTTCTAAATCAATTATCCGATCTGGTGTTCCTGCATCTATCCACCAGCCTTCAATTTCATGATAGGCAATGCCTCCATTTGAAATTAAACTTCTATTTAGGTCGGTAATTTCATACTCTCCCCTATCTGAAGGTTCAAGCATATTAATCCTATTAAATATTTCATTCTTATAAAGGTACAAACCAACCACAGCAAGGTCTGATGAAGGATTTTCGGGTTTTTCTTCTAAAGATACTATCTTGTTTTCTGAAACCTCTATTACTCCAAAGTCTTTGGGGTTCTGCACTCTCTTAGTGAATATATTTGAGATAACTTCATTATTCATTCTTGAGTTTAGAAAGGGATTTTTCTCAAAAAAGTTGTCACCCAAAACCAGTAGGACATATTCACATGAAATTAAATCTTGCGAATAGGAAAATGCATGAGCTATGCCCAAAGGCTTTGGTTGAATTACATACTTAACCTTTGCGTCAAATTTTTTCTGCACCACTTGCTCTATTGATTCGTTAAGATCCGGATTAGTTACACATATAACATTATTAGCACTTAGCCCCCAACTTATTAATTGCTCTATCTGCTTAATAATCATTGGAACTCCATTGATTTCAAGTAAAACTTTACTTGTATTACCACCACGAAAGTTTTTTAGCCTAGTGCCTAGCCCTCCGGCTAAGATTACTACTGAAATTTTATCAAGATTCATCACAAAAAATTATTGTTACATTATGCTAACAATTTGTATAATAAAAACAATAATTACGAATGAAAAATAAGTCTTATATTTTTGTATTAATTTTACTTTTCGGAGTTTCAATACTCACATACCAACTTATAGTACCTCAATTTAGTAAGCAAGAGTATGACAAAGAAACTGTACAAAATATAAGTGAAGGAATAACAACAACTACAGAAGTCAGATTAAATGAGGCTGAAGAAACAGTTGACATTGAAACCGAAGAACCTCTTGATGCCGAGAATGATCTCAACATAGATTCAATCGTTGAAGATGAATTATTAAAATTTAACGACGCAGAAAAATTAGAAGGAATATTTACTTCGTACCTACTTATTGGATCGGATGAAAGAACTGAAAATTCTTCTGCTGCACGAGGTTACGTCAAAGGAAAAAGAGCAGATGTGCTTATACTTGGTTTAATTAACAATCAAACAAACCAGACCTCTTTAGTATCAATTCCAAGAGACTTACTAATTAAAAATAGTTGTACTGAAAAAGTTGAGAGAATAAATTCAAGTTTTTCTAGTAACAACTGTGGGAACAGTGTCGAAAATCTTGCTGCTGCAATACTTAACCTTACAGGCGTAACAATAGAACACCTTGCTTTGTTTAATTTTGAAGGTTTCGAAAAGATTATAGACTCAGTTGGAGGAATCGAACTTTGTTTAGATAACACAATAAGAGAAGGTTTCTCTTTTGAACTACAAAAAGGATGTCAAGTTGTCAGTGGAGAAATAGCACTTAATTGGGTTGTCTCAAGAAATACAGAGGTACTTGTTGGCAATAAAGTAGTGGACGCAAATGGAAATGATGCATCAACTTGGCGAAAGCTAAATAATGTAAGCGACCTAACAAGAATCCAAAGACAGCAAGATGTTGTTATAGAATTACTAAGCCAAGTAAGTAGTTTTGGTAGCCTGGGTGAACTAACTAATTTTATTTCAGCTCTTGAAGATACCTTTACTATTGATGAAAACCTGTCTAATTCAAAAGCAGCAACAATATTATGGAACTTAAGAAACGAAAAACTTGCAGAAATAAATAAATTGACTATCCCTACAAGACCGTATAAAACAGAATCAGGAATGGAAGTTTTGATTTTGACTTCTTCTTTCAAAGATTTTTTATCAAGCAAAGGCTTGCTAGATTAATTACTCCTTTAGTGAAATTAATATACCAGTAGTTAGCCAGAAATATAGTGCCGTATCAGGTGCGTAAATTAAATCATTTGTTAAATTTTGAATCAAAAGTAGTGAGAGTAATGCTACCAAAACGTTGCCGGCCTCGTCCCCTTTCTTTATGCCGATTCTAAGAGCGTAGAGAAAAAAAGAAACGACAATAATTGATAGAATGACACCGTATTCAACAGCAAAAGTCAAGAAGCCATTGTGAGCAGTTGTCAATTGACTTAAATGCGCAGAGTCAACTGTAGGAGGGTTGCCTGACTCAAAAAAAGATCCGTCTGCATAAAGTAAACCACTTCTTAGGCTTCTATCCCCAATTATATATTTAAACTCTCCTTCTTCATTGGTCCAAGTGAAAAACAGTCTTCCATCATCAGCTACCCATTTCCAAGAGGCAGCTTGACCCCCAAACCCAGACGTTTGAGAAACTAAGATTGACTCCTCCCAAATAATTTCAGGTATATTTAGATTTAACATAATTTCAAAATCGTCATTAAAATTGTAATCTTGATTCTTAATATTAAGCCAATATTTTGCAGGATTATATAAGCGTAATCCATAGTCAGTAAATGTAATTTTTGCTGTATAATCTTCAGTCGTTCCGGGTTTGTATACATAGAAAGTGTTATTCAAATCACTCTCTACAAATTCTATAGCATTAGAAGCTCCTTTAGTATTTATTGAAATCTTATTTACTTCTGCTGATAGCCATGTGTTTCCGAAGGATTGTCCATCAACCCATCCTCCTATTTCTATAACTCCATCATTTTCTGTAAACTCTACAACATAACCAGGAGTATGATCGTAGCCAAGCTGTACCCAGTCAATACCATTTTTTGATGTATAGAACCTGAATACTGACCTAGGGAGAATATTATCATATTTGTCAAATTCAACTTTGAGCCAACCCTTAACTTCCCTAAGGTCACACCCCTCACAAAATACCGTAAAGTCTTCAAGAGGAATTGCTTTATCTCTTAAGACCAAGTCTTCTGTAATTGCTGATAATTCACCAATTGCAAGCTTTCGAGAAGGACAGGCATACTTCACATTTGTTAAATTTGCTTCTTCTGCATCTTTCCTCTCGCATTGCTTAAATAGATTATCAGTAACTAAGCTTGTAAAGTATACGTCTTCTTCATCTTTGGTGTCGACAAATTTTAATGGTATCGTAACAATTTTCTGGTTGTGTTGAATATTTATATCATTATTCAGGCATGAGTAGTCACTTCTTGTGACTAAATAGTCATTACTATAATTGGTTAGGCAGTCAGAATTTGACATAATAGTCATAACTTCTTCATATTGTATATCTTTAACAATAGAAAAGAATTTCGATAGAGTAACCAGGTCTACTCTGGAATTCTGACAAGTTGTTCTGTTCCCCGTACACCTATCTGCTACCTTCGCGGCTTGTAAGATTTCATACCCTCCCCCAGAAGAGGCTATCAGGAAATCGCCTTCTCCTTCATATCCTTCAGGAACTATTCCTGAATCAATCTGATCTATAGAGAGATTGTATTGCTCCATAATTAATTCCGGATCAAGAGCTAACAAATAACTACCATATACACCTGTTAAGTACCTACCTCCTCCAACACCCTTAAATACTTCTAACTCTTTAACCGCTATATCTGATAACAAAGATCTATCTGAATCTCTCAATACTATCTGAGAATTACCAAAATAAAGAAATAACGCTCCAAGAATAATTGAAATTGTTCCAGCAATAATAATGGTCTTTACTTTCTTGGTTTCGATATACAAATAAAGAAACAAAGAAAGAAAAATTGCAATATAAGAACCTCTGGAGAAAGTTAAGAAAAGACAGAAAATCGAAATAGTTAAAATAAAACCATATGCTAATTTATATCTTTTATCTTTCTCTTTTAATGTGTAGTGTAGAAATGTAATAGTTGACAAACAAAGTAATGCGCCAAGAACATTGGGCCCACCTCCTTGTAAGCCCGCAAGGCGTCCTGCAGTAAAAATATTAGTATCTTGTAAATATGACTTAATCCATCCATTATTTAGATCCGGAGAAGTGTATTTTGTAAGATACACGACTAAATTTGCTAGAGGTATAAAACCTATTGGTAAAAGTAGAAATTTTATTAATTTTGATTTATTAGTAAACGAAAGAGAGAATTGATAGGTTAAATAACCAAACAAAATATAAAGAATAAATCTTAAGTTCATTGGATTCAAGAAATCATCAAATGATGAAATAAGAGAAAAAAGAATAAACAAAATTCCAAAATAGAACCAAATTAAATCTTGGAAGTTTTTTTCTAATTTTTTCTGATTTAGGAAAAAAATTAGAAAGAACAGTGAAGCAAATATGAAAGGAATATCTTCTAGGTTAATTCCAAAAAAATTTATACCAACGTTTGGTAGAATTAAGGTAGAGAATGCAAGAAGAGTTCCTAAAAGAAAAATAGCAATATCTGAATCTATTATTTTTTTATACAAGTGGGCCCGGCAGGACTCGAACCTGCGACCGACGGATTATGAGTCCGTTGCTCTAACCAACTGAGCTACAGGCCCTAAAGTTAAGAAAGAATAGTTCCTACTTTAAGAGCAACACCCATATCTCCTGCAACTTTTAATTTACCAGTCATGAATGCAGCTTGTGAACTTGTACTACCACTTAGAATCTCTGACATTGTTTCTCCATCAACCGTTACAGTACATGAAGCTTCATTGTCATCTGAAGTAATAGTCCCTGCTTCGGGATCAATAAATACTACTTCCTCGTCAACAACAAATTTTATGCTGCTTCCCAATGAAGATAGATCTTTCCCTTCAGCCATCTCTTGAACTTTATTTAATAGTTCTGACATAAATTTCCTCCTATATCTAATTAATTATATACGAAATTCTATATATCTAATTATCTATTTTGCTCCGAGGGTGGGACTCGAACCCACAACCAATGGATTAACAGTCCACTGCTCTGCCAATTGAGCTACCTCGGATAGCAAATCCATAATAACAAGAATCAATTATTACTATTATACAATGATTCTTTTTTCTTTTTTATTTCTGCAACGTCTCTCAATAATTTCATAGAATCTTCTTTGTTTGAAGAGATTTCAATTTTATCAGATAGCTCTTTTATTTTTATGTCTAGTATTTTTTCATAAAGCCTATTCTTAGCCTCATTAAACTCTGAGTCTTCGTATGAAATAGTAAAATACTTTGCCAAATATTCAGGAAAGCTCTCACCACTTTTATCTTTATTATGTTGCTGTAGATCAAACAATCTGGTTTGTAAACCGAGATCTTTATTGCTCAATATTTCATTGCTGATGTCATCAAGATCTTGACTATCTTTTCTCAATATTTCTGATAGAAAGATTGTTTCAAACTCATTAGAAAGCATAATTTTTTCTTCATTTTCATCCATTTCAATTTTTGGAGTATTTAACTCAGCTTCAAGGACTTGCTTCTCTATATTTAATTCTTCAGAAATAAAGCTTTTCGCTTCTTCAATTTCTATAGGTGATAGGAGGTTAATTATTTCTGAAAGCTTATACACTATTTCATTCTTTCGTAAGTCCTGCTCTAATTTTCTTTCAATTTCTTTATGTAATATAAACTCAACTAAGTTTTGCTTTTTGTTGAGAATTTCCTTGAAATTGTCCAGCTCTTCATTTTCTAACATCTCACCAATATCTTTGTAGTTTTCGTAATCTACAACCTGAATATTTAGTGCTTTTTCTTTTCTTATCTTTAGATTCAAAATCCGTTTTGTAGCTTCAAAACCTGCATCGTCATTATCAAAACATAAAATAATAGTTGAATTAAATTGTGAAAGAAAACTTAAGTGTTCATTAGTTAATGCGGTTCCACAAGGCGCAGTTCCAGTATTAATTCCATAAATTGATGCAGCTATTACATCTATATACCCTTCAAATATGAATATTGTCTTTTCTGACTTAGCTGATTCAGCAAAATTTGGAGCATTGTAAAGACTTCTGCTTTTTTGATAAAGAATGGTCTCAGGTCCATTGAGATATTTTGGGCCGGAGGAATTGATTGTCCTTCCACCAAATCCAATCACATTATTTCTTTTATCAAAAATTGGAAATAAAACCCTATTAATAAAAAATTGTTTTCCATTTGAATTATAAATTCCAATTTGTTGCAAATCTTTGTTAGCTATATCGACGGCTTTACAGTAATCAATAAAGCCCTTCTCGTTATTCCCAATCCAGCCAAGTCTAAATGTTTCTATAGATTCTTTTTCTAGTCCTCGGCTTCTAAGAAAAGCTCTTCCTTTTTTTCCGCTGTCAGACTTCATTAATTCTTCATGAAAGTATTGTGTGAGTAAATTTGTTTTTTTATACAACTCTTTCTTAGGGACAAGATTAGATGATTTATCGTAATTTAAGTTGAAACTATACCTATTTGCGACTTCTTCAACTGCTTCAGAGAAATCAAGTCCTCTTATCTCTTGAACAAATTTATATATATCTCCACCTTCTTTGCAGCCGAAGCAGTGAAATAAATTCTCTCCATTAGTAAAACTCATACTTGCTGTTTTTTCACCGTGAAAAGGGCAAAGCGCCATGCCTTTATCTCCACGTAATTTTCCAGTAGTGCTTTCAAGAATAAAATCACTTATTTTTGCAACTCGTTTTAATTCCTCGATAGATTGTCTCGAAATCGACATTATTAATTAAATTTTCTTTCTAATACTTCTCTTAGCTCTGAAATTAAAACTCTTTCCTGGTCCATAGTATCTCTATCCCTTATGGTGACCATCTTGTCTTCCAAAGACTCAAAGTCAACGGTTACGCAATATGGTGTACCAATCTCATCTTGTCTTCTATATCTTTTGCCTATTGATTGAGTTAAGTCAATTTCAGTTGAATACGTTGAGATTAGTGATTCATTAATTTCTTCTGCAACTTCAATTAGTGGATCTTTCTTACTCAAAGGGAGAACCGCAACTTGTATTGGAGCTAATCTTTTATCTAGCTTTAGCACAACCCTTGTGTCATCATCTATTTGCTCTTCCTCGTAAGAATCTAACATTACTGCGAAAAAAGTCCTAGTAAGCCCTCCTGCGGGTTCAATAACAGATGGAGTAATTTTTGATTCTGTTTCTTCGTCAAAATAACTTAAATCCTCTCCACTAGATTCTGAATGTGCCTTCAAATCAAAAGAACCCCTATTTGCAATGCCTTCCAACTCCCCCCAGCCCCAAGGGTATAGGTATTCAATATCTGTAGTCCTCTTCGCGTAATGGGCCAACTCTTTATTATCATGCTCTCGTAATCTTAAGTTTTCTTTCTTTATTCCTAAACTTAAATACCAATTAAATCTCTCGTTAACCCAATAATCAAACCATT
>JAYZKG010000036.1:0-3696 GCA_036163695.1 Actinomycetota bacterium | reverse complement strand
ACTCATAGCTCCAATTCTTCTAAAATTTAGTGGATTTCAAATTAATGGAGCATTCCCGAACAATGAAAGAGTTGTCTTAATAGCAGTTCCACATACTTCTTTTTATGACATGTACATTATGTTTCTGTTGGTTTATACACTCGGAGTAGATATAAACTATCTTGCCGCAAAATGGATATTTACAAGAATAGCAAGCCCTTTTCGTTTATATACTGACCCTGACAGGCAGGGTATCCCTTGGCCTCTAGGGTTTATCCAAAAGCAGATTTTCATTAGATCAGGAGGTATACCTGTTGTTAGAAGTAGGAACGAAAATCAAATTCCTAAGATAATTGATGAGCTTAATAAGAAAAAAGCATTTAATCTGGTTATTGCTCCTGAGGGTGGGATAACCAAAAATAACACTCTAAGGTTAGGATTTATTCCTATTGCTGCCAAGCTTAATGCTGATGTTGTTCCAATCCAGGTTGACTATCAAAATAAAGTATTCAATTTTTTACCTCCAATAGATCAAGATAAAGATAAAAAACAATTAATTAGGAATTTAATGGAATCATTTCATGGAGTAGTTGGTAAAAATAAAACATATAATGCTTATGAGTAATACTCTCGATAATCTTATTAAAGAAAGAGCTCCTCTTATCTTCAAGTCATCACTTACTACAAATCTATTAAGAAGATTATTAATGAAGATATTTAAGTACGAAGAAACAACTAAAACAATCAATGAAGTAAGTAAAATGAATTACTCTGATGTGTTTAATTTTTTGGGGAATAAATATACTCCAAACGTTTCTATAACTGGATTAGATAATATACCAAATGATGGTTCTGCATTGATTGTTGCTAACCACCCCATGGGTCCAGCAGATGCTATATCTCTCATAAGTCAACTCCACTCTAAAAGAAAGGACATATACATATTTGCTAACAAAGTATTTATAGATTTAGTTCCACCATTCAGTAAATGTATGGCTCCACTTTATTGGGACGCTAATAATGAAATTCATTCAGCAAATAAATCAACTTTATCTAATATGTTAACTTTCATTAATACAGGGATGATTGGTATTTACTTCCCATCAGGGAGGGTTGCAAAATATGGATTATCTAAAACTAATGAATATCCTTGGTATGAAACACCTTTGACTATAGCCTCAAGATATAACTTGAAGATTATACCGGTCTACATAGATGCCAAAAATTCTTTTCTGTTTTACCTAGCTAGGTCATTACATAAAAATTTACGTGATATATCTCAAATATATGAGTTAATAAATAAAAAGAATAAAAGAATAAATATCACAATAGGTAGCCAGATATCTCGTAATGAATTAAATAATGATAGTAAGAAAGCTATTCAAGATTTAAGAGTAATTGTAGAAAGCTTACGATGAACCTACTACTTCTCCTGTAAAAGGACTGACACCTAGGTTCCCTATCATATACCCAAATAGCATTGGTGTAACTATGAGTCCTGATAAGCCATAAAATCTCCACGTAAGAGGTTCAAATCCCACGATTATATGAAAATATAGAATAAATAAAACCATTATTAAACCATATGAACCAGCAACTAGAGATGAGGCAATTTGTATTTTCCTATCATTGGAAGTTTTGTAATACCATTTAGTAATTTGATAACATAAGTATGAGAACATTGCACCAAAAGAAACGATGTTAAGCAATGACCAAAGTTCTCCACTAAGTATGTGAAATATTGATAAATATACAAAAGAAACAAAGAAAAGTGTAAATATTTGATAAGACTGAGGCTTAAATCTGATTGTATATACAAAAACATATGAAGCTATAAAAGCTTGGATAAAGACAGATGCTGCACCAACAAATTCGTTCTCTCCACCATAATTAAAAAATGCGAAAACTCTTAAGAATGGATTCATAAATTGGGTTATAAACAATGTGAGACCGTAGCTTGATGCGATTGCTATTATTGATGTATTATCCAATACATTCTTATCCGGTCTTGATGCAAATGCATGATCAAGCATCAGAAAAGATCCTAGAAATAATAATATATGAGAAGCAGATAAGAGTGGTTCTATACCTTCTTCTATCCCTATATATGTATGCCATAGAAGATCTGATGCTCCGCCAACTGCAAATATAGCACCTCCTAATAATCCTATATCGAATTTATAATCTTTAACTTGATGCTTTGTGTAAATATAGAAAACAAAAACAAACATGTAACCGCTATAAAGCATTGCATGCCATGGAGTAAAAAAGGTTTCTAAAGCAGAGTCAATATAAGTATGTGCGCTTGCATCAAGCCACGCACCACCTAGAAACCAAAACATACCAAGAATCATGGCTCTTCTATACACCTTATTTTGTACAGGCAAAGGGGCTAATTTATTAAACATATAAGAATTATATACTTATCAGATATAATTCTTAACTAGGAAACAAATTGAAGTCGAAATTAAATAAACAAAACTTATTATCTAGCTTTGTATTTGGGATAACACTTATTATTAGTTTTGCAATAGGTGAGATTTACTACAACTCTGTAGATGGAACTGATTTTTATAGATACTTTGATTACTTAGAATATTTTAGAGGAGGGTTAGATTCCCCAGGTAGAGAACAAGGAATTTTATATTACTGGTTTGTATCATTATTTGTAAAACTATCTAGACAGTTTTACCTAGTATCAGATTGGGAAACTATATATAGTTCAGCAATTCAATTATCTAATTTTCTAATTTACCTGATCGGTTTAGGAGGTATGTATAAACTGTTTAAGTCATACTCATATGAACACAACGATATTCTTTATACTCTTTCAATACTAAATTTTTTTCCCCCTCTATATGGAGCTAGATTGATTCTGAAACCTGAGATAATTGGATTTGCTTTCCTTCCATGGGTAATTGTTATGATTGATAAATATTTTGATTCTAAGGAGATAAAGTATTTGTTTTTTTCTGTTCCCTTACTTGCATTATTACTAACAAGCAAAGGTACAGTAGCAGGGATTACAGTATTTATATTGTTATATTTGTATATACAAAAGTTAAAGGAAACTAATATTAAAGACCTCGTATTTGCAGCCATTGCTTTAGTAGGTTGCTTCTCTATTCTATTTATCGAAAATAGCGTAATAAACGGATACAATATATTTACACATCCGCAATCTGATCAGTACTTAAATCGAGCCACTTTTAGTTTTGTAATTAATTTGAATGTATCTGATTTATTTAATAATCCTTTTAGAAATCAACATGCTAATTCATTTATTGGAATTACATTAATAGATACTTTTGGTGACTATTTTGAAAGATACTGGGACCATGAAAGAAGTTTGTTGTCTAGAAATAGATTAGATTTATTCAATAATTCTTTGTTAAGAAGATGGGTGTCAATAATTACTTCTTTATTATTTTTTATATTAACTTTTTATAAGAACAATAAGAATATGTCTAAATTTAACTATTTATATTTAATAGGTGCATTCACACTTTTATTATCAGCATTTGGTCTTTTTGGATTAAATTTTAACCCAGGGAAAGGAGACACTGTTAAAACACATTATTACTCATTTGTTCTTGGTATAACTTTTGCAGTCTTAATTATCAACCATATTTCTAAACGTAAACTATTAACTAAATTACTCTCTATATTTACTACTCTGCTTATCTTTTTATTTATATTGGGATTCCCCAAAACATA
>JAYZKG010000035.1:0-4981 GCA_036163695.1 Actinomycetota bacterium | reverse complement strand
CTTTAGGAGCAATTTCTCTTGGGCTGACTTCATATGATTCAAAAAAAGTACATATGCATAAGTTGACACAATCTTGGTTATCTGAATTATATTCAAAGCTTAGACTGCTTGATGTTGAAGAAATAATCAATGGGTATCCTAGTATAGACCCTGCTAGGTCTATAACAATTACACCCGGAGCTCTAATAGCAAGAGAATTAATGGAAATCTACGAAATAAACAATTTAGTAATCTCAGAAAATGATATATTAGAAGGGCTAATTTTAAATAAAATACTAAATTGAAGCTTATGCCCGGGTGGCGGAATTGGTAGACGCGATGGACTTAAAATCCATTACTCGCAAGGGTGTGGGGGTTCGAGTCCCCCCTCGGGCACACAAATAAACACATTTATATAGAAATAACAACCGATTTCTAATTTTTTTTTTATTTTTTAGTGAAAAAAATAAATTTATTTATATTGTTAATTATGGATTTCCTTTTCAGGGCAGGAACTCCGTTAGTACGTACAAAGAAAGGGAAATTAATGAAGAAGTCATTAATTGGACTTCTACTAGTTGTTGCTCTCATTGCAGCAGCCTGTGGAAGCAGCTTGGAGGGCGAAGAGGTATTAATCTTCGGTGCTCCAGCAACCGACGGTCCCGATGGTAAGGCAATTCAAGCAGCGATGGACGAATTTTCTGCAGAAACAGGAATTATTGTTACATATGTTGGTTCTGAAAACTTTGAGCAGGAAATCCAAGTTCAAATGGAATCAGGAGATACTCCTGACATAGCTCTTTGGCCTCAACCAGGTGCCGTAGTAGATGCAGCAAGCAGAGGTTATCTAACCCCTATTGCTGATCTTGGAATCGATATCGATGAATACAAGAGCAACTATTCAGCCTATCTAGTTGGATTGGGTGAAGTTGATGGTGTCGTTTATGGTGGTGCAAATGCTGTAAACCTTAAGAGTATTGTTTGGTATCAACCAGCTGAGTTTGAAAAGAGAGGTTATGCAATTCCAAATACATGGGATGAGATGATCGCTCTTGCAGACCAAATTGTAGGAGAGGGTATGAACCCATTCTGCTTTGGTATGTATTCAAATGGTGCAACTGGTTGGTTAGCAACAGACTGGATGGAAGATATTATGCTTCGTACCGGTGGCGGAACTGCTACATATGATCAATGGGTGAATCATGAGATTCCATTCAATGATCCTGTTGTAAAGAATGCAGCAACCTTGCTAAGCCAGATAATGCACACACCTGATTATGTTGTTGGTGGAACAGACGCAATTGTTTCTACCTTCTTCGGTAATGCTCAGGATCCAATGTTCGAAAGAGATGGAAATGGCAATCCTGGATGTTTTATGCATAGACAAGCATCCTTCATTGTTGGTTTCTGGCCAGAAGCAGCTCAAGCTGGTGCTGGTACTGAAACAACAGTGTTTCCATTCCCGTCAATTGATGCTAGCTTACCTAAGGCAGCTTTAGGAGCAGGAGACATGTTCGGTGTATTTAACGACAGAGAAGCAACTGCTGAAGTCGTAAAGTATATGTTGTCACCTGACTCATTTACAGCTATAGCAACAAATAAGGGTGGACACGGTTCAACAAGAATCAGTGCTCATACTGGTTTTGATGTCAGCCTCTACGAAAAAGAAATTACACAAGTTCTCGCTGGTGTTTTAAGTGACGCTTTGAGTGCGAATGCATTCAGATTTGATGCGTCAGACTTAATGCCACCAGAAGTTGGAGCAGGTTCTTTCTGGGCAGAGATGACAAATCTAGCAGTAGAAGGTCCTGGATATATCGACACTGCATTAAACAATGTCGAAACTTCATGGCCATAAAGATTAATTAAATTAATTTTTAAGATAGCCACCTTAGGGTGGCTATCTTTTTTATAGAGATTCTTTCATTAGAGAGAGTTACAGATTGATGCTAGTCTTAAGATTTGATGAAGAATAATAATAAGCTCAGTGATAGATTACTTGTTAACGGTATACGCCTATTAGCACTAGGGTTTTTCCCGTTAATCTGGTTTCTTTTTCAAGCAATCCTTTTTAGAGAATTAACTGAGATTCTTCCAAGATCTATCCTTGTTTTACTAGCAATCCTAATTGGATCTTCATTTATTTTCCTACTTTACTTTGGTATGAATTGGCTTATTGGTTTTGCTCCAAAAATTTCTCAAGAAGGTTTGTTTGCAGGCATGTTTATTGGTCCAGCATTATTTATGCTTTCTCTATTTCTTTTTTATCCAGCTGTCAGAACATTGTATTTGAGTTTACAAGATAGATATGGAAGAGATTATGTAGGTTTTGAGAACTATATATGGGCATTTTCTGATTCAGAAATGAAAATAATTATTAGAAACCAGATTCTTTGGCTAATTTTTGTTGTCTCTTCTGTAATTATTCTTGGACTTGTTGTTGGATGGCTTGCGGATAAATTAAAAAGAGGCGAGTCTTTTTTTAAGTCGATAATCTTTATGCCAATGGCAATTTCTGCTGTTGGTTCCAGTGCAATATTTAAATTTATTTATGAATATAGACCTCCTCCTTTAACTCAAATTGGACTTAATAATGGATTTAGAGTATCGGTAGGAGAGGATATCAATGGTAAAGAGTGCGGGAATAATATAATTAGAGAAACAGGTGAAAAGATTGACTACATTCGAGTAGGATGTTTAAAACCAATTGGCTGGCTTCAGCAAAGAGATTTGTCCGCACTGCCATCATTCAGCAACATCGATAATTCAGATTCAATTTTAAGTTTTCTAGTGAATCTTCCAATCAGCACTTTTCTTTTAATGATTGTAATGGTTTGGATGTTTACAGGGTTTGCCATGGTTGTTTTTTCGGCAGCGATTAAAGCTATACCATCTGAAATTATTGAAGCAGGCCAGATTGATGGTGCGGGAGAAGGTAAAATCTTCTTCTCTATTGTGCTCCCATATATTAAAAGTACCATAATCGTTGTTGCAACATATATGACAGTATCTGTACTTAAAGCTTTTGATATAGTTTATGTCACTACAAGAGGTGACTTAGAAACAAACCTCCTAGCTGTAAAAATGTTAGATGAATTTTCCAAGTTTCGGCATTATGGAAGGTCAGCTACTGTAGCGGTCTTGATTTTCATATGTGTAATTCCAGTAATTGTATTAAATGCTATAAAAGCAAGAGAGGAGACTCAGTCATGAATTTAGAGACACAAAAATGGTATGACAAGCCTATAAGCAAGTTTGTCTTAATTATGATTGCCTTAAGCTGGATGCTGCCATACATAGGTTTTGTAATCAGTTCTTTTCGACCTGGTGATTCTGTTAAGAGGGTTTCTTGGTGGAGCTCTATAGCGAATGGGGAGTTTTTCTCTGAAGCAACACTGTCTAACTATTCCGAGATTTTATTTGCCGAAAATCTCAGTAGATCTTTTCTTAACTCTTTTGCTGTCTCAATCCCATCAACAATAATTCCAATTACTATTGCAGCTTTTGCAGCTTACGCTTTTGCATTTATAGACTTCAAAGGGAAAGAAATTGCTTTTTTATTTGTTGTTGGCATGATGATAATTCCTTTACAGATGTCATTAATACCACTGTTAAAACTAATGAAGGGTGGAGCTATATTATTTGGGATTCCAATTATTCCTGAGTTAAATCTGAATGGGACTTTTGTTGCGGTCTGGTTTGCACATACAGGATTCGGCTTACCTCTAGCTACATTCCTTCTTAGGGATTTCATGATGGGTTTACCAAGGAGTGTTGTTGAATCAGCAAAAATTGATGGAGCGTCTCATCTAGTTACTTTTTTCAAGCTTGTTTTACCTCTTTCTGTAGCTGGGATAGCAGCTTTTGCAACATTTCAGTTTTTATGGGTATACAACGACTTTCTTGTAGCCAATGTTTTTATGGGGATTAAACCAGAAAATTTAGTTGTCACCTCCCATGTAGCACAATTAACTGTAGGCAACTATGGAGAAGCATGGCACCTAAGAACTTCAGGGGCAGTTATCTCTATGGTGGTGCCATTAATTGTATTTTTCTCTCTTCAAAGATTTTTTGTTAGAGGTCTTATTGGTGGCGCAGTTAAGGGATAAAGCCCACCTAATCTTCTTTGTATTAGTGCTCTTTTCATGTTCAACTCAATATGCTGAGGCATATTCTATTGAGACTACAGCTATCGATTATCCATATATTGAAAATCTAGAATTTATAATCTCTGAAGATGATGAAAGTTTTAGTTTAGTTGTAAATGTATTTACTCAGGATAACCAACAACAATTAGATAAGATATTTATTACTTTTGATATGAAATTTAAGGAGAGCTACGAAAGTGACAAAACAGGTGTATGTATAGGACCTGTTTGGGACGAGGCTGGCGCAGGAGATTTAAGTATCTTTTTGTTCACTCAAGACGAAGGGCTATTTACAGGAACAATAGATGCAGCTAAATCTAAAGTAGAGGATGAATGCGCTAATTATTTTTATTACGTCAGATATTTATCCTTATATTTAAAGGACGAAACGCAGGTTCTATATGGTGTTGCTACTGATTATGCAAGAAATTTTCCAGATGCACCTGAGGTTTGGCTAAAAGATAAGAAGAACAACACAATAATTATTGGAGAGAGTAACATCGAAAAGTATAGTCTAAATTTTACGCTTAAGGAAAGTTCATGAAGATAGGGATAGATTGGGGTGGAACAAAAATTGAAGGTATTGTTCTAGATCAGAATTCAAATAAAGAGATTTCTAGGAAGCGAGTCGACGCCCCTAAGGGAGATTACGAAGAAATTATTGAAGTGGTTAGCAATTTAATTAAAGATCTCTCCAGTTCTCATAAAGATTTTTCGGTAGGTGTTGGTATGCCAGGATCACTTGCTCCGCAAACTAATTTAGTTCAAGTATCTAATACAAAAGCTTTAGAAGGCAGAGATGTAAAAAATGATTTAGAAGAAACTTTAGGCTACGAGATAATAATCGCTAATGA
>JAYZKG010000034.1:0-5675 GCA_036163695.1 Actinomycetota bacterium | reverse complement strand
GACAATTCATCTAATACTGAAGCATCTGTAGATGGTGCGCCTTTTGGTGTTTTTTTCAATACTGGTAACTCAAGTTTTTTGTAGAGTACTTCTGATAGCTGCTTTGGAGAGTTTAAATTAAATTCGGCACCTGATTCTTTATAAATTTTCTCAGTTATATTGGCAATCTGTTTTGAAACTATTTTAGATAGTTTTTTTATTTTATCTTTATCGATGTTGATTCCGCAAAGAGACATTCTCACTAGGATAGGTAGTATTGGGGAGTCAATACTACTGTATACCTTTCTATTAATGCCGCTTGAAAATTCCTTGAGTACAGGTCCGCTAATTTGATTAATGTTTTCCAATATTTCTATAAGGTTTGGATCATACTTCTCATCTTTTAATCTTTTATGGGTGCTCAACTTATAATACTTAGCAATTTTTTCATAAGTATCTGGTTTAGAGTTGGAATTCAATATATATGTAGCTAAATCTAATGAAAAATCTGGAGTTGGAACATCATTTGTTTCTTTAAGCAATACCTTGTAGTACAGATTTGAAGATACTAAATTAAATTTTCCATTTAACTTCTTTAGTGAGCTTATTAAATGTTTACTGTCCTCTGTATATACAGATAATTCATTTTCCTGCATTACCAATATTGAAGCATCAGAAATGCCAATCCATGCGTTAGCATTTATATGTTTGATCTCTTTCAAATTCTTTCCAGTATTTGTTTTCTCTTCTTTTTTAATGCCTTTTAGGAACGTATTTAATTCATATTCTTCTAGCATTTCTATATTCTTTTCTAGAATATCTTTGTCTTTAAATATTGATTGATTAACAGATGAATTAGTACCGTCAACATCTAAATCGGTGACAATTGTAGCTAGCTCTTTACTGAGACTTACCTGTTCGATGCTGTTTAATAAATTCTCTTTTTGTTTCGGTTTTAATTCTTCTAAATTATTATATATACCCTTTATATCCTTATATCTCTTCAGTAGTTCGATAGCAGTTTTTTCTCCAATACCAGGAACTCCTGGGATATTATCGGATGTGTCTCCTTTAAGTGCTAAGTATTCAATATATTGTTTTACTTCAATACCATATTTTGACTTAAATGTTTTTTCATCAATGATTTCGGTTTCGGATATACCTTTTTTTGTATAAATTATATTTATATTCTTATCAATTAATTGAAAAGAGTCTCTATCCCCTGTCAATATATAGACTTTATTGTTCTTGGATGATATCTTTTTTGCTAATGAACCCAGTACATCATCAGCTTCATAATTGTCTTTACTTACTTGAGCAATGTTGAAGCCAGTAATAATTTTTTTTAGCTCAGGGATTTGTACCTTAAAACTATCTGGAGAGCTACTTCTATTTGCTTTATAGTCCTTATAGAGATCAGACCTAAATGTATTTCTCGAAACATCCCAAGCAATAATTAATTCATCGGGGCTATAGTCTTCAACAATTTTTTTTAACATCATTGTGAACCCATGAATAACACTTGTTGGAAATTCCTTTTTCGTCTTCAGGTCTCCTAAGGCAAAAAAAGCTCTAAAGGCGATACTATGGCCGTCTATAAGTATTGTTTTCATTCTGTAAATATATAAATAAGCATGTTACCTTGTATATTAGTAGTTTAATACGCCCGGATGGCGGAATTGGCAGACGCGCGGGATTCAAAATCCCGTATCCTTTGGATGTGGGGGTTCGACTCCCCCTCCGGGTACTATATGTATAGTAAAACAAATATCGTTCTTAGTTTTTTTACACTATTTTTGTTCATTTCAATACTCTATTTATACCTAGAAAGAGATGTTTATGGAGAAAAGTTTATAGAAGAAGTTAGGTCTTCTGATCGTGAAAATATTCTTGAATTAATAGACGACAGTGAATTAATAAAAATTGGTCAATCTATATGTGTAAAGATTGATAACTTGCAAGTTCTGGATGATTCGAGTGTATTAGTAACAAAAGAAATCAACAATAGACTCGCTGGTTCAAACTTTCAAGCTGTCAAAATGAATGATGATATCATCACATTTTTTAGATACCAATCCATAATTGAACTATGTCCTAGTAAAATTGATAAACTATCTGAAATGATTGAGCAAGCGTCGTCAAATGATTAAAAGAATACTTACTAACCTCCATGAAGAAGTGCCTAGTAGGTTCCCTCAACTTTTTTTTGGTCTAATCTTATGTGGTGCAGGGTTGGCTATAGCCTATGAAGCAAAGTTAGGGTTAAACCCATGGGATGTATTCCATGATGGATTTGGTCAGCTGCTAGGGATCCCTATTGGAAGAGCAGGAGTTTTAACTGGATTTATAGTCCTAATAGCATGGATTCCTTTAAAGCAGAAACCATTTATTGGAACGATACTTAATATACTTACAATTGGTAATACCCAAGATATAGTAATTTATTTAATACCTACTCCTGAATCGATTTACATTCGCCACATTTATCTCTACATTGCTACAGTGTTGTTTGCTACTGGAGTTGGGCTTTACATTGGTGCAGGATTGGGGCCAGGGCCACGAGATGGGATCATGACTGGTTTAGCAAGACTTGGGATAAGCATAAGGTCAGCAAGGATTGGTATTGATTTCACAGCATTTATGACAGGAGTATTATTAGGAGGATCTTATGGCTACGGTACAATTGTTATGGTTCTAGCTGTAGGTCCTATAGTGCAATATACTCTCAATAGATTTGACAAAGGATCTTTGTATTCATTATAAAGTTGCTATATAGTAGTCAGAAATTCAAGACCCAATAGAAAAAATATATCTTGAATAAAAGCTGAGAGGATATACATTTTATCGATTGCAATGAGTGTGCCGATGGAAATTAAAGTTAATCCTGAAATATAATTTGAATACCTTGATAGCAGATTAAATAATCTATTTTTAAAAGAAAAAGTGTTGTATAGAATACTTGATAATATAAATGGAACTCCCATACCAAAAGAATACCAAAGCAATAAATAGACCCCTTCCCCTATCGTATCTGTATTAGAAGCTAATGTGAGTAAAGAACCTAGTACAGGGCCGATACAAGGAGTGAACCCAAAAGCAAATGATACACCTAGTAGAAAATTCTTAAAGTTAAGATTAGCAATCTGGTCATATTTTAACTCTTTATTAATAAAATAAAGAAGCTGGAACTGGGGAAAAATTAAAGTAACGCCGAATGTGATGATTACAAAACCGGCTATTAATCTATATGATGAAACGTTATTAAATAAAATAGATCCAATACTTGTTGCAACTGATGCAAGGGAGACAAATACAATAGAGAAACCTGTTACAAAAAAAACTGTACCTACAACACGAGTTCTAGGACTCTGGACCTTGTTACTAGATATGATTGAGAAAAATCCTGGGACAAGTGGCAATATGCAAGGTGAAAAGAAAGATAAAATTCCAAAAATAAATGCAATTGATAAATTTATTTCCATATTAGGTAACACCCTTACGCCCATACTTGCTACATATAGGGCATATATTTTTTTCATGTGAAATTGCAGGGCAGTATTCACGACCAAAGTAGATCATTTGTAAATGTAATTTATTCCATGATTCTTCTGGAAATAATCTTTTTAAATCTTTTTCTGTTTTTTCAACATTTTTTCTATTTGACAATGCCCATCTCCAAGCTAGTCGATGAATGTGTGTGTCGACTGGAAAAGCCGGTACGCCAAAGGCCTGACTCATTACAACTGATGCTGTTTTGTGACCTACGCCTGGAAGTTCCTCTAGTTCTTCAAAATTGCTCGGAACGACTCCATCATATTTATCAACAAGAATTTTTGATAAACCAACTATAGCTTTTGATTTTTGAGGTGAAAGACCGCAAGGTTTGACAATTTTACGGACTTGACTGACATTTTCCTTAGCCATATCATAAGGATTATCAGCTAAATTAAACAAATCAGGTGTTACTTCATTAACTTTTTTATCAGTACAGCGTGCTGAGAGTAATACAGCTATTAAGAGAGTATATGGATTTTTATGATTTAAGGGAACTGGAGGATTAGGATATATTTTGTCTAATATTTTATGGATACCTTTAACCTTATCTTTTTTTTTCATATAATTATTTTATACAATATATTAATGTTCTCTTATTCGGATGTTTAAGAATAAAAAAGTTCTAGCAATAAATGCACTAATTATTGCGGCATTATTATTTGGTTGTACTTTTCTAGTAGTCAAAGAACTATTGGATTCAATGAATGCTTCAAACATAGTTTTTTGGAGATATTTAGTTGCTTCTATCTTATTCTTTATAGCTGGAGGACTCCCTGGAAAAGAAACAATTAGAGATGCTGCACCTCTTGGTCTATTTTTATGGCTTGGATATATACTGCAAACACAGGGGCTAGTCACTACCTCAACTATCAACTCGGGAGTAATAACAGGTTTTTATATAGTGTTAACTCCAATTTTCTCTAGATTGATATTGAATAAAAAGCTAATGAAAAAAACTTTTATCACATGCTTTTTAGGATTTACGGGAATTATTCTTTTGTCCTACACTAGCGGACCATTTATTGTAGGTAATGTGATTACGCTTGCATGTGCAGCTAGCTACGCATTACATATAGTGTTTGTACAAAAAAATCTAAAAAATCACAATATTTTTCAATTAATGTTTGTACAATCAGTAATCGGCTTATTACTCTCGATACCATTCTTGGATACCCAGCTAGCCATACCTAATAGTGATCAAATAATTTCTCTTATCTTTTTAGGTGGAGTTGTAAATTTTGGTGCTTTCTATCTCCAATTATATGGTCAGAGAGTAGTTGAGGCATCAAATGCAGCTTTGCTGCTTAGTCTAGAAGCTGTCTTCGCAACATTATTTGGGTTAATTTTTGTAGGAGAAGTTTTAAGTTTAATTAAT
Organism: Actinomycetota bacterium; assembly: GCA_036163695.1. GTDB lineage: Bacteria > Actinomycetota > Acidimicrobiia > Actinomarinales > Actinomarinaceae > JAYZKG01. The sequence continues at coordinate 766 of JAYZKG010000034.1, read as the reverse complement.
TGGATAGGAATATTATTTACTTTTTCAAGTATCTATATAGTTATTACCGATTAACTATTTTTTAATAATATTTTCTGTATGTACATGCATAGTCTTAGCAAACTAATTAATAAAAAGAATATACCTACCAACTGTAAAAAGATCATAGGTCCCTCAGAAAAACCAATTTGGCATACCATCAAATCTTGACATAAGCCATATCCAGATCCTCCTTGTGAAATGTCATATAGAATTGCAAGAGGGTATGCCAGAATTAGGAGAATACAAAAAAGAATTGTAAATACTAGTATTCTTAATAAGAACATATTTTGACAATAGCATTGAATGAGGGAAAAAGTGAAGGTTAAATTAGTTAGTTATTCAAAACCTACAGAACTATTTGAAAATGAAGGTATAAAAGATGCTCAAGAACTTATTGCCTATTGTGCTAGAGTTTCCAATCCTTCAAACCAAATGAATACAGAAACAAGTTCAAAATTAATCTCATATTTAATTAAGAATTCTCATTGGTCTCCATTGGAAATGGTTAGCGCATGTTTAGAGATAGAAACAACAAGAGATATAGCAAGACAAATACTAAGGCATAGGTCATTTAGTTTTCAAGAATTTAGTCAAAGATATGCGAATCCAGTTGAAGATTTAGATTTTGTTATAAGAGAAGCAAGAATGCAAGATTCAAAAAACAGACAAGACTCTATAGAAACCGATGACGAAGAGTTAAAAAAAGAATGGGAGGATAAACAAAAGCAGCTAATCGAGCTATCGA
>JAYZKG010000033.1:0-35031 GCA_036163695.1 Actinomycetota bacterium | reverse complement strand
TTAGGTACAAATATCAATATTAAAGAAGTAAACAATGCAGGACATTGGTTGCCATTAACACACAAGGAGAGTGTTCTTGAACATATTTAAGTATTTACAACTCTATGTTAACTGTCCTATAATATATATTATGTTGCGTTAAATGTATATATTTCATGATCATTTAGACGGTGGTTTAAGGCCACTTTCCCTATTACAGATGGCAAAAGCATGCAAGTATGAAGATATAATGCATCTTTCAAAGGAAGAAGTAGCAAAATTACTTGATAAAAGTGAATCTAACTCGTTAGAAGACTTCCTAAGTGCTTTCACTCATACCATTCATATGATGCAAACTTATGAAAATATAGAAAGAATAGCTTATGAAGCAGCTGAAGATATGCACCAAAACGGTATTAAATTTTATGAAGCTCGATTCGCACCATTGTATTCAGTAAATGAGCAACTTAATTTAACTGACGTAATTGGTGCAATTCATTCAGGATTTAATGAAGCAGAAGCAAATTACGGTATAAAATCAGGTGTAATTGTATGCGGAATGAGAAATGACCCGGAATCAGTTAAATTATTAGCAAATGAAGTAATTCAAAAGATCTACAAATCTGTAATAGGGTTTGATATTGCAGGCCCTGAAATGGGTTATCCAGCAAATTTATACAAAGAAGAATTCATAAAACTAAAGAATAAAGGTATTAATTTAACTATACATGCAGGTGAAGGTGCTGGTGTTGACTACATTAAAGATGCATTAGATTGCGGGGCTGACAGAATAGGTCATGGTGTAAGAATAATTGAAGATATACAAGTAGATGAAGAAAATATCAAAATCGGGGAAGTAGCACAAAGAATATTAGATGATCAAATTTTACTAGAGATATGTATATCTTCTAATATACACACAAAAATGTATAAAAATTTTCATGAACATCCTATCTCATTGTTGAATAAACTAGGTTTCAACATCTCCATAAATACTGACAATAGACTTATGAGTAATACCTCGTATAAAAATGAACAAAATATTTTATATGATCTAAATATAAATCCTGATATAAATAAAGATCTAGCTAGCTATAGCTTTATTAAAACTTAGTGAGTCACTCCCCTTGTAATTATTAAGGAGTTCTTGGTATTGTACATCATAAATTATCTTAAAATTAAGTTGAGGATATAACTTTTTAGCTAGCTTAATTTTTTTATTTTTTTTGGTTACATGCTTTTGTTCCATAGTAGTAATTTCTATATACAAATTATGATCAGGTAAGTAAAAATCTGGTCTAAACATCATAGATATATTACCGCTACTACCCCACTTTAATGGAAATGATGTCGGTTCGTATATCCAAGAAATATTATAGAGAGTAAGAAGTTCAGAAAAATTATATTCAGATATATGAGCAAATTTATTAGTTTTTAGATTACTTATTTGCATCTACAACTTTAACTTCTGAATCAGGCATAAGGTTGATAACAACCTTTTCTATTTCTTTAGTTACAGGACCTAGAGAAATTCCGAAGACAGCTTGTCCTTTTTTTAGTATATCTATAAAATCATCTTCGTTTTTAGAAGCATAGATTGATGTTCCGTCAGAAACTACAGTGATATCAGAGTAGTTAGTTTCTGTTTTCATAATCTCTTCAAGAGAGATTAAAGCTTTTCTAATTTTTTGGAGACTCATTCCGGCATCTCTTAAGTTTTTGACAATTTTAACTTTCAATAAGTCTTCAAATGAATATTCTCTATGGTGTCCTGATCCTTTAATTGATCTTAAAGATGCTTTTATCAATTTAGTAGTTGTCCAATGATCAAGTTGTCGATAAGATATATCAACTATTTTACAAACTTGCGGACCTGTATAACCCTGTTTCATACTTAATTACATTAGTGTAATTTATAATTAAAACAAGTATTTACAAAAAATCTGACGGTTTTACGTCCCTTATAAAGTCATCAAATTCTTCAATAATGTCTTCTTTTACTAGCTCAATGCTTGTTGACTTAAATAGCTCCTTATCAACGCATATAGGTGCATCAGATCTGATTGCAATTGAAATACCGTCACTAGGTCTACAGGGTATGGAAATACTTCCTTGCATTGTATTCAGAACTAAATGGGCATGGAATGTGTCATCTACGATATCATCAATGATTAATTCGTGTACTTTACCATTTAGGGATTCTATAATATTTATCATTAATTCATGTGTTAAAGGTCTTGGTGTAGGTACATTATCATTAGCGTATGCAATACTCACTGCCTCTATACTTCCTATCCATATAGGCATAACACGGGTATCGTCTTCGTTAGATAGTAAAAGAATCGGAGAATTGGTTTCTTCATCTACTCTGATCCCACCAACAGTAAGGTAAATTTTTTGATCCATATATGAATTTTATTTAATAACGACGTTAAGTCACTTAAATAACCAAAATAATAAAGAATTTAGAATGCTTATTTTATTACTTTTTGGTATAGACACTTTTACTTGTTTGTTGTCGTGGTAAGTATAAATTGCTTGATTGTTATCGATTGATTCAAGGTTAATTGTTTTTTGAACTTTAATATTGTCAAATTCATTTATTTCAACTGTGCTATAGATTGGATAATAACCTTGACCAGAGTATATATTAAGTAACACTTCACCTCTACTGACAATATTCATCAATTTATAGTTATTTATAGATGTTAAGGTTAATATTTCCGTATCATTAAAATGATTTGTTTTATCTTGATTTACTTCACTTTTGTTAACAATAGTAAGAACATTTCTATTACTCTCTTGATACAAAGCTATCAAAGTTAACCCGGCTTTTGAGGTCCACCCAGTTTTTAATCCTATGTAATTTTGATTGTAAAGTATTAAATCGTTAGTAGTTTTATAAGTTGTTGGAATATTGTTATTTATACTAGCAACAAAAGAATCTTTTCGTACTGAAGCAATTATTGCATCATATTTGATTGATTCTAAAGTTAAGATTAATAAATCATTAAGTGTAGTGTAGTGAGCATCATCATCAAGCCCATGTACATTAGCATAATTAGTATTAGACATCCCCAAGTAAGATGCTTTTGAGTTCATAAGATCAATAAATTCAGATTCTGTTTCAGATACAGCTAGTGCAGCAACATGTGCGGCATCGTTTGCTGAGTAAACTAGTAAAAAGTCAAGCAATGTAGATACTTTCATCGATTGATTACTTTCTATATATGCTATTTTGCCTTTAATATCATTATTTATTATTTTGACTTCTATATAGTCGTTAATATCATAATTATCTAATAGGATGACAGCAGTCATTATCTTTGTAAGTGATGCAGGTGCAATCGGCTCATGTATATTGCTTGAATACATGATTTGTTGATGGTCTAAATCATAAGATAGGTAATAATTCGTTGATAAATCTTCAACAGATGATTGAAAAATTGTTGAAAAAACAAAGAGTACAGAAACTATTCCATATGTAAATATATAGTACCTCCCAATACAATACCTAAATGCCTACTCAAATCTTCTAATTGTGTATCAGGAATATTATTATTTATTGCTAGCTGTTCTAAGTATGGCGCTCCCCTGTTGCTTATTCCTTGAATTGCTCCAGTATTATTAATTTTTATGCCTTTGTTAATAAGGTAGTTCCAAGACTTTAAACGATTAATATCTTGATAAGAATACGAATCTTTATATGCCTCTAGGTTATTTTTTACTAATTCTTCAAAAGTTTTTGAATTAATACCTGAATTTTTAAGAGTTTCGTTAAGAGAGTAATTTTTTTTTGGTATAGCTTCTGATACATTCTTAATGATAGATGGATTATCCTTTATTGCTTTTAAAGTAATATGTTGTTTTTCCTGTAAGTTTAGAATTTTTCTTATTGATTCTACATTTATATCTGTAAAGTCACGTGTTCCTCCAGCAGTACGTTTAATTTTTATTAATCCCTGGTTTTCTAAGAATCTTATTCGTGAGATTGTAACACCAGGATATTCCTTTTTCAGAATATTTACTACTTCACTTACTTTCATCGTTTACTCTAACTAGTAAAAGTACAAACTTTCCAATTTGTAACTTATCCCCTGCACTTAATGAATAACTACTAATTAACTCTCCGTTAACAAATATGCCATTGGTTGACCCTTCATCCTCTATTGAGACTCCTTCTTCTCCAACAGTAATGATTCCATGTTTTCTAGATACAGTAATATCATCAAGTAATATTTCCATACCTTTTATTCGTCCTATTCTGTGTACCCCTTCACTAAGGAGCCAAGATGTTGATTTGGATCGTGCGTCGATAAGTGTCAGAACATAGTTAATATCTCCATAAATATTTATATCGTCACCTAAAGGTTGTGTATCTTGATTCATTTACTTAGAGAATAGTACCTGTTTATATAAATATTCAAGCGCTACATAATAATATAAAAATAAGCTTGAATATGACATAAATATTACAAAGTATTCAATTGATAAATTTAAGCCTAGAATATGAATACATATCGTAACAAAAAGTAATACAGTTGAAAATTTACCAATATTTGATACATTAACAGTTTTAGTTTTTGATATAACAAATAATGACCCAATTAAAACTAATCCATCTCTGACTAATATGCCCCAAAAGAATATATCTGAAAATAATGGTCTAAGCCAAAATAATAAAATTATAAAAACTGATCTATCTACAAAAGGATCTATTAATGTTCCAAACTTAGTCACTGCATCATATTTTCGAGCTAAATAACCATCAACTGCATCTGATAGCCCAATTGCTGCTATCAATATTATTAAATTAATATAATGTATATTTAAGTAATCAACATACAAAAATATAGATATAGATATAAGAAGCCTTGTTAAAGAAATGATATTAGGTAAATTGTATTTTTTTATAAAGTTATTTGAGTTCACTGGAAAAGTCTTTTGTAGAAACGTAATGATTCTTTTCTACTTCTACCATTTCTTGACCGTTAGAAGATTTAATTATTTTGTCTATTTCATTAAAATTTAGTTCATACTTTTTTCTTTTATAGGTTGGGTCTGGAACAGGTATAGAAGATATAAGTCTTTTAGTATATGGATGAATTGGGTTAGATAATAATTCTTCAGTATTTGCTATTTCTACTATTTTACCATTAAACATAACAGCAATTCTTTCACACATATATCTTGCAACTGCTAAATCATGAGTGATATAGAGATAGGAAACGCCTAAATCCTTAGCTAAATTGGTCATTAAATCCATAATGGAAATACGTATAGATACATCCAGCATAGACGTTGGTTCGTCACAAATTACGAATTTTGGTTTCATAATTAATGCTCTTGCTATTGATACTCTCTGTCTTTGCCCACCGGATAGCTCATGTGGGTATCTGTCCATATAATTTGATGCAGGTGTTAATCCAACAGTGGTAAGCATTTCAGCAACAGCTTCTAATCTATCGTTTTCAGAACCTAAGTTGTGAATATTCAAAGGTTCGGAAACTATATTTTTTATGGTCCACCTTGGATTTAATGATTCGTATGGATCTTGAAATATCATTTGGACTTGGCTTCTGAAGTTTTGAATCTCATCTTCTTCAATTGAATCTATACTAATTAATTCTTGTTTTTCATTGTCTAAAAACTTTATTTCACCTGATGTTTTTTCTTCAAGTAGAGTCATCAGCCTTGCTGTAGTAGTTTTACCACATCCGCTTTGACCTACGAGACCTAAGCTTTCTCCTTTTTTTATTTCAAAACTTATATCATCAACTGCTTTAACACTATTGGTTGCAGTTGAAAAGAAACCAGTTTTTACATCAAAATGTTTTATAAGATTAGTTACTTCTACTACATTAACCATGACTATCCACAGTGTACACAGCATTGATCAACCCAATGCCCCTTATTAACTTCAATTAGGCCCATTTCTATGCTCCCAGATTTACATTTATTTGTAGGCTTAGGACACCTTGGTGAAAAAGAACATCCATCTATTGAACCCATTAAACTAGGTGGTTCTCCATCCATGGTGTCAAGCTTCTTCTTTTCCCCAACAACGGAAGGTGTCGACTCTAAAAGCAATCGTGTATAAGAATGTAATGGTTTTTTGAATATTTCATTAGTTGGCCCCATTTCAATAATCCTCCCTGCATACATTACTGCCATGTTTTCTGTCATTTCGGCAATAACTGAAATGTCATGGGATATATATAGGATGCTTAAACCTAACTTATCTTGAATGGCTTTAAGTTCATTCAAAATCTGATCTTGGATAACTACATCTAATGCAGTAGTTGGTTCGTCAGCAATAATCAATTTAGGATCACATGAGAGTGCTAAAGCAATTACTGCTCTTTGTTTCATTCCTCCTGATAGTTCATGAGGGTATCTGTCAAGCACAGAGGGCTCGAGACCAACAAGTTGAAATAGAGAAGACATTTTATCGTAGTTTTCTTCTTTACTGTTCTCAGGGTAATGTTCTCTTAGAGCTTCTCTAATCTGTTCTCCTACTTTAATAACAGGATTCCATGCATTCATTGCTCCTTGAAAAACAATGCTTATATCCTTCCATCGTACTTCCCTTAATTCTTTTTCATTTAAGGGGACTACGTCTTTTCCGTCAATTAAAATTTCGCCAGAATCAATAAAGCCATTATCTGCTTGTAGTTTCAATAATGACATAGCTACAGATGTTTTTCCACATCCGGATTCCCCGACTAAACCAAAACTTTCACCTTTTTTAATAGTAAAAGATACATCCTGAACAGCAGAAACTAGGCCATCAATAGTTTCATAATTCATATTGAGGCTTTTTACATCTAATACATTGGTTGACATTATTATCTCTTCCTTAATCTAGGGTTAAATACATCATCTAGACCTCTTCCTACTAAGTAAAAACCTCCAGATAGAAATGTAACAGATAAGCCAGCTGGTAAAACTAGCCACCAATACCTTAATCCAGAAAATATATAACCATCTGTTTGAGCTAAGTAAATCATCATTCCCCAACTCATGTCAATATTTAATAATCCTAAATATGATAATGTAGATTCAGCAAAAATAGCACCGGTTACTCCAAATACCATAAATAATAATGCTATAGGAGCTACGTTAGGAAGGATATGAGAGGTCATAATCTTAAATTTTGAACCACCTGTTACCCTTGCAGAATCTACAAAAGGTTTTACTTTTACTTGAAGTGCTTGTGATTTTACACTTATTACTAATCCACCAAAACCACCAAGAATACCAAGGACTAAGGCTAAATGCCAAACCTTGAATCTGTACAATGCTGCCATAATTAGCAATAAAGGAAGTTGTGGAAGCATTAAAATTAAGTCAGATTGTCTCATTAAGTATGCATCTACTCTACCTCCCCAAAAAGCAGCTATGGTTCCAAGTAAAGTAGCTATGCCAACAGATAATGTTGCTGAAATAAAACCAAGCAGGAATGCAACTTGGCTGCCTTCCATTATTTGTGAAAAAACATCTCTACCTAAAGAATCGGTCCCGAGCCAGTGTTCAGACGAAGGTGGGGCTGGTTGCAAAAATGTATCATAATAGTCTCCGGGTTTAGCCATTGGCTTGAATGGCATTACCATTCTATCTGATATCTCTCCATCACCAGGACAGTCTCTTGGTTTTTCATACTTTTCAGTAGGATATTCTTCATTTTTTGGACATTTGACTATCAAAAGAGTAACCTCGATAGGATCATAACCAACTACAGGATCATAGACGCTTTCAGACCAGTATCCGCTGATAAAAAATAATGGTTGTATTGTCGCAAGTATTCCAAAAAACGAAATAATAATTAACCCAACCTTTCCCATAGTACTTTGTTTGAATAACTTCCAGTTTCTCTTAAAAGTTGGTGTAAATATTTTGTTTTTCTTTTCTTCTTGTGTAGTAATTGCCATTATTATCCTTGCGATTGAATACGTATCCTTGGGTCGAGATATGCATATGAAATATCAGCAATCAAATGAGCTACTAAAGCTAATATTCCGAGAAAAGAAAAACAAGCCATGGCAACTGGTACATCTTCTCTTACTAATGAATCAAGTAAAAGTACTCCCATCCCTGGCCAGGAAAAGATATTTTCTGTTATTACAGCACCATCAACGATAGTAATTATCGTGAATATAAATGAAGTTGCAACAGGAAGTAAAGCTGTTCTTGCAGCATGTCTGTCTCTTATTCTTGCTTGACTAAGACCTTTTGCTCTTGCAGTAAGGATATAATCTTCTTTGAGAACCTCCATCATTGTCGTCCTCATTAGAAGAGCAGTACCAGCAAAAGCTACAAACGTAACAACAATAACTGGTAAAATCATATGATATGCTATATCCCAAGCATAAAAACTTTTATCACCAGCTTCACCTGTATTCCAATAGAAATAGGAAGCTAATAAATAAACTATGGTTCCTGTAAGTCGAGCATTTCTTCTTTGAGAAATAGATTCAATATTTCTAGTAAATATAAACAATGCCAATATTGCTAATGATGAAACAATTGTAAATTTCATCATTGTAAAAAATACTTCATCTGCACTAAATGGTGAGTCATACCATTTTTCTGGGAATAAAAATTTTCCTATTGGTAGCCAACCCATTTTGTAACCAAAGAACCATAGCATCATAAGAGCAAACCAAGGATAGAAAACAGTGTAAGAAAATACGGATGTCATAGTAATCCATGTTTCTGTTTTTGTACCACGTTTCCAAGCTAGAATTTTTCCAACAATAAACCCTGTATAAAATGCAACAATATTAACAACAGCAAATAGCATAAGGGTTCTTGGAAGATATTCAGCAACCAAATCTAAAGGTGTTTTTGGGAAATGAGTATAACTGTAACCAAAGTCACCTTTGAAAAAATTTATTATATAGAGTCTTAATCTTTCACCTACAGGTTTATCAAGTCCAAATGTTTCCAATACTCTTTGATATTCTTCGGGAGGTAAATCTCGGTTCATAAGAATATTGGTAAATGCATTACCAGGTGTTGCATTAAATAAAATAAAAGAAAGAACTAAAAAAAGACCGAAAACAGGAATAAATTGTAGTAATCGTTTAACTATGTAATTACTCATCGTTTTAGTTTACCTTACTCCCTATAAATGTATTTAACGGGCGTTATAAAAACGCCCGTTAAAAATTTTAACTGAATTTAATCAGATAGTTTAACAGATCCTGCTAATCCACCAAGGTTTGATAGTCCAGCAAGTACATCTGTAAATGGATACGCTACACCAGCATAAGCTTCAAGTATAGGAGTTGTAAATAGAACTAAATATGGCATTTCTTCATAAAGAATTGCTTCCATTTGGTTCATAATTCCTACAGCTTCGCCGACTGATTTAGCAGCTCCAAATTGATCTGCTAATGCATCATATTCCGCATTATTGAAACCTGGGGTATTATACCCACCGTCGCAAGTATCGTATTTTGATGCAAAGAAATCAACTGGGTGATCAGGGTATGCAGTGAGACCCCAACCAAGCATGTAAAAGTACCATTCCTTACAGTTCTCAGGTGTAAAGACCTTATCAACTATAACACTAAAGTTAGTTGGTTGTGCTACAGCATCAAATCCTAATTGCTGCATCCAATCTGCAATATACAGAGAGAATGTTGCTCTTAGTGGGTCATAACCAGCACCTGGAGCGTACAGTAACATGTTTTCAGGTGCAACTTCACCGTTTGGACCTTTAAGGTTTGACGGCGGTGTTGCTCTGTCGTCTGCAGACTGTGGAGCTAATCCCCAATCAGTTGCAGTCCAACCACCTGCTTGTAGTACAGCTACTGCCTTGTCGTATCTTTCAGCGCCACCCATGCCTTCGCACTCAGCTTGGATTCCTTGTGTTGGAGCAACCCATGCAGTCAATGATGCAGGCATCTGACCGTCCATTCTTAAAGCTACGCCTTGTAATACGTTGTTGATAACGAAATCTTTATCAACCATACAAGATACAGCTTGTCGGAAATGTTTGTTGCTACCAGGGAAAACCCTAGTGTTGAATGCTAAGTATCGGTAACCATTACTGAAGTTAGATACTAATTCTATATCAGAGTTTCGCGCAAGCTCGTTATATAGATTTCTCTTAAGTCCAAGAGGGTTAAGTACGAAGTTTACTTCTCCATTTTGGAAAGCAAGATACGCTGCATCTTGATCTCCATAAAGAGTAAATTCTACGTTCCCTACGAATGGACCAGTACTATATGTAAAACTATCACCGGATGTATCTCCGAAACTTTCGTCAACTGCTGGTGCAACACCATTGTCGTTAACGATTTTAGTTCCTGAAGCATATATGGTAGTTTCGCCTCCAAAATACATTGTATCTGAGTCGTAACCCCATAATGTGAATGCTCCTGGTTCAACTGCTTCATAAACATAAGCAGAAGCTACAGGTGCGCTCAATCCGTCAGCATCGATAAGGGTTTCCCTATCTGTTGCGTATTGAGCCCAATATGATTCCGGCATAATTGAAACTTGAGCTACTCCGTATTGCCAATCTGACAATCCTGGGTCGTAGTTGAATGTAATTGCAACTTCATAATCACTATTAGCTACAATACCAACTACACCTTGACCTACTGTTCCATCTTCAGCTACAGCAGGTATCTTATAACCAGATACCCAGTTTTGCTGTAGACCGAGGTCTTTAACAGTATTATAGGTGAAAACCATGTCATTAGCTGTTATAGGAGAACCGTCGCTCCACTTCCATCCTTCCTTCATTGGAACTACGTAAGTGTATGTTCCATCACCATTATCGGTGGAAGTTTCTACAAGACCAGCAGCCATATTAGCTACTAAGTTATAGTTAGGATAGGAAATTGAGTACAACGATGTCGCCTGACTAGACATGGCGTATGAAGTCCATACGTCATTTTCACCGTCAAGGAAATCCCAGAAGTTCTGAGTTTGAGGCTCTGAGAATATAGCCATCTTATATGTTCCAGAAGGTCCGCTTGGTGCTGCTGGTTCAGCAGGTGCTGCAGTAGTAGCAGGTGCTGCAGTAGTTTCAGGAGCAGCCTCTTCGACTACTTCTTCATCTGCTGCCCCGCCGCCACATGCGACTACAACCAAAGCAAAAACTGAAAACAATAATACAAGACGCCAACTCTTTGAGCTTTTAAAGTTTCTCAATATTATTCCTCCATTTTTGTATACAAAAAGTCCACACAAAATAATTTATGTGGACCTGTTAATAATAATTTAATCTCTATTATTTACAACGAATATTGCTATATATTTTAATTATTACTTGCTTAAAATAATCAATATTTAATTAGGCTAAACCGCTATGGCAGCTAGATAGTCCTCTTTTTTCTAAGTATTTTTGATGATATTCTTCAGCAACATAATACTTTGTCTTTTTTTCTAATGATGTAACTATAGGCTTTGTATATTTAGTAGAAATTGAATCCATGAAATCTTTTGAAACACTTTTGTCATCTTCGTTTTCATAAAATATAACTGACCTATATTGTGTTCCGACATCTGGACCTTGTCTATTTAATTGTGTTGGGTCATGTAAGTTAAAGAAAATTTCAAGCAAATCCTTATATTGTAATTTTGAAGGATCGTACTCTACCTCTACTACTTCAGCATGACCAGTTAAATCTGTACACACTTCTTCATAGGTTGGGTTTTCTAATGTACCGCCCATATAGCCTACTGAAGTAGACAAGACACCCTCAAGTTGTCTAAATTCTGCTTCAACACCCCAAAAGCAACCTGCACCAAAATATATAAACATATCTTAAGTATATCTGATTATAAGTTGAAGAATTCTTATCATTACATAAAATCCAGCAAAAAATAAACCAACTTTGAATCCTGTAGAATATTTCAAAATTTTACCTTTATGGCTGATCCACCAAAATTATATTCTTTTCTTAATTGACTAACTATGTATCTCTCATAATTTTTTGGTATTCTTCCATTTAATTTAAATGCAAATGCTGGAGGATAAGTACTGTATTGGTTTACATATTTAATTTTTGCTCTTTTGCCTCGATACGGGTGTGGAGGCTTTGAGAGCCATAAACCTCTAATAAACTTATTTAGTTCACTTGTTGTAACTCGTTTCCCCATATCATTATGTACATCAGCAATATTATTTTGTAACAAATCTTGTCCTCTTTTATTCAATGTTGAGGTTCTTACTATTTTGATCCAGTTGTTTCCATGCAGTTCATGATTGACGTCATTCTCGATTTTTACTTTTTCATCTTTATCTAATAAATCCCATTTGTTTAATACGATAATTGGACTTACATTCTCCTCAATACACTGATATATAAGTTTTATATCTTCCACTCTTAAACCATCTTTTGAATCAATAACTATAAGCGTTACAGAAGAAAGCGGTATTTGTTTTAAGGACATTATTGAACCTACCCTATCAATCTTGCTTTTTTGCTTCTTTCTTGGGATACCAGCTGTATCAGACACTTCAAATACAACATCATCAAATTTAATATTTTCAGATATGATATCTAAAGTTGTTCCAGGCTTATTACTCGTTGCTGACCTCTTATAATCTAATATCATATTAAATAGTGAAGATTTTCCAACATTTGGCCGGCCTATAATTGAAAGTTTTGAAGTCTCATTCAAATTAATACTATTAATAAGAGATTTTTCTTTTGAAGCAAGAATGATGTTTTCTTTAAGAAGATCTATCCCCTTTTTGTGATAAGCAGAAATATAAAATTCTTTTTCAAACTGGTATTTATATATTGAATCATTTACTTGAATATTTTCAAAATCATCTACTTTATTTACTATTAACCAAATTTTTTTACTATATTTTCTAACTTTATTAACAAGATTGTCAAAGTCGTATAAATTTGGGTTTTTAGAATCAATAAGTAAAAAAATAATGTCCGATCTTTCTAAGTTTTTATATAGATTATCTTGAAAAATCTTTAAGTATTCATCAGGAGTATTAATAAAACCGGGTAAATCAATGATTTCTATAGACAAGTTTTCTATATTTATGTTAGAAGATACATAATCCCTAGTTGTATTTGGCTTGTTATCAGTAATAGATACTTTTTGATTTGAAATAGCATTAATTAGTGTAGATTTACCAGAATTAGGGAGGCCAAGTAGCGATATAATCATTGTTTATTATTCCTTTATCTAAAGAATAGTATCCTAATAATTATGGTTAAAAAACTTATTGTGATAAATCCAAGAGGATTTTGTGCTGGTGTTGAAATGGCAATAAAAGCTTTAACCTGGATGACTAAATTGTTCCCAAAACCTATTTATTGTTATCACGAAATAGTACATAATGACTGGATTGTTGAGATATTTAAAAAAAACGGAGTAATTTTTGTAGAATCACCTTCCGACATTCCTAAAGGTGCAATATCAATGCTTTCAGCACATGGTACTAGTCCAGATGTAAAAGAATCATTTATTAACACATCCTCTTTTGTTATTGACTCTGTTTGTCCTTTAGTAACTAAAGTTCATCATGAAGCAAGAAATCTATCTAGGAAGAACAGCAGCATAATCTACGTAGGTCATAAAGGTCACGATGAAGCAATTGGTGCTATGGGTGTTGCTCCAGAATCAATGACATTAATTGAATCCCCTGAAGATTTAGATAAATTTACACCTGAAGACCCGGGTAACGTTTCACTCCTTGCTCAAACTACGTTAGCTATTTCTGAATGGGAAACTATCTTAAATAAATCAAAAAGTTTATATCCGGATTTAACTACTCCTCGTAAAAGTGACTTATGCTATGCAACTACAAATAGACAACTAGCAGTCAAAGCAATAGCAAATTTAGTAGATGCCATTATTGTTGTCGGTTCATCAACTTCCTCTAATACAAATGCACTTGTTAATACAGTAGAAAAATATCAAACAAAAGCATTAAGAATTAATAGTGTTGATGAACTCAAAGAACATAGCACACTTGTAGGTAATATTGCTATAACAGCTGGTGCGTCTGCCCCAGACCATATTGTTAATCAGATTATTAACGAAATCAATCCTGAAAAAATTGAAGTCTATACAAATACAAATGAAGAAGAATACTTTCCTCTTCCAATAGAATTAAGAAAAATACATAAAAACTTAGATATTATCTTAAACTATATTTTTCCATTATCAAAAAACACCAGTAGCAACCGAGATATAGCTAACGATAAAGAGTGGACTGCTACTGATGCACTTAATGAATTATAAATTTATATATTCTTTTTCTAGTAACTCAACTATTTCTTCTATTGTTTGATTCTCATTAACTACTATAAATGCACCATCCGGCACTATTAATGGTGAATTATCTCTTGTTTTGTCCATCTGATCTCTCTCAGCAATATTGTCGATACCTTCTTCATTTGATGATTGTGAAAGCCTCCGCTTTGCTCTTAGCTCTATAGGTGAATCTATATATATTTTCATTACAGCATCCTTAAATACTACACTTCCAATATCTCGACCTTCTATAACAGTTAGGTTCTTTTCATCAACGTAATCATTTAAGTACTTACTTACAGCACTTCTCAATATTGCCAACTGTGAGAATTTTGAAGTGAGTATGGACACATCAACAGAGTATACCTGTTGATCATTGAATTTAGCTTCGTAGGTAAAAGCCTTCTCTGTTTTATTGTCTGTATAGATAATTGAGATTAAAGAATCGGAAAAATTAACAATTTCTATATTGAATCTATTCTCTAAACAATCCTTATAAAAAATTGATAGATCACTTATGTATTGTTTGTATTTGTCATCTTTCGATATTTCTGAAATATTGATTGTAATCATTCTGTAAATAAGTCCGCTCGATAAAAAATCTGCATTTAGACGTCCAGATAACATTTTACCTATAGAAGTTTTTCCACTACCTGAAGGACCATCTATGCTAATTACATTACTACTCATAGTATTAGCTTAAATCTAATTCTTTAATATCACCAGGTTGCATATTTTCTAAGCTGTATTCACCCATTTGTACTCTCTTAAGTCTATTAATTGCTACCTTATTATATTGAAATATTTCTCTAATTTCTCTCTTCTTGCCTGTTGTTAGGACTAGTTCATATACATAAGATTTCATTTTTTTTATCTTATTGATTTGATATAGTTTATTTTCTTTTTCTATAACAGTTTTGAAAGTATCGAGGTTAATTTCTTCTTCAACTGTCACATGATAAATTTTTTTAATTTGGTATTTAGGGTGTGTTAATTTATTAATCCAATCTCCATCATTGCTTAATAAAAGCAAACCTTCGGATTCCTTATCTAATCTTCCGGCATATTTGAGATTAGTATCACTAATTATGTCATAAATCGTAGGTGCTGATCCTTGTTTTTTGTGGGAACAGATGTAACCAGGCGGTTTATAGAACATAACGTATTTTTTGAGCTCCTCTTCAACTTTATTACCTAAATATATTACTTCATCTTTCTTGTCGTCAATCTTTTGGCCTATTTGAGCAATTAAGCCATTTACATGGATTAATTGTTTACTAATTAATTCATCTGCAGATCTTCTTGAGATGTTTAGGTTTAATGCTAAAAATTTATTTAAGCGTATCACTCTTCTTCTTCAATATCAAATAAGGCCCCTATTCGTGGCAAGTCTTCTAATTTACCAATTCCCATCTTTTGAAGAAACAAGTCAGTTGTTTCATAAAGTATTGGGCCTCCAGGAATCTGAAGTTCTCCTCCTTTTTGAATTAAACCTCTAGATTCTAAGGTTTTAATTGATGAATCAGAATCTACTCCACGTATTTCTGATATTTTAAGCTTTGTAACTGGTTGTTCGTATGCAATTATTGCAAGAGTTTCTAACGCAGGGGCAGATAGGCCTTTCAAAATTGATTCAGGTAAATTCTCTGTTAATTCTTTATTAATGTCATCAACAATATAAAAATCTATATTCTCACTAGTTGTTTTTAGATGAAAGCCAAAGTTATTTTCTTCTAAAACGTTGTTGATTTCAGATACAATATTATCTAACTCATCAATATTAATATCAAACTTTTCACACAAAGTTTTTTTACTTTCTGGGCCATCACTGATCATAAGCATTGCGGTTATTGTTTTAATAGTACTTTTATTCATTTTTCTCTATTTTAATAGATGAATCCATATCATCTTGAGTAGCTGATACTATACCCCATCGTACTGTCTCTAAGAGGGCAAGAAAATATGCTATAGCGTCTTCATAGGTACCATTTGATATTATCTCCTCAAATGTAATTTGCATATCTGAATTAACTTTAATAATAAATTCATTAATCGATTCTTGAATATCAGGAAGATCTATGTCTATATGGCTGAAACCTTGTATTGTATTGAATCTGTTAAATACTTCCTCTGCAGTAGATTCAAATTGATCGTATTCAATATTTTTAATTAAAATATTATGCTGAATATCATTAGGGACCATATATGACTTAAATACAGGAACTGATTTTTCTTCTTTTTGTATTTTGGATGCGAAAGCCAACCCGACCTCGGAAAAAGCTTTGAACTGAAGAAGCCTATTGAAGGCTAAGTCTCTATCTTTAAGGATTGAAATCTCGTCGGTCCAGTCAATTTCTTTCCCTGTATGCATTAATGCTCTAGCTTTAAGTTCATATAGAGAGGCAGCAAAAAAGACAAACTCTACAAGATTTTCAACTTTATACCCGCTGTCAGTTTCAACTTTTCCAAAAAGAGAATATAATGATTCATCTATCTTTGCATCATCAATATCTGTATACTTTAAAAGTAATTCTTTTAAGTCTTCAACAACTCTTTCAATTAATTCAGTATTAATAGTCGCACCTGTTGAGATATTCATGTCTTTCATCTAGAATACTCTCCTTATAATCCTTAACTATGGCTTTTGAATCAATATATTTTTGTAGTATTGTATAACCATATTGTTCATGATTTTTATATCGCTCTGCACTGAATGAATTGTTAATACCCAAATCTGCAAAAATTCTACCTAACCATCCTATATCTGACTGTACTTTCCCAATATCATGTAATAATGCTAAAGTTAAAAATCTATTTTCTTTAGTAAGGTCTTCCATTCTGTTCATAACCTCTAATGAATGAGACCTATCCTCAAGTCTCATTCTCCAAAAGAGTTGTGTTGCATTGTCATCTAAAATTTTATTAACTTTTATTTGATCTAATACTGCTAAATCTTTGTAGAAGTTATATTTAATTGCTCTTAGGCTTTTTTCAATTAAATCTTTAATATTCATGATCTTGGGTGAGTTTCATTGTATACCTCTATCATATGTTGACCAGAAACTTTTGTATAAATTTGTGTTGTTGTTATTGATGAATGTCCTAAAAATTCTTGAATTAATCTTAAATCACAACCCCCTTCTAGCATGTGAGTAGCTACAGAGTGTCTAATCGTGTGAGGATGAATATTTCTAGATATACCTACAGTTATTGCACATTTTTTAATTATTCTAAATATAGCAGTACGATCAATCTGTTTATTTGTTTTAGAGAGAATCAAATATGGGGATTTTACTTTAGACTCTTCTCTTTTTTTCATAAATTGCATAATGCTTTTGTCCAGATAAGAACCTAACGGTACAATTCGATGTTTCCCTCCTTTCCCTTTTATTTTTATTATCTTTCTATCTAAATCGATATCTGCTAATTTCATGTTGCATAATTCTGAGACTCTGCAGCCAGTTGAATACATTATCTCAATTATTAAACTATTTCTTAAATCTATATATTTACTTTTACCATATGAATCAATCATAGAATTTATTTCTTGAATATCTAATACTTCGGGAAGTGTTGATGATTGATTTATACCAATATAAAATTTTTCTACTTCAATAGCTTTTTTATATGATGTATTTAACCATTTAATATAATTTACTATTGATGACTGATATCTAACGCGAGTTGATGCAGATAGTCCAATATTTTCTAACTCTTTGTTGTAATCCAAAAATAATTTAGGATCAATTTCGCGACCATCCAGAAATGTTATAAATTTATTTAAGTCAGATATATATGCATCAATTGAATTTGTAGAGAGTGCAAGTTCAAATTTCAAGTAACTTGAATAATCCTGGATAAGTGACTCGTGTTTCAATAAATTAATCACCTATGTCGGATGGAATTTTACTATTATCCTTAATTTCTTTTGGGTTATTGCTTACTGCTGCTTTTATGAATTCATAAAATATTTTTGAAGGTCTATTTGGTCTTGACTTGAATTCAGGATGAAATTGTGTACCCATGAAAAAAGGATGGTCATTTAACTCAATTATCTCTACCAGGTCATTGTCTGGAGATACTCCACTCAGTACTAAGCCATTTGTTTCTAGTTCCTCTCTATACTTGTTGTTTACTTCATATCTATGTCTATGTCTTTCATATATTATTTCTTCGTTATATATCGATTTTGCTTTCGTATTATCAATTATTTTCGTTGGATATGTACCAAGTCTCATAGTTGCACCAAGGTCATCTTTTGATATATTCTGATTTGGTAGTAAATCAATAACTGGATTTTTCGAATTAGGAGCAAATTCAGAAGAGTTAGCATCAACTATATTACATACATTCCTTGCAAATTCTATTACCGCGCATTGGAGACCTAAACAGAGACCTAGAAAAGGTGTCTTGTTTTCCCTTAGATATGTAATGCCTTCTAATTTACCTTCAATCCCCCTATAGCCAAAGCCACCTGGGACAACAACGCCATCAAGGTCTTCGAATTCTTCAGTTGTAAAATTGTCAGAATCTATCCACTTAATATCTAGTGCAACATGATTATGGATACAGGCATGCCTCAATGCTTCAATTACAGATAAATAACTATCGGGTAATCCATTGTATTTCCCAAGCATACCAATTTTAACTTTTGAGTCTATAGCTTTTCGCATTTCATTAATCTTGTTCCATTCAGTTAGATCAATATCATTTTTTGGTAAATTTAATAACTCAACGACTGAAGAATCTAGTCCTTCACTATGCATTCTTAAAGGGACCTCATATATATCATCTAGGTCTTCTGCAGAGATTACATTAGAACTTGATACGTCACAAAATAAAGAGACTTTATTTCTTATATCATCAGAAATTGGCTGATTGGATCTTAATACTATCAGGTCTGGGGAAATTCCATAACTTCTTAATTGAGCAACTGAGTGCTGTGTTGGTTTTGATTTAAGTTCGGAACTTGGGCCTATGTAAGGAACTAATGTAACATGTATGAATGCTACATTCTCTTTTCCATATTCTTTCCGCATAAGCCTAGCTGCTTCTAGAAATGGTAAAATTTCAATATCTCCAACTGTTCCTCCAATTTCTGTAATTTGAACATCATTATTTCCAGAAACAGACTTAATACGTTTCTTTATTTCGTCTGTTATATGTGGAATAACTTGCACAGTAGCACCGAGATAATCTCCCTTTCTTTCTTTATCTATAACTGATCTATACACACTACCTGTCGTTACATTCGATTCTTTCTTTAGATCCACATCTGTAAATCGCTCATAATGTCCTAGATCTAAATCGGTAGTTGCGCCATCTTCAGTAACAAAAACCTCTCCATGTTGAAAAGGATTCATAGTATCTGGATCTACATTTATATATGGATCAAATTTTTGATTTACAACTGTTAGGCCTCTAGCCTTGAGCAAAGCTCCAAGTGATGCGGAAGTGATCCCTTTACCTAAGCTAGAGACTACACCTCCGGTGACAAAGACATATTTAGTCACCTGAAAATAATAACATAATTATTCAGAAATAAAATAGTTATCTTAATATTTGAGATAAAAACTCATTTACATTTACCTGATTATCAAGTCCTAATATTTTGACCGTACGGTCCTTTTTAGTGATCTTGAATAAAGAAGTAGTGACCTTATTGAAATTATTTACTAAGACTCCGTCAAAAAAGATATCAAAATTAACATTGCTATCACTTTTACTATATTCGGGGGCATCAACATCTATATTGATATCAGTTGAGGATGGAAGAACTATAGACCTAGGGAACTTGCTAAAAGGTGCAAGTGGGGTAATCACAACTGAGTCAATTGATGGGTCGACAATGGGCCCACCAGCAGAATAGCTATATGCAGTTGACCCTCCCGATGTAGAGATCAGAATACCATCTGACTTTAAATATATAGATTCTTCATTAAATTCAATATTGAATTCAAGCAAGGTATTGTTACCAGATTTAGTTATAGCAAATTCATTAAATATAGGCCAATCTTTACTAATGGTAGGACATCCTATAACTGTTCTAGTTGAAAGTTGGCTCTCATAATTATTACTTGTAAGACTTTTAACCAACTTTTGATGTTTTCTTTTATCGCTATTGACGAGATATCCTATTTCACCTGAACCAAGAGGCAGGAGTGTTGAGTCTGATAAGTATGACAGATACATACCTTTTAACGCAGTCCCATCCCCTCCTACACTTATTACGTTCCTATCAACAATTGGAGGATCGTGACTAGATTTATTGAAACCAATATCAAAAGTATCCAAGTCAATCTCTATAAAGTCTTGGCTAAGATCACTTAATTGATCGATTACTTTCATGTAAATTTCTGTATCTTTATAATCAGGATATGAAATTACACAAATATCATTTTTTTCTTTGTTATCAATCCCACTCACAATGTAATACTAAACTAAAAATTAAATTGAGAGTAATATGATTCCTATTTCTGATGCAAATCCAAGCTTAAACAAACCTTTAGTAACAATCTTTTTTATTTGGGTATGTGTGTTGATATATATTTTTGTAACTCCTCATAATATTAATCAATTCAATGAATATCTATATAGATACGCTGCAATCCCTTGTGAGCTTCTCACTAATATACCTGTTACAGATCAGCAATACTATTCAAACAGCTGCAATCTAACTGATGGAGCCATTATTTTTCCTAATAAAAAAATTTCATTATCATTTATTTATAGTTCATTCATACACTCTGGTTTCGTTCATTTATTAGGGAATATATGGTCACTATGGATATTTGGAGATAATGTAGAAGACAAACTTGGAAAAACCAGAACCATCCTTTTTTTACTTCTGACTTCATTTATAAGTATTTTCGGTCATGCTGTCTTAAATCCTAATAGTGTCATCCCAGTCGTTGGTGCTTCTGGCGTAGTTGCTGCGTTTATGGGTGCATATTTCTACTTGTTTCCAAATGCTAGAATACTCGCATTTCTTCTTATACCATTTTGGATGCCTATAACAATTAAGGCAAGAAACTTCATGATCTTTTGGATAGCTTCCCAACTACTATTAACTATCCAAGTTACAAACATATCATGGGAGGCTCATTTATTTGGCTTTCTTTCTGGATATATTTTTGTGAGACTCACATATAAGCTAAAGTGAGTTGCTGAAAGTATTAATATCTTTATATACAGTAACTGATGGATAGCCTGATATATCATGAGATTTGTTATAAACACCCGTTTCAACTAATACACAATGAGCATTAATCAATCTACCAAGCTCTATATCTGTATCAATTCTGTCACCAACAACATAATCTAAATTAATAGAATTATGTTTTAGGTAGTTAATAAATATTTGATCTGGTTTTCCAAGAGAATCAATTTCAACTCTTATTATTTTTTCAATCTCTTTTATAATTGCTCCATTTCCAGGAACAAAACCTTTGTCAGTAGGATACGTCAGGTCTTTATTAAATGTGTAGATTACTCCTCCACTTCTGTAAAAATCAACAAATTTATTAATTAACTTACTATCCAATGAATCGAACCGTCCTATAAGAGCTATCTCTGAATTTTCAAGGTTATCATTTAGCATTAAATTAAATGATTTAAGATAGTTTTTAACTTCAGAGTTTGCATGAACATAAATTGACTTATTTATGTTATTAAAATAATGAACTGATACTAACAAAGGAGTAACTATTTGACTAATGTCAAAATTGCTACCTAATAAGGAATTAACTTTATTCAGTATAGAAACTGGGACCGAGGAAGCATTATTAGTTAAAAAGAAAATATTATGTTTTTTATTAATTCTATTAATGGCTGATTTCGCTCCCGGTAACAATTGTTCTGAAAGATAAATCGTACCATCTAGATCTATTCCAATATTCATAGAAAGAATAATCTATGCGCAATCTTTACATATTTTTGCTCTTGGTTTTTCTAGTTGAGCAATGTTCAAAATTAGAAAACATGATGAACATATGAATTCGTCATCTTGAATACCCATTGCATTAGTATCTAGTGTTAAGTCTGAAGTTTTAACATTTCTTTCTTCAGCAGCATCAATTGACATAAAAGTACCCTCAGAATCTTCTTCGGGTGCACTTTTCTTTGTTTCTGATTCTACCCTAGCTTCTAAAGACTCTGTTTCAGGCTCTTGTTGACTTTCCTCTTCCTCGGGCATTTCATCAGTATCAAGCTCTTCGCTTTCTAGATCTTCGAGGGTTGGTTCATCAATTACTTCTTCTGTTTCTTTTTTGGTTGTTTCTTTCTTTTTAGCCATAAATTTTCCTTTTCAATGCACAAATAATACTAAATTTTAAATTGTAGTCTACCTTTTTCGATAGAAAATATGCATTCTGTATCAGTAACAAAATCTCCATCATTTTCGATAGGGTGACTGCTTAAAACTTCTATTTTTGATGCTAATTTCTTAATTACCCCTTTTTCTCTTAAATGTAAGCCTTTATTTGCTTTAAAAAATATCTTCATAGCTGTTAACTTATCAACTTCAAATATTTGAACATTAAATCTTCCATCTTGAAGACTAGACTTTGGGGATATATTCTTCCCCCCACCAAAATATTGGGCGTTACAAATGCTTATATTAAAAACATTTCCTTCGTATAAATTTCCATCAATTATTAACTTCATTTCAGTTGTTTGAGCAGGAAGGATTTTCGTCCAAAACCCGATTGAATATCTATATCGACTTAATTTATTAGAAACTTGTTCGCTAGTCCTTACTGTATCTGCAAGGAATCCAATATTTGCAACATTAATAAAATATTGGGATGTTTCTTCAAAAGTTATTTTCCCAACATCAATTTCGTAAGTAGATTCTGTAGTAAGGTGCTTAATAGCTTCGTCAATATTTTGAGAAATTCCAAAAGTTCTAATAAAGTCAGATCCGCTACCAGCTGGTAAACAAGATACTACAGGCTTCGGGTGATTGTTTTTAAGTAAAGAATTAACAAGATAATTTAATGACCCGTCCCCTCCCACAGAAGTGAAATATTCTACTGAGGTATCGACAGCAGACTTAATTATTTCGTCAGTTTCTTTTTTTTCTGAAACTTCGTATAAATCGAATGAGATATTATTTATGTTAAATAAATCCTCTAAGAAAGTTTTACTTAACTTCTTCCCTCTTGAATTCTTGTTATATATAACTGTATATTTATTCATATATAGTCTTACTTATCAATCCAATATCTAATTTGTTTACTAACTCACTAAATATATCTAAATTATATACTTCAAAGAACTTCGATGCTATCTCTAGTGCTTCTTTTGATTCTTTAATGAAATCTCCAGGACTAATATCAAAAATTTCCAGTGTGTCATTAATATTTGAATATTGAATATAGTGATATAGAGATCCAAAAGATGAGTAGTTTTCAATAAAATATTTCTCTTGGTTAATACTACCTAACTCGAGGTTACAATCTTTAACATAGCCTTCGAGCTGACTGCTTAATAAATTAAGTGATTTTGGGATATTTGTATCAGGTACGTCTTTCTCAATGCCTTGACAGATAATTGCAAGTGCTTCTTCTAGTTCTAAAACTTTTGTATCTACATTGTTCATCAAAATTATACTTGGAATAAAACTGTCTCTACTCAAAACAAGGAGAGCCAAGCCAAGTTCAGTTGGGTCAGAAGAATTAATGAAATTAAAGGTCTCTAAGAAATTGTATTTATTCTTGAAATCGTTATTTAGTATTTCAATCTTTTGATCATTCTGATAAATCCAGAAACTTTTTTGTAGTGTTAGAAGAGCTTCATCTTTTTCATACAAACTTGTAAGACCTACAATAGAAGAAAAAGATAGAGACAACTGTGAGTTTAAATTATTTGATTTTATATTGAATATATCTTGATACCATTCAGCATTTACACTTCTATCAAATAAAATATATGATTCTCCTTTTTCATCAATACCTCTTCTGCCAGCTCTACCAGTCAATTGCATATATTCATTTTGATTAATGGGCCGAGTTGAGTAACCGTCATATTTTTGTATTGAACTAATTACAACTGATTTTGCTGGCATATTAATTCCTAAAGATAACGTTTCGGTTGCAAATAATATATCGATTAGCCCCTCCAGGAAAAGTAATTCAACAGTTTCTTTGATTAGTGGGACCATTCCAGCGTGATGATAAGATACCCCTCTTGTCCACATCCATAGAATTTCGTCATAATTTAGTAATTCTTTTTCTTTTATAGTGAGTTTTTCAAATATTGGAGATATAATTTTATGTAGCTTTGTGGAATCTCGTTTCTTTGTATAATTATTAGCTATACGTCTTGCAAATATTTCAGTTTTTTCTCTAGAAAATATAAAGAAAATTGAAGGAGTGGAATCGTTATGAATAATATACTCTCTTATCTCTTCAATTGAAGGCTTTATATATTCCTTTTTATAATGAGTGTTATAAAATTTTTTTAGCTTTGATAATAATTCATTTCCTGAAAGGTACTCATCAGAATTGATTTGAAATATGTTGTCTATATTGTTTGTACTGCTTTTATATGTAATTAGGTTAGATTTTAAGGGAACGGGTCTATTATTTGAAATAATTAAATCAGTTGGCCCCCTTAGGAAAACGAGCCATTCTTGAAATTGTTTTGCATTTGCAATTGTTGCAGAAAGATAAACTATTGATATATGTGATGGGAGGTGAATAATTACCTCCTCCCATACATTCCCTCTATCTCTATCCCCTAAGAAATGAACTTCATCGAGAATAACTGCTCCAACATTATCTAAACCATTGTCGCCAGTAAAAATCATATTTCTTAAAATTTCTGTTGTTAGTATAAGGATTGGTGCTTCTTTATTAATGTTTCTATCCCCTGTTAAGATCCCGACATCATCACTATAAGTATCCCTAAAGTCTATAAATTTTTGATTTGATAAGGCTTTTATAGGTGTTGTATATAGAATTTTACTTTTATCTTTTAGACATTTCTGAATTGCATGCTCAGCAATCAGTGTTTTCCCAGATCCTGTTGGAGCTACAACTAAAACGTCTAAATTTTTTTCAATTGAAGCAATAGCTTCTTTTTGGAATCGATCTAATTCAATCAAAATTTCTCTTAAGTATAAGTATTAATAATTCATAAAATATGTATGTAGGCATTGTAAATAATATAAGAGAAATTGGGTCTCCTGTTGGAGTAATGACAGCAGCAGTAAATAATATAATGACAAAAATTTCTCTTCTTTTTTCAATTAATAATTTTATACGTACTATTTTATTGAGAACTAAAACAGCAACAACTATAGGAAATTGAAAAAATATACCTATAAATAGAATAAATCTAAATATAAAGTGAAAATAATATTGTGACCTGATTCCTACTGCAACATCAGTAAAAGAAAAAAAGAACTCCATAGCAAGGTGCATGTTGCTGTACGCAAAGAAAGCACCCCCATAAAAAAATAGTAACGAAAGTAAAGTAAGAAACCAGGAAATTTTTTTATACTGATTAGAAGCAGCAGGAATTAAAAAAGCAGCAATGTTATAAACAATAATTGGTAATGAAATATAGAAAGATAGAAATAGAACAACTGATAATTTGACTTGGAGCCCTTCGGTTACTTGATGAACAACTAAGGTTTCTTGTCCATAACCAATTCTTTGTATAGGATTAATTAATATTTGTACAAAACTATCGTAATAATACCAGGAAGGAATGGATGCAGCAAAAATAGAGGAAATCATTAAGAAAGACCTTCTATTTAATTCTGAAAAGTGCTCAAAGAATGACTGTTGATTTTTCATAAATCACTCTCCTTCTATCCATTTCCATTCTTCATCAATAGACTTATCCCCAATAGTTTTTCTTTTGCTACCCGGATTCACTTTTGATGACTTAAAACTTCTATAGTAGGAAATTAATTTTTTGTTAGGGATTAATCCCAGTGAAACAAAAACAACAAATATAAACTCAAGAAAACTCATTTATACAAGTCTATTTATTGATTAATTTAATCACCCTCTTTAAAGAAGAATTAATTTCCTTATCAAATGCACTATTATCCACTGCTTTTATTTTATAAATATTTAATTTATAAAATTCTAAAGCTATAAGTTCGTTTCGAAATGTTACAGAACAAGTATTGTCTTTATTTATTTTAATATCATCTTTTTTGAGTTCTCCTAGTTGAACATCTTCATTTCTATATGTAAATCTAAATTCGTACTCCTTTGATCCAGATGACTTATTTATGTTTGGATTATCCAATATTTCAGTAGAAATATTTATAATCCTATTGATTAAGAAAGTTTTAGTCTTATTAGCATTAATGTCTATTGCATATAGAGCTACCCCCTCCCTGTTGTTAACGATTGATACAGGTTTTATCTGATAATTATACGAACTAGTAGTCCCAAGTGGAGAATAATCAATTGTGATATCTTCTCCTTCAAATAAATTGAAATCGTTGATTTGAATTGACTCAATCTTGTCTATTTGTGTTGGAATGTATTTATCTATTGTCTCTTTGAAGGTTATTAGATATTCGGAATCAATGTAAGATTCTAAGGAGTCAATATTTGCATCTAGAAGTATCTTGTACATGGACAATAGATCGCTATCGGTTATGAGATGTGTACTCGTAGCTATTTCATTGATAAATATTTTAACTTTTTCATTGTCTACCTCAATATCTAGAAAAAGATCAAAATCATTAGATATGTACATTTCCGATAACGTATTTATAACATAATCAAAATCATCTTGATTAATTTTTAATAAACTACAAAGTTGATCAATATCCCATTCTGATTTTTCCTTTACAAGCTCTATAAAATCCAGGATTAATTTGAATTTATTGTTATTTGAATTCATTAGCAATACTCTCTATATAAATCTGTTTGTTAGTTTCTATATCTATTAAGTGACTTGCAGTTAAAATTAGGAAATTTTTTAATCCTAATTGATCAGATGTTTCAATTTGTAATTTTATATTTTTATCTATATTTTTGATACTGATTAATTTATGTATAAACCTTTCTCTATAAATGTAATAAGGTCTAATTGAATCAAGCTCTAAAGTTACTTTGAATAATTCAGAATTCTCATCCCACGAAAAATTAGTTGGTAAGACGTTTAGATCTAGGTTTTTTGAATGCTTCTTATTTCCTATACGGAGTTCTGATATATCATTTACGATGTAAGTTTTTGGTTTATCTTGGTCTATGGCGCATAAATACCATACATCTTTGTATAGCTTGAATGAATAAGGATAAACAATTCTTTTTATATTTTTATAAATAAATGAAATCCTAAGTTTTTGATTAATTGCTTTTTGAATGTTGAAAAAATTCTCCTTATCCCTCAATAAGAAAGAATCATTATCAATTGTGATTATTTTTTTTAGATACAGGTATGTAGTAAGGAAATTTAACGAATCTACTTCTTTGTCATTCTTGATACTTTTCCATATTTCAACACCGCTTATTTCGTATCCAGAATATAATTCCCATTTATCATTGATATAGTTAATCTCGAATCCTAATTTCCTTAAAACATCTTTATCCCTTTCGAAACTTCTATGGAATGCAGAATCACTTAAATCACGGTATTGTAATATATTGTCTTTAATTATTGTTGTGTCAATACCTGACGAATATTTATCAAATAATAAAAGTAGAGACATACAACGCTTAAAAACATTCTTCATCTATCTTATGTTAATAAATTTGTTAACATTAAAAACCTCATTTAACTTAAAGAATTAATTAAAATAAACATTATGAAAGTATGGATTGACCAATCTTTATGTACCGGTGATGGCATATGTGAGGAGATAGCTCCAGATGTATTCGTTGGTCTGGACGACGGACTATTCTATGTTAAAGAGGGGGATAAAATATTCTCCGAAGAACATGGGAGTGTAGGGAACGACAAAGGAGTCGCTGCAGTTCCGAAAGGTAAAGAAAATGATGTTATTGAATCAGCTGAAGAGTGTCCGGGTGAATGCATAATGATAGAGCCGTAAATCTATATAAATAGGTCTGCAAACACAAGAAAGCCAGTATGCCCATTCATTGTGTGGGATGGTCTTACTATGTTTCCTTTAACTTTCCATTCTCTTTCTATAATTTCCTTTATATATATATTTGTAAACTGAGACTCATTTAGTTGATCGTGAATAAGTTGTACCTGAGTAATATTTGGAAGATAAGATATCCATTTTACTGAACTTGTAGGATTAATAGCCTTTAATATATCCCAAGGTTCTGGAATATCTGTAATTATATGAGTTAAATCTCTATCGAAATTACTTAAATTAAGCTCTGTTGCTTCAATATTAATGAATTCATAATTTGAATAATTTAATTTTTTAGATTGTAAATACCTATCAAGAGTTTTAGATGCTCTGTATTGATTTTTTTTATTTTTATCAACTGAATATAGATGACCATTAAGACCAACTATCGATACTAATGCAGAAGTTAATGCGCCTGACCCAGAACCAACTTCCAAAACAACTGATTGTGGAGTAATGTCTCCGTCAAGAATAATTGAAGCAACATCTTTTGGATATATTATTTGAGCACCTCTTTTCATATTCAGTACAAATTCTCGATATGAAGGTATGTAGATATTTAATTCAATTCCTTTTGATGTATTAATCTTTACAGGAAGATTAGTAATTTTTGCTATTTCAATTGTTCCGTAGTGTGTATCTATGTTATCTTCACCGAGGACTACTAATATTTTTTTATCGTCAGGACCTTTTATTATTACAGGGATATTATTTATAGACACTTTATAATATTGCGAGAAACCAGACAATTGTAGATAGCAAAAGTCCAAGAGCAAGAAGCCAGGCTACAATTTTTGTTAAATTGTTATTCACCTATCTGCGCTTTCTTTTGTAATTTTTTTTAAAATTAGAATATTTTTGATAAATACGCCCTAAGACAACTCCTAGAATTAGCCATGATGCATAATTACTAGTTTCATTCATTGATTCAGTTAAATCATTATAAGATTCTTTAAAGTTTTCACTTTTATCGTTCATTTCCATATTCTCCAAATAATAATTCCAAAAGATAAGGCACAGAAAAAAGTCATCGAAAAATAAACTAATGCTTCCATAAAGTAATTACCATTTGCATACTGGGCTCCAATAATTGATATTCCTATAATTAAAAATATTGTTGATATAGATAAGTAAAAACCTGCCCTAATCTTTTTTGAGATATTTTTTACGTTATCATTTATATCATCAACCGTTTCCTCTTTAAGATATGTAAACAATTCATCAGCTGCATGTATAGTCTTTGTAGGGATATCATTCCAGTTATTAGTCATCTTCTTATCTTTCTACTATGTATATATGTCGCAATTAACCCCTGGATAGTAGCTGCTACAGGTAAAGCTAATATAGCTCCAACCGGGCCAATTGTATATGCTCCAAATAAAGTTGCAAAAATTGCTATACCTGGATGAACAGACATTGTTTTTTGAGTAACTTTTGGACTA
The DNA here is from genome assembly GCA_036163695.1 of Actinomycetota bacterium. Classification (GTDB taxonomy): domain Bacteria; phylum Actinomycetota; class Acidimicrobiia; order Actinomarinales; family Actinomarinaceae; genus JAYZKG01. Next base: position 5,286 of record JAYZKG010000033.1, on the reverse strand, counting down.
ATATAATAGTTTTCAATTACTTGATACAACATTACTATGAGAATAGTTGCAATCATTTTATTTGTACCTAATGATATAGATGCAACAAAAGGAACCAAGCCGCCAATAAACGTCCCGACAACAGGAATAAGCTGAGAAAGAATACCGGCAGCAACACCTAATGCAATAGCAGATGGGAGGCCTACAAATAGAAAACCTATTGATAATACTAAGCTTGCGAAAACTCCTAGAATAAATTTTGCAACTGTAAAGCCGGCTGCTTTTGATACTCCAACATTCCAAACTTCGTCAATAATTTTCCAGAACGAGCTTGATAAGTTATTTCTTAATGCTGCTCTCCACTTATTCCCATCGCTAATTAAATAAAAGGTAAATAAGAAAATAACAATTATATGGCCTAAACCTTCAATAATTCCTTGACTTGCAAAAACTACAGTATTTCCTACTGTCCCTCCATATTTTTCAACCAAATTTGTGAACTGTGATTCGTAATCTAAATTTTGATTATTGATCTCAAAATTGATAAAAGAAGAATTCTCTAAAGAGGTTACTATGTTTTCTATATAGGTAGGGATTTGCAAACTAAGCTCGTATAATTGGGTAACCATTATTGGAACAATGCTTAAAAGAGTCCCAATTATTAATGTTAAAATTGCTAATAAAACAATAAGAGCTGCCTGATTCCTCTTAAGCTTTCCTTCAAGCTTGTTTACTGATGGCTCTGCAATGATTGATAAAACAAAAGCTACAAAAATGTCAAAAAGGAGCGGTCTAACTTCTAAAAAGATAATTACAGCAAATGAAATAGCTATAGCATAAATAAATGCCCTGTTAAGTAAATCTCTTCTAGTATCTATTTTGTTATTCACTATGATATGACTCGTTTACTTGTACTATTGTTACGGTTTGCATATATGGAGTAAAGACAGAGAGCTAACCCAAAAATAGTAAACATAAACTCTAGATGGTGTATTGAAAGCTGATAGTAAAACCTATAAAGTAGCAGTACCATTAATAGCAATGATGTAGCAGATAAGCTAATATTACGAAATTTTTTAGATCTAATGGTTATATTGAGTAGAATCATTCCAGTAGTTAATCGTAAAAAAGCCTCAATAGTATTTCCATTGAAGAAAAACAATTGTCTGTCAACTAAAAAACCAAAAGTTCCGACTCCACCTAAAGTGATTTGTATTGTACTTAGGAGAATCAGGAATGAACCATACCAAGATAATGCAACGTTGTTTAATGAAAATCTTGCTCTAATTGGTAAAGGCCAGGGCTGTTCGGGGCTAACCCTTTTCACAAGAGAAGATGAAAGTCTGAATGTATTTCTTTCAGGAGACCCAATAATAAGAAAAAATAAAATGAATGACAAGATAAGCGTAGATAATGGTAAATCAAAAAAATAGATGAACAAAAAACTAAAAGTATGCCATAAAAATATTGTGTACAAATGAGAGTTCAGAAAAGATATTACGTACCAAACATTCTGATTGTTCATGGCTTTCTCTAAGGGGTTTCTAAATATTAGGGCAAGAGAGAGTAAACCTAAACCGCTTAAGAGCATGAGGGTAGTTGGTGGATCTTCATTTGTGATTAGTGATAATCTAAAGTTGCTTACCGAAGCTATAACTTGATTACCTGAGGTAATTAAATATAATATCAGATACGATACTGTGCTAAGAATAAAATAGAAAGGGAGCCTTATACCTTGAAGGGTGCCGTCAGCATAAAAGTATCCAATTTGATGGATAAATAACCAAAATATTAAATAATTAATATACTTTATGTAATCAGTATTTTGGGTAAATGTAAACAGATCTATAAAAACGAATGCACTAAATAAAGTGAGCATGAATAATAAAGAATTTTTTTTATGAAAATAAGCTGTGACTGGGGAAAACATCAATACAACTAAGTAGATAGAGACAAGCCATAAAGGCCACAAAAGAAGCTCCGTTATTGGATGCATATTGTCATTAGCAGTTACTAGATATTCGGGAATCAACTTATTGGTAATAGAATAATGTATCATAATTGTCCCAAATATAATTAGCATAATCATCGGCCCTAAAATAGAATTTATTCTATTTGCTAAAAACTCCCACACACTTCCATCACGGCCTATATTTGAATACCATGCGATAGAGTTGCTAAATCCATTACAGAAGAAAAAGACTACTAATCCATTTAAGTACCATGATGCTATAGACATATTTGTGTCACTAGATGATGAATTATGAATCAACACTTCACTCCCCGATGACTCTAGGGATAGAAATAATGTAGTAGAATAAATCACTGCCAAAATACTGACAACCTTGAGTAAATCTATATATCTTTCTCTAGAAATAGATGTGTTGTTTGTTTCCTTTACAAAGTTTATAAAGTCATTTGGCTTTATAATAAATAGCTTAATTAAACTTCTCACAGTAACATTTTAGTAATATACACAATAAAAAAAACATATAATTAATAGATGGAAATAATACTATATAAACCAGAAATAGCAGGAAATGTTGGGGCAATAATCAGACTTGCAGCTAACACTGGTATTCCTCTTCATATTGTTGAATCAAAAACACTTGAGTTTGAAGAAACAAAAATAAAAAGGGCGGGACTTGATTATCATGACATAGCATCAGTAACAATCCATGATGACTGGAAAGAATATGAAGAAAAGTATTTAAGTGAAAATTTTCTTGTTTCAACTTCAAAATCAGACAATATATATTGGGAAAAAGATTTAACAACTATTGACTATATAATTTTTGGTCCTGAGTCTGTTGGTCTCCCAGATGATATTTTGAATAGATTTGAAGATAAACAAATTACGATACCGATGGATGATTCGTCAAGAAGTATAAATTTAGCTAATGCTGTTGGAATTGTTATGTATGAATACTTAAGACAGAATAGTATTAATAAATAATATTTTTATAATAGTTTTATGAGTATTTTTTGGATTGGCTTAATTTGTATAATTATCTTTTTGCTTTATCAATACAGGAATTTAGAAATGAAATATAACAACCTATCAAATAATGGCTCACTAAAATCTGTTGACAAAAAGAAATTAATTAAAAAAATTGAAATAATTGAAAATGATCTTGTAAGTATTAAAAAACAACTAAATGATGAGGTAGGAGATGGCTAGTTTTGATATAGAGTCCACATACGATTCTCAAGAAGTCTTAAATGCAGTAGATCAAACCTCCAGAGAGCTACTAACAAGATATGATTTCAAAAATACCAACACTCAAATAACTTACAAGGAACCAGAGATTGAGATCTCAAGTAGCACAGACGAACGATTAAATGCAGCTATACAAGTTTTAATTGAAAAAATAATCAAAAGAAAGCAGTCTTCAAAAATCCTTACTCAATATCAAGATTCTAAAGGAAACAAAGAAGAGATAAAAAGAACATATTATTTATCATCAGGAATAAGCCAAGATAATGCAAAAGAAATAGTAAAAGAAATTAAAAACTACAATAAAAAAATACAAACAGCTATCCAGGGTCCAGTAGTAAGGGTAACTGGGAAAAAGAAAGATGAACTACAAGAAATAATGGTGCTTGTTAAAGATATGAATAATGATTTTCCTGTAAATTTTACTAATTTCAGAGATTAATTAAAGCTTAGAATGGTTCCAAGAAATATACTCTATTGGATTTAATATAACTGCTGATCTCTTCTTTGCTTGATTCTCCATAGCTTCTAAATAATCTTTGCTAACAGAGCCATCATTATACTTAGCTGAAACTTTCTCTATAATTTCTAAAACCTTCTTTTGGTTAGATGTTCCATGAATCATATTTGCTCGGGAATAAATCATAATACCTTTAAGATTAGAGTAATTATCGCCCGACTCAGTTAAGATAGTCGCTCTATTATCTCTTGTTAAATTAAGAATTTTTTGAGACTTTGTATACGTGTGAAAAATAATTGAATCGCTATCGGTAGTATACCAAAGAGTGGTCAAATGAGGTGTCCCATCTTTATTTACAGTTCCAACTTGTATGGATAATTGATCATTAAGAAATGCCGAAATTTCTTCTTTAGACATCCTTATTTGGTCTCTTAAGTTCATATGATTAATTCTCTCTTATAATTTCGTTCGATTCAAGCTCGAATAAAAGCTCATTCGAAATGTTTTTAACCAAAGTATTTGTTGTGTAAATATATGCATTTTTTAGTTTCTTGTATTCTTTTTTACTTATTATTTTTTGTTCGCAAATGCAGATGGAGTCTGGATATATTGGGCTATAAAATTGAACAGTGAAACCTAAACCTGCAATTAACTCAAATTTATTATGATCTATCGGAGATGCATCCCATATTTTGTGGATTCCCTGAAGACCAGATGCAACAAGGGTGCCGAATATAGACTCACTTGCAAGATCTTCATCCAGATGGAAAGATTGAGGATCATATTGTTTTGCAAACGTAACTATATCTTCCTTTGATAGAGAAAATTCATAAGTTACAGGAAATTCGTTTTCGTAACTCATTATTAATTGATAAGTCTGGAAATTTGATGTCTATGGTTTGCTATCAATTTGTACAATTTTGTAGATATAAATCTTGGTAAAAACTTAATTAGATTAATGATCTTGTAAAAAAATCCCCAATTAGAAATAATTTTTGAAATTGCATCAAACCCTGAATATGTATTGTAATTAGTAACTAAGATGATACTATCTAATTCCAGTAATTCTTTTGAGAGCTCAGTATTAGATCTAAGAGATACATTCTTTGATTTAGTTTTAGCCTTTTCACCAAAACTAGTACACATTAGACATTCATTGTCTATATAGATTTCATACTTGTTATTCATTGTGAAAATTTAAGCTTAAAGAGTTAACACAGTATCTACTTCCTGTTGGTAGCGGTCCATCGCTGAAAAGGTGCCCCAAATGAGATCCACAGTTTTTACATAATATCTCAGTTCTATTCATACCATGAGAATTATCTTCTTTTGTATCTATGCTATCAGGAATTTGATCAAAAAAGCTGGGCCAACCAGTGCCAGAGTCATACTTAGAATTAGAGTTAAATAACTTCTTATCACAAACTTTGCAGTGATAAGTGCCTTTGGATCTCTCATTCAAGTATTTACCAGTGAAAGGTGGTTCTGTTCCGCAATTCTGAGTTACTTCATACTCCTCATCATTAAGATGAGTCTTATCAACATCTGACATAATATTTATACTAATCAGAAACAGTATTTATGAAAATATCGGATACTTTTGGATGTTCTTTTTTTATTCGATCAAATA
>JAYZKG010000032.1:0-31682 GCA_036163695.1 Actinomycetota bacterium | reverse complement strand
CAACTTAGGATTTGAACCAAGAGATAGCGAGACTCAAGAAATTAGGCAGTTAAGATCAACCATTGTAAGGATTAAAGCTCTTTATTCTGGAGATAAACAGATAGTAAAACGCGCCTCTGGGTTGTTCAAGAATAAAGAAATGGAAAAAATAGAAGATGGCAACTACTTTGGCCTAATTCTTTCTCTTGCTACACAGGATGAAGAAATAAGTGCAAATGAATTCCTCGATAGATTCAAAAACTCCCCATCACCACAAATTGAAAGTAGATACAGAGGGATACTTGGGCAAATAAAAAATAAAGAAATGGTTGAAGTTTTAACCTCTGCAATCTTAGATGGGACAATAAGGGGTGCTGATAGCCCATATATTATAGCTTCAATGCTTGGAAACAAACATAACGGGAAGTCATCTTGGGATACAATAGCTAAAAAATTTGATCAAGTATTGGAGAAAATGCCAGATTGGACAGCATCAAGAATTTTAGATGCGCTTCCAACAATATACGAAGAAGACTTTGCAAAAAAAATCATAAATTTCTTAGATAACAACCCTTTACCTGCTGCCGAAAAAGCCCAGGCACAAAAAATTGAGAGACTTAAAGCTAATATTACTTTTTCTAATAGAATATCTAGTAGTCTAGAAAACAATACTTTATTTAAGGAGAAATAATGAAACCAAAAATAGCAGCTTTTTTACAGCCTCAACATGCTGAGTATGATCAACTAAGAAATGCGGCTGTTGCAGCAGAAAACATGGGTGTGGATGTAATCTACAATTGGGATCATTTCTATCCCCTATATAAAGAAGATGGTACTAATTGGAACGAAGGGGAGAGAAGAGAGGGTAAACATTTTGAGTGCTGGACAATGCTTGCAAGTTGGGCAGAGGTTACAAATAATGTTGAAATTGGACCATTAGTAACATGTAATTCTTATAGAAATCCTGAATTATTAGCAGATATGGCAAGAACTGTTGATCACATATCCAATGGAAGAGTGATTCTTGGTATAGGGTCTGGATGGTTCGAGCAAGACTATGAAGAATATGGTTATGAGTTTGGAACAGCAATCTGGAGGCTCCAAGAGTTAGAGAAATCGCTTGAGAGGATAGTAAAAAGGATGGAAAAATTAGACCCGCAACCAAAAAGAAAAATTCCTATTTTGATTGGTGGTGGTGGAGAAAAAGTCACATTAAAAATTACTGCAAAGTATGCAGATATCTGGCATGGGTTTGCAACAAAGACTGAGGAGAGATCAGGAGTAGAAACTGTTGCTCATAAAAATAATGTATTAAACAACTGGTGTAATGAAATTGGAAGAGACCCAAAGGAAATTGAAAGATCAATTGGTGTAGATATCAATAGAATAGATAAAGCAGAAGCTTTAATTGAAGCAGGCGCTACAGAGTTTACATTGGCTATAAATGGTCCAGATTATGATCTGTCAAAAGTTGAGGAATGGATATCCTGGAGGGATTCTATTAAAGCTTAATGCAAGTACCACTAGTTATTTTTGGATTAGCTATAGGACTAATCTTGCTGGTTCGTGGAGCTGATGAGATGATAAAATGTGCAATTCATATTGCACAAAAATATAAAATACCCCAATCTATAGTTGGAGCAGTATATATTGGATTCGGAACATCTGCCCCTGAATGGGTTACTAGCACAGCTGCAGTTCTACAAGGAAATTTGTCTCTAGCAATAGGAAATATCATAGGGTCCAATATTGCAAATTCATTATTGGTTCTTTCAATTATGTTCCTTTTGGTTGAAAAAGGAAAAAATAAAAAATTAAACCTTAACCTAATTTCATCTAATTGGATGTTGGTGGTTACAGCAGTCTTCATAGCGGGATATTTATTTCTTGATAGTTTTTCTCGTCCACTAGGAATGGTTTTACTTGCTTGTATGTTTATTGCTATTCGCTCGATGATGGGGAAAGAAGATAGTTCAGTAGAAAATTCTATGGATCAGGTGAAAGTGAAAAATTTAGCTCTGCGTTCAATTCTCTCTATAGCCGCAACTATCTATGGAAGCAAACTAGTTGTTGATAGTGCTATAGAGCTAGCCGCTATATTTAATGTATCTTCATTGGTTGTTGGAGTTGTTGTAGTTGCATTTGGAACAAGTCTTCCAGAAATTGTCAGTACAATCTCTGCAGCAAAATTCAATAAACCTGAGATAGTTTTTGGGAACATTTTCGGATCTAACCTCTTTAACGTTGGCCTCGTTGGGGGAACATCGTTATTAATTGCTCCTGGAAAGCTAGATTCAGAAATCACATTCCAACTATTAGCTATGGCAGCTGCATCAATATTTGTTATATATATTTCAAGACAAAAAATTCAGAAAAACTACCCAATCGGTATAATGCTTTTTCTTCTTTATTTAGTATTTATCCTAAGTCTTTTCTAGATCTTTTCTGTAGTAAAAAAACACAGCACCACATAATGCAAGTGTTAGTCCTCCAATTTGGTTCCATGTAAAAATCCCTATTGTAGAATCTCCCATTCCAAATCTTAAAGAATCAAGAACCATCCTCAGCAATCCATACCAAACTGCCCATAAACCTAGCCATGCTCCGTCTCCAAACTTGTATCTTTTTTGCATCTCTCTGAACAGAAAGAACATTCCAAAAGAAAGTAGTAAATCATACATCGCAACATGGTGAAAGGTTCCGCAACTAAGTTGAGGGGTCGAACACTCTAATGCGTTATGTTGGGGAGCAACATCATACCCTGGTAAAATTTCATAACCGAGTACAAAAGTTGTTGCTCTACCTAGATGCTCAACTATTGCAAGATCTCCTATCCTCCCAATAACAGTCCCCAGAATGAGTGCTGGGGCGGCACAGTCTGCATAACCTACGAAGTTTCCTTTCCCAATAGTCTTAATCCTTATGTAGGCTGCAATTATTCCTCCTGACATACCCCCCATAATCGAATAAGAACCAGCAATAGAAAAAACGTCGTCCCATCCATAGCCATAGTCCCCTATGTGTGCGGGGATAGTGAAAAATCGAGCTCCTATTATCGCCCCAAATAAAGCCCAGTTAAGACCGTCTGAGAAGAGATCGTAATCAAGACCTTTTTTTTCAGCTAATTTTAGAGCATATGTTGAGCCGAAATAAAAGCCTAGAGCAGCAAACACACCATGTAAAGAAAATGCAATCGATCCTATTTTTTGTATAGGAATGGGAGGGTAAGTTATAGAGTTAAATACTATTTCCATAATTATATTTCAATTAATCTCAAAGTCCATAATACATCAATAACGATACCTAAAAACAAAAGTGCTAAATAAGTATTGGACAATGCAAAAAAAGATCCGGGGGTTCTCTTGTCTTGATATAGATGAAGCACATTAATCATTAAATGAGTTCCTAAAGCTATCGCAATAAATAAATATACCAACCCTAACTGCAATACTGGTGCTGCTAATAAGCTCATTAAAAGAGTAGAACAAGAATATATAGCTATATATTTTATTGTTTCTCTCTCTGATGCTGTATTGGGGAGCATCGGAAAGCTTGCATTAGCGTAGTCGTCTTTATGAAGTATTGACAATGCCCAGAAATGAGCAGGAGTCCACATAAATACAATGCCAAACAAAATCCATGCTCCCAAATCTAGAGTCCCTGTAGTTGCTGCCCACCCTATAAGAGTAGGGGCAGCACCTGAAGCACCTCCAATTACAATATTCTGTTTGGTTCTTGACTTTAAATAAAGAGTGTAAACAAACACATAATATAAATTTGCAATCAAAGCTATAAGAGCAGCAAGAATGTTTACATAGGCCTGCAAAACAAAGAATCCAATAGTTCCTAATGCAACTGAATAATATACTGCAGAAGTTTTTGTAATTGTTCCTTTTACCAGGGGCCTATTTGAAGTTCTCGCCATAAGCATATCCTTCTCTATTTCAAAGACCTGATTTAAAACATTTGCACTAACTGCCAAGCACGTTCCCCCAAAAAGAGTAAGTATTATTAAGCTTATTGGAGGCATTCCATATATGGAGATGATCATTGAGGGAACCGTAGTAACTAATAAAAGCTCAACTACACGTAATTTTGATAGTTTTATATATTCATAGATAGATTTAGGCGCTTTAATACCCATAAATTAATAGTAGTTAAAGAAAAGATAAATACCTCTAAACACTCGGTCGATTAATCTAACTTTTAACCCGATATACAATAAAGTGTTATGTTTAAAGTTTTAAACTTAATAAAAAAAGTAAAACATTTAGTGTTCGTATTCTTCATTTCAGCTTGTATTGAAAATGCTCCAATGGACTCTTTAAGCCCAGAGGGTCCCTATGCAAGAACAATAGATGATTTATTCTGGTTAACTTTTTGGATTGCAGTGGTCATTTTTATTATTGTTCAAGGTGTACTCATAATTGCAGTAATATTTTTTAGAGATAAAGAAGGAATGCCAGAACCCAAACAAATACAGGGAAATCATAAACTTGAGCTACTCTGGACAATAATTCCTGTGCTCATATTAGGAGCAATTGCTTTTCCAACAGTTAGAACGATTTTTGATCTTGCTAAAGAACCGGAAGGTGCATTAAATGTTGAAATTGTAGGTCACCAGTGGTGGTTTGAAATAAATTATCCTGAATATGATATTACTACTGCAAACATACTTGTAATCCCAGAAGGTACTCCGGTTAGGTTAGAAATGTGGTCAGAAGATGTAATGCATAACTTCTGGGTACCAAAACTCAATGGCAAACGTTATCTAGTTCCTGGCCAAAAAACATACCTTAATCTTTTTGCTGATAATTCTGGAGAATACTGGGCGCAATGTGGAGAATACTGCGGACTTAGTCATTCAAAAATGAGAGCTAGGGTGATTTCTCTAAGTAGTAGTGATTTTGAAAAATGGATTGAAAATGAACAAAAAAATGCAATCAAACCCCTTGAAGGTAGCCTTGCTGCTAAAGGTGAAGAAATATACTTAAATGCTGGATGTACTCAGTGCCACGTAATAAATGGAATATGGGATATTCAAGGAGACAGGATTGCACCAAACTTAACGCATGTTGCAAGCAGGCATGTTTTGGGTGGAGCATCGTTTAACAATAACAAAGAAGGCTTGACTGCATGGTTAGCGAACCCAGCAGCAATAAAGCCTGGTACTTTTATGCCTAATCTAGAATTAACCGAAGAAGAAATAGACGCATTAATTGAATACTTGGGGAGTCTTAAATGATAGAGCAAAAAAGAGACAGGGGATATTTAACTATCTTCAAAAGACCTTCTTCAGAAACTGGCATTTGGAGTTGGATAACAACTGTTGATCATAAAAAAATTGGAATAATGTATGGTTATGCTGCATTTCTCTTTCTGCTCTTAGGTGGGTTGGAAGCACTTTTTCTTAGAATCCAATTATCACAGCCAGACAATAATTTTCTTAGTGCTGCTGAATATAATGCAATGTTCACAATGCATGGAACAACAATGGTGTTTCTAGCAATCATGCCAATAAGTGCTGCTTTCTTTAACTACCTACTTCCTCTACAAATTGGTGCAAGAGACGTTGCCTTTCCGAGACTAAATGCTCTTAGCTACTGGATATGGGTATTTGGTGGGCTATTCCTTTATTCGACATTTATTTTTGGAACTGCAGGGGCACCTCAAGGTGGTTACCTGGCAGAAGAAATCGGGTGGCTAGGGAGAGCACCTAACGGGGGTTGGTTTGGATATCAACCAAATGCTGCCTTCCAGTATTCTCCTGGAACTGCGATGGACTACTGGGCAATAGGTTTACAAATTCTTGGAATTTCTTCGCTTGTTTCTGCGTTTAATTTTATTACCACCATTCTAAATATGAGAGCCAAGGGTATGAGGTTGATGCGTATGCCAGTATTCACCTGGATGACATTTGCAGTTGCGTTCCTGTTGGCTTTTTCGCTTCCAATAATTGCAATTGCTCTATTTTTTGTAACCTTTGATCGCCAGTTTGGTACAACCTTCTTCTTAGTAGAGGGAGGGGGAGACCCCGTTTTATGGCAACACCTCTTCTGGCTATTTGGGCATCCAGAAGTATACATTTTAATTCTTCCGGCATTTGGAATAGTTTCTGAAGTCCTGCCAACATTTTCTAGGAAACCCTTATTTGGATATGCAGCAATTGTTTTTGCTGGATTCGGGATAGCATTTATAGGCTTTGGTGTATGGGCTCACCATATGTTTGCCTCCTCTATAAGTACTGTGGCTCAAGCCGGTTTTGGTATATCAACTATGATTATTGCTGTTCCAACTGGAGTAAAGATTTTTAACTGGCTAGGTACAATATGGGGAGGGAAGCTAAATCTTAAGACTCCAATGTTGTTTGCCTTGGGTTTTATCGCGATGTTTGTGATTGGTGGTTTGAGTGGAGTAACCCACTCTATAGTTCCTGCGGACACCCAACAAACGGATACTTATTATATTGTTGCTCATTTTCACTATGTATTATTTGGTGGGGCAATGTTTGGAATATTTTCTGGACTTTATTACTGGTTTCCTAAATTATGGGGAAAGATGTATAACGAAAGACTTGGCCAACTACATTTCTGGTTTATGCTTATTGGATTTAATCTAACTTTTGGGCCTATGCATTGGCTAGGTTTACAGGGGCAAATAAGAAGAACTTGGGTTTATGCTGAAGAAACAAACCTTGGTTTCTGGAATTTAATTTCAACTATAGGTGCTTTCATTATTGCTGTATCAATACTTATATTTATGGTTAATTGGTCATATTCAAAAAGAAAAGGGGCTAAAGCTCCTATGGACCCTTGGGATGCTAGAACACTCGAATGGACTATTCCCTCACCCACTCCAACATGGAATTTTTCAACCCCACCAGAGGTTCATAACCTTGATGACTTTTGGCACAAAAAATACGATGAGGACAATGAAGGGCGTGCTGTAAGAAAAGAAGGTGCTGATAAATATATAGAAGATTTGGAAAGCGATGGTTTAAATCCAAAATCTACAATTGAACTACCTAACCCTTCTTATTTTCCATTTGTACTTTCTTCTGGTTTACCTTTTCTTGGTTATGCGATTATATATAAATCGCTTGCATTCATGGGGATTGGATTAACCCTTATGCTTGTAGGTGGGTTCGGATGGGCAATAGAGCCTCTCGAAGAACACGAAGCTGGAGAGGAGGAAGAGTGAGTGACCACGGATACCCCCATGAGATAACAGGTGTTGAAACTAGGAAGCTTGGTATGTGGGTTTTCTTGTCGACTGAAATACTTTTCTTTGGAACACTCATTACTACCTATCTAATATTTAAAGGTCGTTCTTTTGATGGCATGAGACTTGAAGATGTTTATGATATTCCATTTACTTCTGTAAGCTCATTTGTTTTATTGATGAGTTCATTAACAATGGTTCTTGCACATAATGCTATTGAAAAATCTGACCAAGAACGAACGAATATTTGGCTACTCTCAACAGCTCTTTTGGGCGCTGTATTTTTGGCTGGGCAGATTTATGAATTTACTGAGTTTTACCATAAAGGTTTTACCTTGGACGTTAATATCTATGGCTCAACTTTCTATGTTTTAACTGGATTCCATGGAGCCCACGTCTTTATAGGAGTTGTATTGCTACTTATCCTCTGGGGGATAGGGGTTAGACAAGAAGAGCTATCTCTAGAAGGAGGAATGAATTTAGAATTTATTGCTCTATATTGGCACTTTGTTGATATAGTCTGGATTGTTCTATTTACCGTTGTATATTTAATTTAGCCATGAATGAACCGCACAAGCCCCACCCTAGTCCCAAGCAATATGTTCAAATTGCAATAATTCTTGGAGTTTTAACTGCAATAGAAGTTGCCCTATATTATACAGAGGATATTGTTGGTGTGTTCACTGATCCTTTGTTGATGATTTTAGCTGTTGGGAAATTTGTAATAGTAGTTGGCTGGTTCATGCATTTGAGGTTTGAAAATAAGCTAGTAAATAGATTTTTTATTGGGGGCATGATTCTTGCTTTGTTTTTATTTGCAATTGTTATGCTTGAGAGGGCTTCGGGGAATTATTTTTAGTAATGACTGGAGTTGATTGGCACCCACACCCAGACGTTTGGGCTCTTATTGTTAGCTTAATTATCTTCTTCGAAATTCCTGGAATTGGTCTTGAAAATATAAAAACTAAAAGAAAATATTGGTACTCGGGAGTTTTATTATTGTGGATTTGGACAGACTGGCCTCTTCATGATATTGGGGAAAAATATCTTTTCTCAGTTCACTCAGCTGAGCATGTTGTGCTTGCGTTGGTTGTCCCCCCTTTGCTCCTTTTGGGATTGAATGATAATCAAAGAAAATTGGTTGTAACAGAAAAAACAATTCCATTTATCTCTGTGTTTGCTAAACCCTTCTTAGCTTTTGGCCTGTTCAACTTTATTATTGTGTCTATGCATTGGGATACAGTAATCAACTTAATGGTGACGAATTCGTTCATTCATTTTTTACTTCATTCTGTAATGCTCTTAGTAAGCATAAACATGTGGATCCCTGTAATTGGATTGGACAAAAGAATAAAACAGTTATCTTCTCCTTTGCGAATAGGGTACCTGTTTATTCAATCCCTGCTTCCTACAATTCCTGCTGGCTTCTTGGCATTCAGTACATCTCCTCTTTATTCTGCGTATTTAGAAGTAAACCAAATATACAACATAACAGCTATTAATGATCAGACACTAGCAGGCCTAGTACTCAAATTGGGTGGTGGAGCAATTCTTTGGATATCAATATTAATTATTTGGATAGATTGGTACAAAAAAGAAAAGAATGTTTCAGATATTGATAATTCAAGTAAGAGTGAAAAGTTAAATCCGTGATAAACTGGTTGCACTATGGATGAATCGTTACTTCAGGCAGTTAGTCAGAATATGAATGTACCTCCAGTTCTTATTTCAAGGTCTGCTTCTGCAAGGGCCGAGGCTAATGGAACAGATGTAAATGATGTTCTTAAAGCTTGGCTTGGTGGAGACCAGGTTGTTGAGGCTACTCCACAAGTTGCTGTAGTCGAAGAAGAAGTTGCTGTAGTCGAAGAAGAAGTTGCTGTCCAAACAATTGCTGAAGAGGTTGCCCCTCCTGTTGGGTTAGCTATAAGGTTGTATAAAAGTATTGGTTTAGGATTTATCTTTGGGATTCTATGTGGTATTGCCCAAATATTTATAGTAGGGAATACTTTTTTTGAAGGAGTTTATTTAGATCCTGATAGCACATCAATAATTGCTGAATACAATACGAGTAGATTTATATTTACTATTGCATTTACAACAGCAATATTTTCAATTTTCAACACGACAATAAGTAAAAAAAGTCTGGATAGTTCATATGAAGGCTTTGGGATAGAAACAAGTGACAGAGAATCTGCTTTTCTTGGATTAGGTTTGGGCCTTGTCTTTGGGGCAATTTATTCAGCAATTATTGTTAATAGTGTAGGTACTGTCGTGGAGGGGGTCTTAGAAGATGACCCTACGTTGTTTTATATTCCAGTATTTACAACATTGATAAGGATTGGTCTTTATTCCCTCATATCCCAAATTTTCATTACAGCATTGGGCCAAGTTTTTGGAGTTCCGAAAGGCCTTAGTCTAGAAGAACGGTCAGAGGTTGTAAAGATTAGAGACAGAATCAATGGGTCAATTATCCTTCCCCTTGGAGCAATCTTTGGTGGAGGTTTGGTTGCTATTGCTATATCTCAAGTATTTATTAACTTCCACAGTTATGCCCCTCTCTTAGCAATAATTATTTCTGCAGCAGTCTTATTATTTGCAAGTCTAATTAGTTCTGCTCCAAATATTAAAGTAACAAAGTCCGAAATTTGGGTATCGCTACTAGGGATCCTTACACTTATAGTGGTTATTAGCTCAATTGCCTATGTGCAACACTAGTTTTCTTTTTTATCTTTATTTCTGTAATACCTAAGTAAACGATTAGAAAATGCAATTATTGCTACTGGAAGAAGTATTGTTCTTAAGTTAAATTCTAAATTTAATACTTCTGTGATTATGTAGCCCAGACCAACAATAGAGAATCCATATACTGCACGGATAATTGAAAAATCAATAAAGGCTTTTAATTTTGGATTGCCTTTAATTAAAGATTGGAGTTTTTTCACTTCACCTATCTTCTTCTTGGTTGATATCAGGTGGATTCAAGTACTTAAACCAAATCTTTTTTGTTGGAATATCTAATACCTTTATATAAGAAAGTGGATCCAAGGCTTCTTGTTTTTCTTCAATTTCTGCATTAGACGATGTAAGGCTGAGTTTATCCCAATAGTTTTTGGGAATACAAATTGGGTATCCCACTCTGTATCTATATTGGGGTACAATCACCTCTCTTGTTCCTGCTGATGAGTTAATTAGTCTTTCTACAACCTTCTTGTTTACATCTGGTTGGTCTCCTAAAAAGAGAAATGTATTCTCTACTTCTTTGAAGTTGTCAAGATACATCAAAGAAGTTCTAAGGGAAGACCCTATCCCCTCTCTCCAGTTTTCATTGACTAGAACTTCTGCCGATCCAAAGTCAGTCAAACTAAGGATTAGTTCTGCCTCGTGACCAAGAACTATAATTACTTTATCAAAATAATTATCAACTAATTCATATACGTTCTGTAATAATACTTCACCTTTGTATTCAGCTAATTGCTTGGGAAAGCCCATTCTTGTTCCTTCCCCAGCAGCAAGAATAACACCTGCGTTCATCTCTAAAATCCTATCAAGGGTAGGAGGATATTTGGTACAACCACAAAAGCTACCACCAGCAAGACTGTTTCGATATTTCTTAGGCCATTTATTTGCTTTATTCCAGAACCAAAGGTTAGAAGGGAGAAAAGAGTTAAAAAGAATATAATTATTCCTTTAAATAATATTGAAGAAACAAATAATGATAGAAGAGTAAAGAATAGGGGAATAGAAGAAAAGCCGACAACAATGAGAATGTCCTGCCATCTTGATTCACGCCTCAATAGTCTCTTCAGTATAAAATAAATCACTACTACTTGGATAGCTAGGCCAACCAGTCCAAAAAAAACCTGCCCTGCTATGTCTCCTACTGAAGGGGAAAGGCCTGGAGGTAGGTCAATCCATAAACCTATAACTTCATTGAAACTACTAATATCTTCTTCGGATGCTCCAGATTGAACTAACATTTGTGTGTAGAATGGAAGCTCTTCAGCAACATAGTCAACAGTAGCAGTAAAAAGACTTAGTATTGCTAGAAGACTAATAGTTGCTGAAGCTACCCATATTGCAAGAGCTCTCTGTAAGCTTTCGGGAACTGAGATTAAATCAAGATAAACACTCTTATCTAGCTTTATTATCCGATAAATTATCTTGTCGTAGTTCACCTTTTCTCCATTTTTTGTATTATATAATTATGAACTTAGTCAAAACTATAGCTTACCTCTCAACTCTTATTATGGGTGGAATTATTATATGGGCAAATTCCAAGAGTAATTTTTTAGCCGATGCTGGTAAGGTTGCTCAAACTGAATGGGGAATAGTTACTCTCGTTGACTTGTATATAGGTTTTATTTTTGTAGGAATATGGATGTGTTTTCGTGAGAAGGGTTTCTCAAGAGTAGCTTGGTTAATAGGGCTGTTCTTTTTAGGGAACTTAACAACTGCTGTATACATTATTTACTGCATAAAGACTTCAAATGGAGATATCAAAAAATTCTTTTTGGTAGATGCTTAGTCCTCTTTAAGATTGTCTAACAAAATTAGTGACACATCTCTTACCTTAACACTCTTATCTTGACCTAATTCTTTCACACCGTCATCCATCATGATATAACAGAAAGGGCAAGCAACAGCTACCTCGTCTGCGCCCGTTTCTACTGCTTCGGTAACCCTCTCAATATTTATCTTTTTTCCCTCAGACTCTTCCATCCACATCCTGCCACCGCCTGCGCCACAACAAAAACTCTTTGTTCCCTGCCGTTTCATCTCTCTTATTTCGATACCACCTATAGATCCAACGATTTCTCTTGGAGCCATATAGATATCGTTATGTCGACCTAGATAACAAGAATCGTGGTAGGTTATTGAGTAAGGTTTGTCAGAAGTTCCTACTTCAATTCTTCCAGAGTTAACTAGCTCAGTAAGGAGTTGACTATGATGAATAACCTCATAATCTCCACCGAGTTGTGGGTACTCATTAGCAATAGTATTAAAGCAGTGGGGACATTGTGTAATTACTTTTTTTATGTTGAATGAATCTAGTGTTTCGATATTTTGTATAGCTAACTGTTGGTAAACAAACTCATTTCCTGTTCTTCTAGCAGAATCGCCTGTACATTGCTCTTTCGGACCTAGAACTGCATAAGAGACTTTTGACCTATGTAAAAGAGTTGCAACAGCGCGCGTTACATGAATATTCCTATCATCAAATGCTCCTGCACAACCTATCCAGTAGAGATATTCTGCTGTATCAGTTCCGGGTTCACCAAGAACTGGTACCTCAAAATCTAGTTCTTTAGTCCAATCTAGTCTTTTGTCTTGAGAAGCTCCCCACGGATTAGACGAATTCTCCATAGCAACGTATGCTTTGCCTAGTTCAGATGGAAACTCGGAAGCCATCAAAGCCAAGTGTCTCCTCATATCCAAAATTTTATCTAGTATCTCAATATTAACTGGGCATATCTCATCACAAGCTTTACAGGAGGTACAAGCCCAAACTTCTTGAGGCGTAATTATTTCAAAAACATTATTTGAAGAAATAATAACATCTGTTGTATTTGATGTTGTAGAAGAAACCTTTGGACTTCCTGATTCAGACATTACTTGCCCAACTTTTAATATTATTTCTCGAGGATCTAAAGTCTTTCCAGTAGCGTTTGCGGGGCAAACTGACGTACACCTTCCACATACAGTACATGCGTCCAAATCAAATAATTGTTTCCAGGTAAAATCTTCAACTTCAGCTGCTCCGATTGTTTCAAAATCTGTAGCCTCTAAGAGGTTTCCCATATCACTCATTGCACCCTTATGCCTTTCTTTTGGACTCAGATACATATTCATTGGAGAAGTAACAATATGTCGTAGTTTAGTAATAGGTAAAAGGATTAAGAAGAGAAAGAAAGATACAACATGCAAAATCCAACTAACCTGATGAAATGTACTTGCAATATCATAGGGGATAATAAATGACATTGGGTAACCAACAAATGACCAAATTTCATAAGGGGGACGTTGTTCAAGTGAAATACGTGCTGCTTCAGTTGTTAGACCAGAAATGCCAATAAAAAATAAAAGTAACAAAGTTATAAAATCTTCCTTTAGGGTTTTGGATTTAATCCTTGTCTCGGAAGTAAATAGTCTTCTATATAGAGCCCAAGCTAAACCATATAAGTAAATTAAAGAAGCAGCATCAAGGATAGCTGAGTAAATTTGGTAGGTTAATCCTTGCAAAAATTTGAAATTTGGTGGCATAAGATGATGAATTTCTAATGTAATAGTTCCTATAAATAAAATAATGAAGCCAACATAAATCATAGAGTGCATTAGACCAGCAGCTTTAAACCTTCTAACGGTATCCATACTTAATGCTCTATATAGTTGGTAAAGCCTTTGAGAGAATAATTTGTTTCTTCTTTCTTTAGTTCCCCGCTCCCAATTTTTTGATCTTAAAGAAAATAGGTATCCAGTGATGAGTATTGTTACAATTGTTGTCAGATAAAAAGAATATTGAAGAAACTTCGGAATGTTAAAAAATACTTCTCTCCCTATTTCTAATTCACCATCAGGAAATGCATAACTAGCTAACCATAAGAAAATAGTCCCAGAAGCTGCTCCTAAAGATACATAGAGTATTGAAGAAGATATGTTTCTTTTTCTCTCTTCACTGCTTTGAACCTTTGTTGAGGTAGACATATATATATTCTACTTATTCTCGTCAAATAATTCTTTAGATCTCTTGGCTGCTTCGTTAATGGTTTCGTGTAGAATTCTTTTCATATTTTTATCTTCTAATACTTTTAGCCCAGCCTCTGTAGTACCTCCCGGTGAAGCTACTTGATTAATTAGGTTGTCTAAATTGGTGGTGTTGTCTACTTTTTCAGCAACACCATTTAGAAGTGAAAGGGTTATGGATTTAGCTTCATCTGAACTAAAACCAGATTCTTCAACCGCTATAATATATGAATTAATAAACTCATAAAACCATGCTGGACCACTTCCCGCTGAGCCTGTTATAAGGTCAAACATATGTTCTTTCATTTCAGTAACAGCAGATGCTCCGTTAAATATCTTATTCAAGTCATCAATAAGGGTTTTGGATTGAGAAGCAACTGCTGTAAATCCGTTTCCATTTTCTATTAATATATTCGGCATAAATCTTAAACATTCGTTGTGTTTAAAATCTTTTTCAAGTTTACTGAGGGGGACTCCTGCCATACAGCTCAAAATATAGACATCTTTTGATATATTTTCTCCGATTTGTTTTAGCATGACTGAATAATCATTTGGCTTTACACATATAAAAACATAACCTTTTTTAAATGAAGCTACTTCTTCAACCACATCTACTTTGTAATCGTTAGACAGTAAAGCTGTTTTTTCTGTGTCATTGTCGTATACGCTTATATTTTCTGGTGAAAAACCAGCTTGAGTTATGCCTTTAATAATTGCTTTAGCTATATTCCCAGATCCTAGAAAAAGAAGTTTATATTTATCCATATCGTTATTTTGCATAAAAAAATAATAGCATTAATATAACTTTACATATCTTAGTGTCTTGCACTAAGATTATATTTATGTTAAGATATAGATATCACAAGATAGTGAAGGGAAATAAATAATGAGTGGAACTTTAGTGGCATCACAAGTAAAACCTGGTGTTCGAAGATCAAAAAAGTATGAATCTGGCAGGATTTGTGATTTTTTGGGTTGTGAAACAGTACTTAGTACCTACAACAAGAAAAAATTCTGTTTTAATCATGCTCCCATATCTTATCCGAGGGTAAGAGGTCATTTGCCTCGAGAACAAGAAATGAATTTATAAAAAGGAGAAAATAATATGTCTAAAGCGGTTGGAATTGATTTAGGAACAACAAATAGCGTTGTTGCAGTACTTGAGGGTGGAGAACCAACGGTTATAGCCAATTCTGAAGGAAATAGAACTACTCCATCAATTGTTGCATTCAAAGGAACTGAAGTTCTCGTTGGTGAATTAGCAAAAAGACAAGCCATAACAAATCCAGAAAATACTATACGATCAATAAAAAGAGAAATGGGCAAAAACTGGACAAAGAAATACGAAGGCAAAGATTATACTCCTCAAGAAATTTCGGCAAGAATACTACAAAAATTAAAGAGAGATGCAGAAAATTATCTCGGAGAAGACATTAAAGAAGCTGTGATAACAGTTCCTGCATACTTTAATGATGCAGAAAGGCAAGCAACAAAAGAGGCAGGGCAAATCGCAGGACTTGAAGTTTTAAGAATAATTAACGAGCCTACCGCAGCATCTCTTGCATACGGACTTGAAAACGATAGTGATCAGAAAATATTGGTTTTTGATCTTGGCGGTGGAACTTTTGATGTATCAATACTTGAAATCTCAGAAGGTGTATTTGAAGTTAAATCAACATCGGGAGATACTTCTCTGGGTGGAGATGACTGGGATGACAGAGTTATAGAATGGATAGTAGAAAAATTCAAATCATCATCAGGTATTGACTTAAGTGAGGACAAAATGGCTGTACAGAGGTTAAAGGAAGCAGCTGAAAAAGCAAAAATCGAGCTTTCTTCAACACCTGAAACAGAAATAAATCTTCCATTTATCACTGCAATTGATGGTAATCCTCAGCATTTAGTTGAAAAATTTACTAGAAGTGAGTTTGATAAAATTACAAAAGATTTAGTAGAAAAGACTAGAGAACCTGTACTAAAAGCTCTCTCCGATGCTGAGTTGTCAATAGATCAAATTGATCATATAGTCCTCGTTGGTGGATCAACAAGGATTCCGGCAGTTCAATCGTTAGTTAAAGAACTAACGGGGAAAGATCCTCATCAAGGTGTCAACCCTGATGAAGTAGTTGCATCAGGAGCAGCTATACAAGCAGGTGTTCTAAAAGGAGATGTTAAGGATGTTTTACTTCTTGATGTTACTCCCCTAACCCTAGGTGTTGAAACCAAAGGTGGAATAATGACCAAAATGATTGAAAGAAATACTACTATACCAACTAAAAGATCAGAAACATTTACTACTGCAGATGCCAATCAACCTCAAGTAGAAATTCACGTCCTACAAGGAGAAAGGGAAATGGCAGAGGGTAATAAGTCTTTAGGAAAATTCACTCTTACTGATATCCCTCCAGCTCCGCAAGGTGTACCACAAATTGAAGTTACCTTTGACATAGATGCAAACGGCATAGTCAAAGTGTCAGCTAAGGATCTTGGTACAGGGAAAGAACAAGAAATTACTATTACAGGTGGAACTGCATTGTCTGATGATGAGATAGATAAAATGGTAAAAGATGCTGAAGAGCATGCCAATGAAGATGCAAAGAAAAGAGAGTTGGTAGAAACAAGAAATATGGCAGAAGCTTTAGTCTCTTCAACTGAAAAAATGATTGAAGAACATAAAGATAAAGCTTCTGAAGAAGAATTGAAGAATATTGAAGAAGCTATCCAAGAACTAAAGAAAGAACTAGAAAACGACAACAACACTATAGAGTCTTTAAAGTCAATCATAGAGAAATTAAGTGGTGCGGGACAATCTCTAGCAACCAAAATTTATGAGGAAACCGCAAAGGACTCTGATCAACAATCTGATGAAAATTCTGACGGAGATGTAGTTGATGGTGAAGTTGTAGAAGATGAATAAAGAAGAAAGTAGTAGTAAGAGCTCTCAGCCACCTTCTTCGGAAGGAAAAAATGAACTTGATTCTGATGTTGAAACTCAAGATTATGAAAAACTTAATGATGACTATTTGAGATTAGCTGCAGAGTTTGAAAATTATAAAAAAAGGATAGTTAAAGATCAGGAAAATATTACATTGCAAACTATATCGATGTTTGCCTTGAACTTTCTTCCGATTATTGACAGTTTTGAACAAGCTATCGAACAAGATGACGAGAATAAAAATATCCAAACACTTTACAGCCAATTAATTAAAACTTTCGAAGCTATTGAGATAGTAGAAGTTCCCGGTGTTGGGAGTGATTTTGACCCCAATTTACACGAGGCAATGGAACATACGGGAGAAGGGGCCAATGAAAAAATTTCTGAAGTTCTCAGGAAGGGCTTTATATTTAGAGACAAATTGATACGTCCTGCTTTAGTGAAAGTAAGTAGTGAATAGAGACTGGTTAGAAAAAGACTTCTATGCATCTTTAGGTGTTGGAGAGCAAGCATCTGTCGAAGAAATAAAGAAAGCATACAAGGGAATGGCCAGAGATAACCATCCAGACTTAAATCCAGGAGATGCTGAAGCAGAAAAAAAATTCAAAGAAATCTCTGAAGCATATGCAGTCCTTTCTGATCCAAACAAACGACAAGAATACGACCAGGTAAGAACTATGGGGGCTGGTGGTTTTGGAGGTTTTGGTGGACAGGGTTTTAGGGTAGATGATTTCGGAGACTTATTTGGGAGTATCGGAGATATATTCGGAGGTTTTGGTGGACAAAGAAGCACAAAAGGGCAGACATACCAAACAGACCTTACTATAGCTTTTAATGAAGCTGCTATGGGCGTGGAAACGTCAGTTGGTATAAGTAAGGAAATTTTCTGTGAAAAATGTAGGGGTAATGGTGCAGACAAAGGGACAGCTCTTCATAAATGTAATATATGTAACGGATCAGGTCAAGTAGCCTCAAATCAAGGATTCTTTTCTTTTTCTCAACCTTGTAATGCATGCAAAGGACAAGGTAGTGTTGTAGATAAAAAATGTTCTAGCTGCAAAGGGTACGGTAAAAAAATAAAGAATGAGAGTATAAAAGTTAAAATTCCTTCTGGAGTTGATACAGGTACAGTTATTAGATTACGGGGTCAGGGTGGAGAAGGAAGATCAGGAGCTCCAGATGGGGACTTATTAGTAAATATCAATGTAGAGAGACATAGGTTCTTCAAAAGAAGCGGTGCAGATTTATTACTTGATGTTCCGATTACATTTATAGAAGCAGCACTTGGAACAACTATTTCAGTTCCCACACTTAATGAAGATATTTCACTCAAAATTCCTCCTGGTACTCCAAGTGGAAAAACTTTTAGGGTAAAAGGAAAGGGAATAACTCCAAAGGGAAGAAGGACTGGTGATTTTTATGTAAAAGTAGGGATTGTTGTTCCTGAATACACAAGAGCAGCTAAAAGAGAACTACAAAAGTTCAAAGATAAAGGTTATGAGGGAGACTCTCCAAGGGAGTATTTAAATGAATAAAGAGAAATCAGAAGCTGTATATTTTATCTCTGTAGCTTCAGATATGTCAGGAATTCATCCTCAAACAATAAGAATTTATGAACAGAAAGGTCTCGTAAAGCCTTATCGAACAAAAGGGGGTACAAGAAGATATTCTCAAGAAAATATAAATAGACTCATCCAAATTCAAGAGCTAACTAATAAAGGAATGAACCTTGAGGGAATTAAAGTAATCTATGAACTAAAGTCTACAATCGATAGTCTGCAAGAAAAAATTGAATCTCTGCAGAAAGAAGTCGAAGAAGTTAAGAATATTTCAAAAAGAAGAGAGGACAATATACATAAAAGCTATAAGCATGAAATTGTAATTAGAGAAAGTAGTAGTGCCCCCTCAAAAAAGAGTGAGGTTTAGTTCAGGCTGAAGCTACAAATTCTTCTATTTTTTTTCTTAGTATTGGGATAGTTATTCCTCCGTCTTTTAGAACCTCGTCATGAAATAGTTTTATATCAAAACTTTCTCCTAAGTCTTCTTCTGCATTTTTTCTTAGTTCCATTATGGCTAGCTGTCCCATTTTATACGCACAAGCTTGGCCAGGCCAAGCGATATAACGGTCGGTTTCTATATTTGCATTAGTATTTTCTATTGGGGAGTTCTCGAGAAAAAAGTTGATTGCTTGGTCTCTTGACCAACCCATACCATGCATCCCGGTATCAAGCACCAACCTGCAGGCCCTCCAGGCGTCATTCCCTAGTCTTCCTAGTTGCTGAACATCGTTTGAGTAAAGGCCCATTTCGTTTGCTAATTGCTCTGAATACAAACCCCATCCTTCAACAAATGCAGTGGAAGCTGCATATTTTTGAAACTCAGGAACATCTTTGAGTTCAGAAGCAATGGTTCTATCCATATGATGTCCGGGAATAGCTTCATGGAATGCTACAGACTCAGCTTCAAAAATACTCTTTGAAGAAGCGTCATAGGTATTCAAAAAATATGTTCCTGGTCTAGAACCATCTTGTGAGGGTGGCCAATAGTATGCAGGAGGAGCATGTTCAGCTGACTCAGGAGGGACTGGTAAAACAATGCAAGGGGCTTCTGGGTAAACAGTAAACCAATCTCCAAGTGGCTCATAAGCTCTCTTGACTGCTTCCTCTGCTAGCTGGAGCATTTGTTCTTCGTTCTCGTACCTCATGCTAGGCTCAGTCTGCATTTTAGAGATAATTGATTGAAAATCTAAACCAGCACCAAATACCTTTTCACCATATACAAGAAACTCATTTTTCAATCTCTCTATTTCTTGCAAACCAACCTTATGAACATCTTCTGGTGTTGCGTCTTTATCGTCTGTATATCTCCTCAGTTGTCTAGAGTAAAACTCTTCTCCCCCTGGGTTCCACATAATTCCACTATGCTCATCGTCTCTACTTTGGTCTAGAACTTCACCCTTCAAAAGATCCAGATAGTTTTGAACAGAAGGTCGAACATATTTTTCAATCTTCTCTATCGCTGTTTCCTTCCAAGATGAAACAAATTCTTTTGAAACGTCTGGGAAAAAGTTAACCTTTAACAAAAGATCTTCCTCAATATTTATAGACAAGTAATTTTCAATCTGTTCTATGGTCCTGCTTACATTTCTTGCAGTCGCTGTTCTGCCCTCTTTAAGAGCTTTTTTCTGCAAATGAGACACTTGGTCATACAAATTTTTATACTTCTCTATCCTTCCATGAAGATTATTAGCACTTTCTTCATTAGGGATATAAAACATTGAATGATAATCTAACAGAAGCCTTTGCCATCCTGCAACGCCTGCATCATACTCAAAAGTTCTATCTAGCAGACCTTGTCTTGTATTCTCTAATGTAAATTGAAGCATTCCATAGGTAATAAGGTGCTTAGAGTCAAGCTTCTCTTTGTCTAATGACTCTAATAATTCAATAAATTTATCCACTTTTGTTGACTTTTCTTCTAAAGATTCTTCTGAATAATCTTCTAATTCAGAGTTGAACCTATGGTCCCCCTTGATAATGGCATATGAAGGGTAGGACTCAAGAGAGAATTCATGATAGTCCTCAGCAAGTATTTGTAGCTTTTCGTTCTCTTCAGATGTTCCCATGGATAAAATCCTTTTTTTTTATACGCTTAACACTGTAACCTAATAGTTGTATGTATAAAACACTTACTATAAGCAGTGTAGTAATGATACTCGCTTTTTCCGGATATGTCAGCGAGGCTACCCCTAGTAAAGTTTCTATATCAATTGAAATTGACTTTCCTGAAGAAAAAATAGAAAAAGATACAAGCCTTGAAAAACTAGAAGTAGAGATTCTAGAAAAAGGAAAATTTGAAATAAAGGAGGAGGAAAAGAGAGTTGTTGTTCCTGGAAAACTAAATGAACAAATACTTATAACAAGCTATGTAAAGAGTTATAAACCTACTATCAGTCTTTTAATAGAAAATGATCAGAAATATGGATTACTGGTCGATACAAAATATTTATTAGATAGATATTTCGACCTACTTAAGAAAGAAGAAGAGACCAAGTTAAGGGAACAAAGAATAGAAAGACAAAAATTGTTTTGGCAACATGATAAATATATTGAGTACCAGAATGGAATTAGAGGAATATATATAAACGGCTATCTCTATGGTAGTAACTCATTCAAAGAACAAATACATAGCTTAGTTCTCTCTACAGATTTAAATGCAGTAGTAATTGATATAAAATCAGATAACGGACATGTGCTTTATGAGACAAATGTCGAAGAGGCAATCAATATTAACAGCATAAGAGTTAAGTACACAGAAGCAGATTTATCATTCTATAAAAAGAACAATATTTATTTAATTGGTAGACTTGTTGCCTTTCAAGATCCCTTATTTGCAGAAAAGCATCCGGACTCAGCGGTTTGGGATAAAAAAAACAATGAACTCTACAAGCAAGGAAAGCAATATTTCTTAGATCCTTCTGATCTTAGAGCAAGAAAATATATACTCGATTTAGCTCTTGATGCATGCAAAATTGGCTTCAATGAAATACAACTAGATTATATAAGGTATCCAGATAGCCAATATAGGTATATGGAGTTTGATCTTGAATCTACTGTTGAGAATAGGACTCTAACTATTCAAAGCTTCTTGTATGATGCTCAACAAAAACTTCACTCTGAGGGATGCCTTCTGTCAGCAGATATCTTTGGCTATGTTCTAACAAATAGAGCTGACGGAGGAATAGGACAAAATCTTGAAGCTGTGATAACATCTGTTGATTTTATATCTCCAATGGTATACCCTTCACACTATTCTCGAGGATCTTTTGGTTATGAATATCCAAATAGTCACCCCTATGGAGTAGTGACATCTGCTTTAGAAGACGGCCTTGAAAGGATGGATGACAAGAGACAATTGAGACCATATCTACAGAGCTTTTGGCATACAGATGAAGAAATTCGTGAGGGAATTCGTGCAGCAGAAGATAAAAATCTATCATGGATATTGTGGAATTCAATAAGCAATTACAGTTACGAATCCTTGACGGGAGACTAGGGATACATGAATAATAAAGAAAAAGTTAAAGCAAGCTTAGATAAGCTAATCCCCTCTCTAGAAGAAGTGAGCGATTGGATGTATGAAAATCCTGAATTGGGTTTTGAAGAATATAAAACATCAGAACATTTGATAAACTATATGAGATCTAATGGCCTAGAAGTAAAAACCCCTGTAGGAGGACTGGATACTGCGTTCTCCTCTTCTATAGGCTCTTCTGGTCCATTAGTAGTGTTATGTGTAGAGTATGATGCGCTCCCTGAAATCGGTCATGCCTGCGGTCATAATATAATAGCAACTTCATCAATAGGAGCGGGAATTGCATTAAAAGAAATCGCTGAAGATTTAAAAATAAGAGTCAAGATACTTGGTACACCTGCTGAAGAAGGAGGTGGTGGTAAAATAGTTCTTCTTGATGAGGGAGAATTTGAAGATGCTAGTTGTTCAATGATGATTCATCCAGCTCCTTATAATGTCGCAAACCCAACCCTAACAACTATTCAACAATATAAAGTTGAGTTCTTCGGTAAAGATGCTCATGCTGCTGGAGCACCGGAGGAGGGAGTAAATGCCCTTGATGCCCAAATTCAGCTTTTTGTTAATGTCTCTACTTTCAGGCAGCAACTTCCAAGGACAAATAGAATGCATGGCGTAATTGTAGATGGGGGCTTTAAACCAAATATCATACCTTCATATACCAGTTCGGAATGGTATTTGAGAGCTCTAAATGGAGAAGACCTTGATGTCCTTCAAAAAAAGTTTATGAATTTTGTTGAGGCAGCAGCTTTGTCTACAGGATGTACTTTTAAGACTCAATCTCCTGATTATAGATACAGTGAAGTACTGAATAATAAAGTGATGTATGACTTATTTATAGAAAATTCAAAAGATGTTGGCAGGGAAATGTTGTATGAAGACAGTTCCCTTCAAGGTCTTGGGTCAACAGACATGGGGAATGTCTCCCTAGCAATGCCTTCGATTCATCCAATGTTATCAATTGACGCAGGGAAAGCAGTAAACCACCAACCTGAATTTGCAGCAGCAACTATTACAAAAGGTGGACACAAGGCTATCTTTGATGGAGCTTATTCTATGGCAGCCACAATAGTCGACTTGGCAGAAAAAGATCTCTGGTCAAAACTGTAAGGTAACTTAGAGTATCTGACTTAAGAAAAGTTTAGTCCTATCGCTCTTAGGATTATTAAAAAAGTCATGTGGATTGTTTTGCTCAACAAGTTTTCCTTCATCAAAGAAAATGATTCTATCAGCTACTTCTTGGGCAAAGCCCATTTCATGAGTAACAACAATCATAGTCATACCTGATTCTGCTAACTCCTTCATAACATCTAAAACTTCTTTAATCATTTCCGGGTCTAAAGCAGATGTTGGTTCGTCAAAGAGCATAATTTTAGGCTCCATTGCTAATGCTCTAGCAATAGCTACTCTCTGCTGTTGACCACCAGATAATTGACCTGGAAACTTTTCTGCTTGCTCCGGAATTCCTACCCTCTCAAGGAGTTCCATTGCTTTTTTCTCTGAATCAGTTCTTGTTTTTTTTCTAACCCAAATTGGTGCAAGGGTAATATTTTGCATTACAGTAAGGTGAGGAAACAAGTTGAAGCTCTGAAATACCATACCTACTTCTGACCTAATTGCGTCAATATTTTTTAAATCGTTTGTAAGCTCAATACCGTCAACTACTATGTCCCCTTCTTGATGTTGTTCAAGTCTATTTATACACCTTATAAAAGTCGACTTTCCTGAACCAGAGGGTCCACATATAACTACAACTTCTTTTTCTTCGATTTCCATTGATATGCCATCAAGAGCCTGAAAGTCTCCAAACCACTTTTTGACATCCTTAGTTTTAATTATTGTCTTACCCGTATCCTTAGTCATGCTCGTATCCTTAGTCATATTATATTATTCTACCTTTCACCTAGTCCTAATTTCTTTTCAATCTTCATAGTTCTTCTTGAAAAAATAAAGCAAAATACCCAATAGAAAAGGGCAATAAACAAGAGGTTGTCTAGCTGAGTTCCCACAAAATTAACAGGAGATGACTGGGTAGGAATAACTGCCGATCCTATCCGCAATGTATCAAAAAGACCGATAATTGCGACAAGACTGGAATCTTTAAAGGCTGTGATTATGCTACTTACTAATGTTGGGATGATAGCCCTGAGAGCTTGTGGGAGAACGATCAACGAAATTCTTTGGAATGGATTCATCCCTATTGCATTTGCTGCCTCATATTGTCCTTTAGGAATTGACTGTAAACCACCTCTTATATTTTCTGCAAAGTATGCTCCGCTAAAGAATGCTGTAACGATTAGGACTCTTACTATCAAGTTAAACTCTACTCCCTCGGGCATAAATACTGTTAGCATCACGCTTGCAAAAAATAACCAAGTAATATAAGGAACCGATCTTACAATCTCAATAATTCCTGTACAGATAACTCTAACTAGAGGCAAATTTGAGGTTCTACCCAGCGCAAGCATAACCCCAAATGGAAATGATACATAGGTTCCAAATATTGCTAAAACCCAGGTTAGAGAAAACCCTCCTAGGAAGCTTCCAGTTGGTGTAACTATTCCTGTTGGAGAACCTGAACCCCTAAGTAAGAAAGCTATTACTGCAATTGCAACAATCCAAATTAATAGCAGATTCCTTTTTCCTTCATCGGTGTTAGCAATTGCTGGCGCAACTAATAAAAGTAGAACAACAGAAAATGTTAAAACCTTAAATAGGAATGGAATTCTTAGAAACAGAATTGACGCTGTAACAAGAAGGAAACCAAAAGTAAGGTAGTTTCTATATTGCATAAATTTTTCATTTGTTATGTATCTAATTATAAGAAAACCTATAGCCCAAAAAATAAGTACTCCGGGGACATCATTTGTAAAGACTTTATCTAATTCAATAAGAGGCTTCTTATATAGCCATGAAAATAAATAGAGAGGCAAAATAACCCATGTGATAGGAATTATTCTTTTAAGTGGTTTCAATCCTTTCTTCTGCAGGAAGAGACCTATGAAAAGAGATACCCATAATACACCATAAAGAATAGTCCAGGGAATAGTGGTTGTAGTTGCAACGGGTAGATAGACATCCGGTAAAATTCGGTTACCTGAAGCGTCAAATGTTACAGTAGGAACCTTGATTATCCAACCGCTAAGGACGAGAAAGCCAAGATAGAAAATAATAGTTTTTGTCCTATTGAACGACATTTCAATATTCATCCTTGTTAGTACAAAAGAAAATAAAGCTAGAACTGCAACTGGGATTAGGAAACTTATTCTTTGAGAAGATGAAATCACCTCGACCATGCTTCTACTTCCATCATTGTTCATTACCTCTGTCTCTCTTGGAGCAATTAAGACTAATAAAGTAAGAGTTGTAAAGACTTTGAATAATCCGTTACTTATTGACTTAAATGAGCTTTTTTCACCAGAATTCCAATACCCGAGAGTTACACCAATAAGAAAAAGAGCTACCCCTACAGAAGCCCATGCTCTCCATGAATCACCTTCTGCATAGTTGAAAATCATATAGAGCTGCATATTGTAAGTAACAGCAGTCCATTTCCTCATAGGAGATAAAATAAACCCTACGGTACCTCTATACATACCAGCCAGCATATATAAGGTAATCAGGGAAATTACTGCAGAACCTACAGAAGAAAATAGATTATCCCTTAACCAGCGAAGCTGTTTGTTTTCAATAAAATTCATCGTTCTACCAGTGCAAATTTTCTATTATAAAAGTTAATTATTCCGGATATAGACAAACTAACAAAGCTATAAAACATCATCCAAATTAAGAACACTGGCATAGTCTGTCCTTCTTGATTATAAAGAGTTTGGCCTACAGCAACGATCTCTGGGTAAGCAACAGCAATTCCTAGAGATGTGTTTTTTGCTAAGTTCAGATATTGATTCCCCATGGGGGGGAGCATTACTCTGAAAGCTTGAGGTAAAACTATAAGCCTCAAGAGAGCTCTAGGTCTAAGACCTAAAGATAGGCCTGCTTCTGACTGCCCTTTCGAAACGGCCATAATTCCAGATCGGACTACTTCAGAAATAAAAATAGCTGTATAGAGGACTACTCCTACCCAAGTTGCAAAATATCCAACTGTAGTGACTTTCCCCTGCTCTTTAGAATATCTAGTAAATTTAGTTTCACCTACTTGAACTATCTTTGGATAACTAATTTCATATGGAGCTCCCGAAAAACTCATATCAAATTTATTTGCTATTCCTGTAAAATATTGAGGAATCCCCCAGTCAGCTTTGTAAAATATTTCATCTCCTTCTAAGAAGCTACCAATTTTGTTACCAAGAGGCATAAACATTAAAATCACAACTAAAACTATTAATAGGCCAGCAATTGCCATTCTGAAGTAATCTTCATCAGAAAGAATTCCCCCAACCTCTCCCGTATTTGAATTAGTAATTTGCCTACGTATGAATCTCACTCCGTAAAAGATTGCCAGTAGAGAAAAGAATATTTGATAAGCAATAGAAGGTACTAGCTCAAAACCTTGGGATAAGTAAGTTGCTGCAATACCAATAACACCCATAGCTTTATATCCCCCATTCCACCCAATTAAAGTGAGAAGTGTGAAGGAAGATATAGACCATATAAATGGATGGGTATCTTTACCTTCTCTTTCTAATATCTTCACTCTCCACTTAAAGATCCATCTTGATATAAAGAAAGATACAAGAACAAAAGAAACAAATAGCCATGAGGATTCCCCAGGATCTGGCCATGGATACGCAATCCCTTTAGCACTAACATGGATAAATATATCTCCTCTATCTTCTATGGTAAGAGGTGGGTACGAGAGTATGAAAGCTTGAAAAAATAACATTTGAACAAGAAGGGGGACATTTCTAACTATTTCTAATAAACCGGTAGCTGCTTTTTCTACTATCCAGTTCTTTGAAAGTCTTGCTATCCCGAGAATAGTCCCAAAAAAAGTTGCGGCAACAACACCTGATAAGGTAATTCTTAACATATTATACATGCCAACTTGTAGCATTTGTCTTCCTGAGTTTGGTAAAGGTGCAAATCCCTCCGAAACTGAAACCCCAGGAGTGTCTCCTAACCATCCCCAAGAAAACGGTAGATTCGTTGCTTCGAGATTCCTAACACCTGTATTGAATATATATCTGAAGCCTAATAAAAGTAGTACTAGAAACAAGAATTGACCTATCCACTTTAGGAAACTAACATTCCTCCAGATATTC
Organism: Actinomycetota bacterium; assembly: GCA_036163695.1. Taxonomy (GTDB): domain Bacteria; phylum Actinomycetota; class Acidimicrobiia; order Actinomarinales; family Actinomarinaceae; genus JAYZKG01. The sequence continues at coordinate 4,493 of JAYZKG010000032.1, read as the reverse complement.
TTAATATCTATATTGCGAATATTATCTAGCATTTTTGAATTTTAACACTTTGAAAAATTTTATCAGAATGAAACGAATCTTTCACTTTAGATTGGTAACAATCTTGTATAACCAATAAAGAAAGGGGTCCGAAGACCCCTTTCAATAATTAATTTAACTAACTTACCTTGCAGGAGGTGCGTAAATTAAGCCACCTTCTGTCCAACGTGCGTTAGCTGAACCTTCTCGGTAAAGACCAACAGGATTCAAGTTTCTTGAATAGATCTCGTCGTAGTTACCTACTTGCTTGATTACATTGTAATATGCATCAGCACTAAGACCCATTGCTGTTTGAAGCTCTCCGTCGTTCTTACCCATTAGACGTCCCATTTCTGGAGCAGCATCATAGTCGAACGAGTCAACATTAGCCTTTGTTACGCCATACTCATCAGCGATGATTGTAGCGTAAACTGTCCAGTTAATAATGTCAGCCCATTGGCTGTCATTTGATCTATATGTAGGACCTAATGGTTCTTTTGAAATTGGTGATGCTGGGAAAATTGCCCAGTCATTAAGAGCATCATTAACAGCTCTTCTTCCAACCAATCCTGAACCATCAGTTGTAACAATATCACACTCACCAGCAATAAACTTATCTACTGCTTCGCCGAATTTTTCAACTGTTACCAACTCAATGGTTGCGCCTACAAGACCTGCGCCTTCAGTAATATTTTTCTCTGTAGTTGTTCCAGCATTTGTACATACTCTAAGACCATCAATATCTTTAAGTGTTGATGATGCGGAAAGTCCATCGGAATTTCTTCCCATCAACTGTTGTCCGTCATAGTATGTAGTTGGACCGAAGTCATTACCAAGTTCGGTATCACGACTTTGTGTCCATGTTGTGTTTCTGATCAAAACATCTACGTCACCAGCTGCAAGAGAGGTGAACCTTTCTGCAGATGTAAGTGATTTGAACTCAACTTTGCTGTAGTCTCCAAAAATCGCTGCAGCAACAGCGTAGCAGTAATCAGCGTCAATACCGGTTACTGACCCGTCCGCTTGAGTTTCAGAGAAAGCAGTTGCACTACCGCTAACACCGCACTTGAGGAATCCTCTATCTCGGACCATCTCAAGTGTTGTCATAGCAACAGCTTCTTCAACTACCTCTTCTTCTGCTGCAGTATCAGTAGCGCAAGCTACAGCTACTAAAGCAAGAACAATCAGAGAAACGATTGTTTTTCTTTTCAATTTATTCTCCTTTTTATATAAAAAGTAGAACACTAAATCAGTGATAAAATCATTGACCTAGTGTTATATTTACAATTTACCCAAGTTTTGGCTATGTACCAAATTTTCTTCTAATAATTTAGCTTAATAAATTGAAAAAAGACCAATAAACATTTATAGAAAAAAAAACTTTAATTAGTTATTTGTTTGATTAGCATAAATTAGTTGGATTTTAAGGAGTTATTGTGGCAACTACTGTTGTACTCGGCGCCCAGTGGGGAGACGAAGGCAAAGGGAAAGTCACAGATTTTTTTGCTTCAAATGCCGATATGGTAGTTCGTTTTCAAGGCGGGAATAATGCCGGGCACACTATTGTAGTAAAAAATGAAACTATAAAACTTTCTCTCACACCATCTGGAGTTTTATATCCAAACTGTATACCTGTTATTGCCTCAGGCTGTGTTGTAGATCTTGGTGTACTTATGTCAGAGCTAAAAATGCTTAAAGAAAAAAATGTAAACACTTCAAAATTAAAACTTTCGTCAAATGCTCATTTAATTATGCCGTACCACAAACTTCTAGATGAATTGATAGAAACAAAATTAGGAAAAAATATGATTGGTACAACAAAAAGAGGAATTGGTCCTTGCTATGCAGATAAAATTCAAAGGCAAGGAATCCGAGTACAAGATTTATTTGATGAAAAAATTTTTGAGGAGAAAGTCGCTACAGTTTTGCAGGATAAGAATGAAATAATAACAAAAATATATAATGGTGAGCCTTTCGTTCTTGAAAAAATATTAGATGAATTCTCTGACTACAGAGAAACGGTAAAAAGAATTATGACTGACACCTCTCTCTTAATCTCTAATGCTGTTGGAGAAGGAAAAAATATATTATTTGAGGGAGCTCAAGGAACTTTATTAGATATTGATCATGGAACATATCCTTTTGTAACAAGTTCAAATACAACATCCGGAAATGCTGCAATAGGTTCTGGGATAGGCCCTCGTGATATAGATAAAATTGTGGGAGTTACTAAAGCTTACATCTCTAGGGTTGGTACTGGTCCTTTCTTAACTGAACAAGAAAATGAAGTTGGCGATTTTCTAATTGAAAAAGGAGCAGAATATGGAGTGGTAACTGGAAGGAAAAGAAGGTGTGGATGGCTAGATCTAGTCTCACTTAAATATTCTGTAAGAGTCAACTCTTTAACTGAGTTATTTATTACCAAGCTTGATGTTCTTTCGGGTTTAAGTGAACTGAAATTAAATGTTGCTTATGAAGTAAACGGTTCTGAGGTAACAGACTTTCCAAGACAACAAAGAGTTCTTTATGACGGTAAGCCAATATATAAAACTTTTAAGGGATGGGAGGAAGAAATATCAGATATAACTTCTTTCGATGACCTTCCAAACGAAGCAAAAGACTATATAAATTTTATTGAGGATTTCATAAAAGTACCAATTACTTTCATTTCTGTTGGGCCAGAAAGAAATCAAAATATAATAAGGTAATAATGATAGAAAGATATTCTTCGGAAGAAATGTCCTCAATTTGGAGTGACGATAACAAAATAGCAAAATGGCTAGAAGTTGAAAGATCTGTAATTGAAGTTCTTGAAAATGAAAGAATTACTCCAAAAGGTCTCTCTAAACAGCTTGAAGAAGTGTCTATATCTCATAGTGAGGTTTTAGAAAGAGAAGCAGTTACTAACCATGATTTGGCTGCATTTGTTGACATACTGCAAAGCAAAATAAAAAAAGACTCTAATTGGATACATTATGGATTAACTAGCTCTGATGTAGTCGACACTTCCAATGCTCTACTCATTAATGAATCAATAAATGTTATTTCCGAAAAAATTAATGAGTTGATTGGTGTATTAAAAAAGAGAGCAGTAGATGAATCTGAAACATTGATTATTGGAAGAACACATGGGGTGTTCGCAGAACCAACAACTCTTGGAAACATATTTGGAAATTGGTGTCTCGAGGTTTCTAGAGGCTTGAATAGGTTGAATTCAAGTGCAGAAAACATCAAAGTTGGGAAAATCAGTGGAGCTGTTGGCAACCATTCTCTTATCTCTGAAGAGCTTGAAAATAAAATACTTGAAAATTTGTCATTAAAACCAGAGCCATTAGCTACACAGGTGGTAAGCAGGGACAGATATGCTGAGTTATTTTCAAGCTTTGCAATAATTGCTGGAACATTTGAAAGAATTGCAACAAATATAAGAAACTATCAAAGATCTGAAGTTAGTGAAATGTTTGAAGCTTTTGCTGAAGGGCAGAAGGGATCTTCTGCAATGCCTCATAAAAAAAATCCAATTGGGTCTGAAAGGATTTGTGGTTTAGCAAGAATTGTAAGAGGAAACGCTCAAGCAAGCTTTGAGACAATGGCACTTTGGCATGAACGAGATATCTCCAACTCTTCAGTTGAAAGAATTATTCTGCCAGATACCTTTAAGTTGATTGATTTTATGACAAAAGATTTAACTAAGATTATTAATAATCTTGTTATTGATCATGAGAATATTGAATCAAATTTAAGATCAGCAAAAACAAACCTTGGATCACAAAAACTGCTTTCCCTAATTGTGAGCAAGGGGAATTCACGTGATGAAGGTTATAAATTTGTTCAAAATATGACACAAAATAATCGTTCTATAGATGTGATTGTTTCTTCTACTTTATCAGAATTTAATGACATATTAGAGGAGGAAATTCGAAACTGTTTTGACTTTTCATTAGATATGGATTCAAAAATAATTGAAGAGAAGCTTAAAGATCTTTAAATTGTTTAATTCTTTTAAAAATAAATTTGATGATATAAAAAAGGACTATAAAGAGCTTCCCATTGCAAACGAAAATTTTCTTGATGCAATATTGGCCCCAGTATTTTTTGTAACAATTTCAAGATTCCAAAACCTACAAACCTCAATCATTCTTACTGGAAGTTTGATAATTTTTACTTTTTTGTACAGAATTTTAAGAAAAGAGTCTCTTAGAAATTCTTTAATTGGTGTTGGGGGTACTTCAATTGCCTTATTGATTGCTCAGATACAAGGCACTGCATCTGGTTTTTTTCTCCCAGGGATAATTAGAGACTTAAGTATTGCAAGTATTGGCTTTGTTACAATTTTGATGGGTCGACCTTTTACAATATATACATCGAAATCTATAAGGGGTTGGCCATTAGGATGGTTTCTGCATGAGAAAGTAAAGCCTGCTTATAGAGAGGTTGCGATTATATGGGTTGTTTTTCTTGGTCTCAAAGGTTTA
>JAYZKG010000031.1:0-15671 GCA_036163695.1 Actinomycetota bacterium | reverse complement strand
CATCATAATCTTTTAATTTTTCTGGAATCACTTTTAATATTTCCTTTACATCTTTTTGCCAATTATCTGGCAAATCTGCAGCAACCCCTCCTGGGCGTATGTAGTTGTGATTCATTCTTAATCCTGTAGTTTTCTCAAAAAAGTTTAAAATTAATTCTCTTTCTCTAAATCCAAATATCATCATGGATAATGCTCCAATGTCCATACCTCCTGTAGCAAGTGCTACTAAATGAGAAGAGATTCTGTTTAATTCGGTCATCAGTATTCTTATTGCTTTTGCTCTTTCAGGAACTTCTATACCTAAAAGTTTCTCAGTCGTTAGAGAGAACACTAACTCATTAAAAAGTGGTGAAAGGTAATCCATACGTGTTGTGTTGGTTGGTCCTTGAAAATAAGCAAGCTCTTCACCGGTTTTTTCCATACCAGTATGTAGATACCCAATAACAGGCTTTACTCTTCTAACAACCTCTCCTTCTAATTCAACCTGAAGCCTTAAAACTCCATGAGTAGAAGGGTGCTGGGGGCCCATATTTACAATCATTCTTTCGTCATCTGTTGATTCTTCGTTGTAGACATAGTCATCTACTACATCAGATCCTGTTTGTATCTTTATCTGCTTTTCGTCCTCTTCTTCAAGCATTTTTTGAGAGCCTTCATCTGTAGAAGAAATATTCCAACCACTTTCTTCAGAATTGGTAGCCCAAAAATCTAAATCCTCTTTAATCTTGTTTTCATCATCCATACTTAATCAACCTTTGGTGCATTCTTAAATTGAACGGGTATTCTTCCTGAACCATAATCTTTTCTCAAAGGGTTCCCAGTCCAGTCGTCAGGCATTAGTATTCTTGTTAACTCAGGATGATTCTCAAATTCAATTCCAAACATATCAAAAACTTCTCTTTCAAAAAAATTAGCCCCTGGGTAAATTTCACATATAGAAGGAATCTTTAAGCTTTCATCAGGAACATTTACATTTAAAATTAAACGCAAATTTTTTGATACAGATAGCAAATTAACTACTACTTGAAATCTTGGTTCCCTTTTTCTATACCAGTCAACAGCTGTTAGATCTACCATCATTTCGTATCCTTCTTTTTTAAAATTTTCAACGGTTTCGTAATATTGGTTTATATCAACATTTATTGTTTCGTAACTCATCTATTGATTTCACCTTCCATTATTTTGTCATGCAAGGTTAAAATACCGTGCATTAAGGACTGTGGACCTGGTGGGCAACCGGGAACGTATATATCAACTGGAACAATGTGGTCTACTCCTTGAACTAGAGCATAATTATTAAACATTCCACCGGTTGAAGAGCATGCACCCATGGCAATTACCCATTTTGGTTCTGCCATCTGATCGTACACCTGCCTAAGAACAGGTGCCATTTTTTGAGACACTCTTCCTGCAACAATCATCAAATCAGCTTGTCTTGGAGATGCCCTAAATACTTCCATTCCATATCTTGCTAAATCATATTTTGCAGATCCTGCAGCCATCATTTCAATTGCGCAACAAGCTAGACCAAATGTAACAGGCCACATTGATTGTGTTCTAGACCATCTAACTGCTTTATCAATTGTTGTGGTAAAAATATTATCTGGAGAAAACATTAGGAAACCTCTTCTTCAATTTTTGATTCGTGATATCTTTTTCTTCGAGGAACATTCCAATCAAGTACATCTTTTTTCCAGACATAATATAAAGTTTCTAATACAAAAAAAGAAAATATTGAAATTACTAATATTCCATACCAACCAAGCTGATTAAATCGTGTTGCCCAAGCTAAAAGAAAAATTATTTCAATATCAAAAACTATATAAAGCATTGCAACCATATAAAACTTCACAGGAAATCTTTGAGATGGTTCTTCCTCTGGAAAAATTCCACATTCATACGGAGCAAGCTTCTCTGTAGTTGGGTTTTTAGGAGATAAAAGATAGGAAACACCTAAAGAAGCTAGTGCAAAACCAACAGCTATTAAAAACATGATTAATATAGGTAACCAACTAATCATTAATTCCCTCCCGTGTTTGTGAAAAGTTTCACAAACTATATATTTATTCTACTACTTTTTTCTTTTTTTTGTGAAGTGATTAAATACTTGTTTTTCTTAATAATTTAAGGATATTCAATGGTAAGAAGAACTTAATAACCAACAAAAGAGTCTCTTTTACTGTTAAGTTTGCTTCATCAAAAAGAAGTTCTACTACAAAATCTATAGTATGTTGATCTGTTGAAGCTATTGAAAGAAGTCTCTTTGTCATAAATGGGCTCTGAAATATTATTCGAGCTAAAGAACAACTCAAAAAGTGTTTTCCAAATCTTTTATTGAATACCTTTTCATATTTTTCGATACCTAAATTAATTTCTGATGAGGATTGAGTAATTAATTCATATGTCTCCTGAGCAACTATATAACCTGCTTCCATTCCGTAAAAAATACCCTCGCCGCTCATTGGATTAATCATTGATCCAGCATCTCCTATTAATGCAATTCTGTTATGTGCTAACTTAGGCCTTGAAGATGCAAAAGGTAATAGAAAGCTTTTTTCCATTCTTAGGTTTTCAACATTAACTCCCCTTGATTTTAGAGTTGCTATAAACTCTCCTAATAGAAGCTTTATGTCCATCTTTTCTTTTTTAAATAAACTAAGCGGAACGCCTATTCCTATGTTCACTAAGTCACCTTTGCTTGGAAAAGCCCATGCATATCCTTTTAATGCTGATACATTGATTTCAAACATCAGGGTTCTCTCATTAAATATCTCAATATAATTTGAACTATCTATATAGGCTCTAATTGCTATAGCTTTATTCCAGTCACTATTTTGTTTTAAATTTAAACTTTTTCTAACTCTTGAATTTGCACCATCGGCGCCAATTAAAAGTTTTGTTTCTATTAATAATTTTTTTTTATTTTCATTTTCTAACTCAATTATCAATGAGTCTTCTTTATGAGTAAAATTTATGTATCTATGTCCTTCAAATGTCTCGACACCTGCTTCTTTTGCTAAATTAAATATTCTATTATCTAAATCAAATCTTGGAATTACATAGACAATCGAATCCTCTTTATTTTTTACCTTTGGTATGTAATTATGTATGCCTATGTTTTTAGGTCCAAAAAGTGTTGTAGAAACTACCTGAGGATCATCTTCAAGAATGTGCTCATTATCAAATCTTTTTAATGCGTTTATTACACCTGGACCGATAGCGTCACCGCAAGACTTATCTCGAGGAAAGGTTTCTTTATCTACGACTGCAACTCTTAATTCAGAATTTAATTTTTTATATGAAATAGCAGCATTTGAACCTGAGGGGCCTGCCCCAATAATAACTACATCAAAAAAATCTTTATTTTTCATTTTGATATTCCCAAATTAACCTAGTCAAAATTAAAAGATAAATTCAAAATAAAGAGAAATTTGCTAATTATATTACCATTAATTTTCTTAGCTTGTTAGATTGTGCATTAGTGAAAAATTATAGAAAGATACCCCCTGCTACAGTGCAGAGACTACCTTTATATCTACAATGCTTAGAGCAGATAGATGATAATTCCGTTGGTATTTCGTCCAAAAAAATAGCAGAGATTGCAAAAGTTAATGATGCTCAAGTAAGAAGAGATCTCTCCTACCTAGGAACTCTAGGCACAAGGGGTGTTGGATATGATATATTAACTCTTCGAAAACAAATTGAATTAGAACTTGGTTTAGTTGATGGTTTAAGTGCAATAATTATAGGAATTGGCAATCTAGGCTCAGCTTTAGCTGAATACCAAGGGTTCAAGGAAAAAGGGTTTAAAATCATTGGACTTTTTGATTCAGATCCTACAAAACTTAATAAAAAAATTGGTGAATTAGAAATTAAACCTTTGTCTAAAATGAAAGAAACATGTGAAAAATACAATGTGTCTATTGGTATTATTGCAACTCCAGAAAAAGTTGCAGAAAGAATAGCGGAACAGTTAATAAACTCTGGGATTAAGTCAATTTTAAATTTTGCTCCTATTAGATTAAAAAATAAACCTGGAATACAAATTAGATCTGTTGATTTATCACAAGAGCTACAAATTTTAAGTTACTACTTAGATAGAGAATCTATAAAATCTTAAAAATAATTATTTTCTTTGAAAATAACCACCTATCAATGCTCTAAAAATAAGAGAAACTACTAAAGATAGCCATATAATATTTATTGTTCCATAAGTAGTAATTAATAAAAATAATACCGAAGCACCTATTATTGATGAAATTATTGTTGTATAAGCAAACTCTTTATTTTTATCGAGTCCTAATAAAACACCATCCCAAAGAAAAGCATAACTACCAAAGAAAAGGGTGAGAGAGAAAAGAATTAATAAAAAATTATCTTCTAATTGTCTGAAAACTTGATTCGAAATCAATTCCGTTAAAAACTCTATACTTATATAGCTAACAAATGAAATAATTATAGAAAATACTGCTGTTATTTTTATTAGTGCCTTATATAAGTCTGAACCAAAATACTTTTTACCCTTTGAAATATGTTCTGAAACAAGAGTCTGTGAAGCTATCGCTAATGCATCAATAAAATTGTAACCAAAGGTCCAAATTTGATTTAAAACATGATGTAGAGCAATATCATTCATTGAAAGTCTTGATGCTTGATTGCTTAATAGAGCCATAAACCCAGTCAAAAAAGCTGAGCGAAGAATAATTGTTGACCCAACTGAAAAGAATTTTTTTCTTAAGTTTTGTTCATTAACATTATCAGTAGCTTTAGGAAACTCTTTCATTTTTTTTTGTTGTATATAATTTGCATACAAAGACGCAACAAAGAAAGAGATTGTGCTTGCTAAACCAATTCCCAGAATTCCATATCCAAAGACAATACCGAGTAAATAACTTAAGACTATATTTGTTAAAGTAACAATTATTGAACTTTGAAAAGTAATATTAGGATATCTTAAGCCTCTTAAAACAGCTGTAGAGTGCATATTTAATAAATAAAATGGAATCCCTATAGCTCTTACTATTAAGTAGATTGAAGCTAATTTGCTTATATCAACAGTTGGTTCAAAAAGGCTGATAAAAAAATCATTAAAAAGAAAAATTACCAGAAAAACTATTAATCCAAGGAATATTGAGATTTTTCTTCCAAAAAAAACAAAATATTTAAGGCTATTAAGGTTATTGTTTGTTTTAAGTTTTGCTACTAAAGGCGTTGTTCCATAAGCCAAAAATACAAAAATCCAGGTAAATACAAAATAAATAGTTGAGCCAATTCCTACAGAGGAAAGGGTATCAATTCCTATAATCCCTGCAATTCTTGAATCTACTAATCCAGCTAAAGGTTCTGTCATAAGCCAAATAAGAATTGGGTACGAATTTATCCAAATATCTTTATTTATCGATTTATTCGTCATGCAGGTCCTTTGTTTTTTGAATCCCCCATTCAATTATCAGTTTATGAGCTTTTTCACCAAAGTCATAAGGTGTTAGTGCAAAGCTTTCTCTAAATTCATCATATAAAAATTCATTGACAATCTGGGTAGGAGTTTTAGATTGCTCTATGCTTGGTTTGTTTAACTGATAAAGCAAAATATTCATTAATTTTTCTTCAGTTTCTTTATCAAAATAAAATTCTTTAATATTAATAATCTTCTTTGTGCCGATAATTAGTTCTTTGACTAAATTCTTTATTAATAAATTCATTTACTAAATATTTGAACAACAATTAGGCCTGTAGGCCCTGAAATAATACCAATTCCGACTCTATTAAATGAAATTTCTAAAATTGTTTTCCTGTGAGATTCTGAGTTCATCAAACTTTCATGAGCAGAATAAATAGTTGATGAAATAGGTAAATTTTCACTAACATCTGCAATATTTTTACCTCTAAATCCAACTTCCCTTAGCCTATCTGTTGCATAGTATCCATTATTAGGGTCTTGGTGACACCAAAAGCCCTCTGTATACATTTTATATGCATAATTTTGTGCGACGTCAGAAAACGCCTGATTGAATTGAAGGGGGTCTCTGTTCTCATTGATTCGCTCTAGGTTAATAAGCTCTAACATTTTTAAAGCTTCTTCTTCTTTGGTTCTTAACTTAGATAATGGTTCTTTAGGGATTTCTAAACATCCATAATCATCAACAACAATTGATGAGCTTCCAGTTAAATTTTTTATTCTGTTAGTAACTTTAAGGATATCTGTACCAGTTATAATTTCTAAACTTTGCTGTGGAATGCCGTCAGGATCAAGATAAAACAACGTAACAGTAGAATTTTCAATTTTCTCTTCTATAAAGCTGGGTAACGTAAACAAAGACAGAAGAGAGACTAGTAATGTAAGTATTAGATTGCTAAAAAATAAAGAAAAAACGCTTCCTAGTATTTTATTTCCAAAGTCATTTTCAACTTTTTTTCTAATTATAAAACTATGAAACAATGAACTTGCAACAAGAACTGCTATAAATATTATTACCCCACCAAATATTTGTGAAATTTGTCTATTTGAACTTAACCAACTACTTATATAAATTCCAATTGAGAAGGAATATTTGAAACTTAAAAACACTGCAATTAAAAATGAAAAAGTATAAAAAATAACTAATAAAGAGCCCTTTTTCCACCCAATAATCAACATATAAAAAATAAAAATATATATAAATATCTCTAAATAATCCTGATTATTCAGGAAAACTAACGTATTTTCTAATATTTCAGTCATAAATATAATTTTTTTTATTCGCTATTGAAGACTAGTGAAATCACGCTATTGTTGTAATACTTCCTACAAATTATGTAGGAAATTTTTAATTTCAGTGACTGAAAGGAAATTATATGAAGAATCGCAAAGCGATTGCATTATTTGCAATATTAGCGATTTTCGCAGCAGCCTGTGGTGGTGGAACTACAGCAGATGAGGTGGTCGAAGAAGCTCCAGAAACAACTGAAGCTCCTGCTACAACAGCTGCTCCTGCTACAACAGCTGCGCCAGTAGAAACTGCGGATCCTTTGATATTGGCATCACTTATGCCTTTATCTGGTGATCTTGCATTTCTAGGCCCTGGTATTGCACTAGGTGCGGCACTTGCTATTGAGCATGTAAATGCAGCTGGCGGTGTAAATGGGCAACCTGTTGTCTTACTAGAAGGTGACAGTGGTTGTGACGGAGCGGTAGCTTTAACCAGTCTTCAAGATGTTATTGCTCAAGGAGCGCAAGGTGTTATGGGAGCTGCATGTAGCGGTACCTCACTTGCAATTCTTGACACAGCAATTGGAGCTGGAGTAGTTATGGTATCCCCATCAAACACCAGTCCTCAGTTTACAAAAATGGACAAAAAAGGATTATATGCAAGAACTGCCCCATCCGACTTGTTACAAGGTCAGGTATTGGCAAAGCTTCTAGTTGATGATGGAAGAAGTACTATCTCTATCATTTCTAGGGCTGACTCTTATGGAAGAGGTCTTGCTGAAGCAACCGCAGCAGCTTTTGAAGGTGCTGGAGGAACAGTAAATACAATTGTATACCATGCTGTTGATGCTACTGAATTCTCTGCTGAAGTTACAGCAGTAGGAAAAGGTACTGTTGACGCTATCGTATCAATTCTGTTCCCAGAAACAGGTTGTGGTGTGCTAGGCGTAGCATACGAACAAGGTTTGCTTGATACACCTTGGTACTTTACCGATGGTGTAAAGGACGCTCAATTGGATTCCAACTGTGGACTTAACGGTGCACTAGATGGGATGAAGGGGACAGCTCCTGGAGCAGCAGCTGGAGAAGCTATGACTAGATTTAGCGCTGCTTATTCACAGGTTAGTGAAGATGGTGCAGAGACATTTATCTTTGCTCCTCAAGCTTATGACGCAGCAATGTTGATGGTATTATCAGCTATTGCAAATGGAGTCACAGGACCAGAAATTGGTGCTGGACTTGTAGCAGCTTCAGGTGGAGGTACAAAATGTATAGGTACAGATTGTATGGCACTTGCTGCAGCAGGTGAAGACTTCGATTATGTTGGAGCATCTGGAGATGTAAATCTCGACGCAAATGGTGACCCAACTGCTGCTACATATGATATTTGGCAGATAAGTGGAGATGAAAATCCAGTACTAGAATCAGTAGATTTTGGTTCTTAATTAAATCTCTAAAATAATTAAAAAAGGCCTGTGAAAACAGGCCTTTTTTACATCTTTCCTAGATACAAATCAACTACCCTTGGATCATTAAGTAGTTCTTCTCCAGTTCCTTGGTAAGCATTTCTACCTTGATCTAAAACATAACCCCTGTCACTAAAATTTAATGCTCTCTTAGCATTCTGCTCAACTAGTAATATTGAGACTCCAGATTCATTTATATCTTTAATTGTATTAAAAACTTCAGTAATTGCTACGGGAGACAGTCCTGCTGAAGGCTCATCTAATAGCAATATGCTTGGGGATGTAACCAATGCTCTAGCAAGAGCTAAGAGCTGTCTTTGTCCACCTGATAAATTTCCTGCTCTATCTCCTTTCCTTTCATATAGCAAAGGGAATTTATCATAAATATTAACTATTGCTGCATGTGTATTTCTTTTCAATATCCACCCGCCAATTTCAAGATTTTCCTGAATTGTTAAAGAGGGGAAAATATTTGCTACTTGAGGAACATACCCTACACCTTCTTCAACTATTTTATGAGTAGGCAATGAAGTTTTTTCTGTTCCATTAAGATAATATCTACCTGCTGATACCTCTATTAGTCCCATAACAGCTTTAAGTAATGTTGACTTTCCTGCACCATTTGGCCCAATAATAGAGACTATTTCTCCTTCAGTAACTACTAAATCTATGCCTTGGAGTATGTTGAGTCCTTTCACGTAACCGGCAGCTACTCCATTGACTTCTAGTATTGGTTTACTCATTTCCACTACCTAGATAAGCATCAATCACTTTTTGATCGGACCTAATATCATTCGGAGCACCGTCAGCAATGACTTCTCCCTCGGCCATAACTACTACTCTCTCTGAAACTTTCATAACAGCTTCTATATTGTGTTCAACCATTAAAACTGTCTTTCCTTCTTCTATCAAATTAGTGATAATCTCTAGAATTTGTTCAGCAAGCTTAGGATTTACTCCTGCTAAAGGTTCGTCCAACAGCAAAACTTTGGGGTTTTTAACTATTGCCCTCCCTAGTTCAAGTAATTTCTTTTGCCCTCCTGAAAGTTCTCTTGCATAGGATTTTGCCATGTTGTCTAAATTAAGCATTTCCATAACTTCATATGACTTCCTCTCTAGTTCTTTTTCATTATCTTTTTGAGAACCAAATTTAAATAATGAGTAGAAAAATGAATCGTTACGCACAGAAGAGCCTGCAAACATTAAATTTTCAAGAACACTCATCCTGTCAAACACCTTAGTTAATTGAAAAGTTCTAACCATTCCCATTCGCGCAATTTTATATGGTTGACTATTCGATATGTTCTTCCCTTCAAGTAGTATCTCACCGCCATCTAATGACTGGAACTTAGATATCAGATCAAAAAATGTTGTTTTCCCAGCACCATTGGGGCCAATGATGCTCGTAAGCATATTGTTTTCAAATGTAAGATTTGAAATATTCACTGCTTGTATCCCACCAAAACTTTTATTTAAATCTTTTACTTCTAGAAGGTGACTATTTGACATCAAGCAGCAACTCCTCTTTTTTACCCAAAAGACCACTTGGTCTGTATATCATTAAGAACATGATAAGTAAACCTACCAGAGCGAAACGAACACCTGCAAGTTGCTGACCATTTGCGTTCTCAAAAATTATTTCCGCAATTTTATCAGTCTCAGAAATAATGACCCAAAAAACAATAGCTCCAAAGATTGGTCCTGATAGACTTCCTACTCCTCCAAGAATCATTATGGCCCATATGTAAAAGGTGAGTATCGGCACAAAAGTGGAGACCTGGAGAGATCCATAGTTGAACGCTAGCAGTATCCCGGATAACCCCCCTATTCCTGCACCAAGCATAAAACTTTGTAACTTAAGCCATACAGAATTTTTACCCAGAGCACGTACTGCATCTTCGTCTTCTCTAACAGCCCTTAAAGCACGGCCCCAAGGAGATCTGTTGAGTCGTTTTAGTAATAGAAGAACAGCAAAAATACAAACCCATGCAATTACACCTACCCAAGTTTGGTTTACTGAGATATCCATATCAACTAAAAGAGAGTCGATTATTTTGGGTCTATATTTCTGTAAAGCATCTGAATAAGAAATAATTCCATATACACCACCAGTTATCGCTTCTAAATCTCTAACTAATAGACGGAAAATTTCAGCTGCTGCAATAGTAACAATTGCTAAGTAATCTCCTCTTAGTCGTATGGCTGGAAGACCTAATAAGAGACCTAGTAAAGAAGCACTCGCAATCCCAACAAGAATAGCAAGAATAAGTGGTAAGCCAGTAGTTGTTACCTCTCCTTCTCTTCCTGCAGCATGTGGAATAAGAAGTAGTGTAACATAAGCTCCCATACCCATAAATGCTGCATGCCCAAAATTTAGTAGACCTGTCCATCCAAAATGAACATTAAGGCCTATGGCAGCAAGGCCATAAATCCCTGCAAATGTAAGCAAGCTAAACATAAGCCTTGTAGCACTACCAGGATTTAGTACGTACACAGCACCTAGAGAAAGGGTGGTAACTAATATAGTTATTACGCCTCGTGATGTAGCCTTCATGAAATTCTTTCTTTCAAACCAAAAATCCCCTGAGGTCTAACTAGCAAAATAATAATCATTATTCCCAAAGCAACAGCATTCTTTGCTTCTGTGTGTCCCTCCATAAAAGGCAAGGCGACAGAAACTTGAACTAATACACCTATTAACAATCCTCCTGCCATAGCACCGAAAGAGGTGCCAATGCCTCCAAGAACTGTGCCAGCAAAAATCAATAAAAGAATTAAGAATCCCATATTCCATCTCACATCATTAATCATTCCTTGGAATATTCCGGCTAGACCAGCTAACATACTTGAAATAATCCAGGTTGATAAAATAATCTGGTCAGAATTAATTCCAGATATACTTGCTAAGTCACTTGAGTCTCTCACCGCCCTCATGGCCTTTCCAAGCCTTGTAAAAGTTAAGAAGCAACCAATGATAAACATAACTACTAGGCCTGCAATCAGTATTTTCAAATTCCTAGGAGTTAGCTCAATAAATAAATACGTTTCACGTCTTTGTAAATCTAGTGGAAATTTTTGTACTTTCCCTGTAGTAAATAGCAGATACAAATGACGAATAAATATAGACATCCCAATTGTTACAACTAATACAGCAATATTGCCAACCTCAGCTTTTCTTAGTGGCCTAAAAAGTAGTAGTTCTAGTAAGGCCCCTACCAGCCCGCATAATAAAATAGCAAAAAATACTGAAAAACCAAACTCCATTCCTAAAGGTGAAAATCTATCTAAGTAAAGCAGGCGTGAGTCCTGAGGGCTCGAAAAGAATAATGTACAAATAGCCCCTAAAGCAATCAGTTCTCCATGAGCAAAGTTAACAATTCGTGTAACACCATATAGTAGAGAGAGGCCTACTGCAGAAACTGCAATAATAACTCCTAGCATCAAACCATTTCCTAGTTGGTCTATCATTGTTACTCCTCGTAATCTTTAAACGTTACTTCAGAATCGTTCAAAACTACTATTTTAACCTTATAGCTTTGATTTGTTTGGCTTAAATAGCCTATTGTTGCTTCAATCCATCCATCTGGAACCGTAGCATTCCCTTCAACAAGTAATGGGAGGGTTTTTGGAACAAAAACAATATAGTTCCCAGAAATAGTGAAAGAATTAAATTCATTCTTCTGGTCGAGGTATATTTCCCCTGTCCCAGCAATCTTGACATCTCTTATGTCTAAATCTTGTAAATTAATTTTGGACTCAATAGAGAAAATGTCTATATCCCACAAATTGTTGGTTCCTAAGTGCAACTTCCATCCTTTAGTTCTCAATAAAGAATCGGCCTCTATTTCTCTCAGGTATATTTTTTTTTGTTTAGTAATCGTAGTTTCAATTGCCTCTGGAAAACCCAAGCTCCCTGGAGCATTCAAAATATTTACTCGGTAGCCTTTCCCTTCTATAGCATCAATCTCTAAGGATCCTTTCATGTCAACAATCAAACCTAGCTCTAATTCATGAGATTCATTTATCCTATTTACCTCAGTTGAAAGAGAAAATGTAGGTAAAAAAGGAGGCTGGATAGACAAGTGTAAAATAGGAAAAATAATGAAAAGAATAGTTGGAACAAGGAGATAAAAAGATTTAAACGTTTCCCTCAAAGATGATTTATAAAAAAATAAATATAGCAAGAAGGGAAGGATTGTGAAAGGCCAGAAAGCAACATAATCATAGATTACTGACTGTCTTAAAAAACCAAGAAAATAAAGTATAAAATTTGAAAGTAAAGAAAATAAAAATAAAATTCTAATATTTAATTTGTAACTCATAAACTTTGAGCCGGAGAGGGGGGTCGAACCCCTGACCTGCCGCTTACAAGGCGGCTGCTCTACCACTGAGCTACTCCGGCAAATCTAGAATGTATATTACTTTAATCTAGTTTTATTATAAATTTTCTCCATAACAATACCCGCAGCAACAGAAACATTTAAAGAATCTACATTATTTGAAGTTTCTATTGAACAAATTCCATCTAGCTTTTTTAACAATTCATTACTCAACCCGCTCTTTTCGTTTCCAAGCAAAATAGCAATATTCGCATTAGGCATGTCATTAATATTTATCGAATTTTCTATCCCTTTTTCTACCCCAAATATCCAATAGTCATTAGATCTCATTTTTTTTACTAGGCTAAAAATTGAATTGTAAGTCAATATATTTAAATCTTCAATTGCCCCTGCAGAAGATGAGAAAACAGCAGAAGAAATGGGGGAAGATCTTTTTTTTGGTATTGCAAGGGTCGAGAAATCAAACGCCAATGCACTTCTAGCTATTGCTCCTATATTTTGCGGGTCTTTGAGATTCAAGCACACCACTATATTGGTACCCTTAATATTTGAAAATTCTGCTTCTGAAACAAAATTCATTTTATTACATAATGCAACAACTTTATACCTTTTAGAATACTCCCACTCTTCATTTGTTACGTAATCTACTGATATGCCTTTAGTATCTGATTCCTCAATAATACTAGTTATCCGGGGCTCTCTATAAGAGCCACGGATAACTAACTTAATAACTCTGTCATTATTAAACGCTGCTACAACTGAGTTAACACCTTCAACTATTTCTCCAAAACCATTTTGTTCCTTCAGAACCATCCTCCAACTCAATATTATAACGCAATAGCTCTTCCCTTATGTCATCAGATTTTTCATATTCTCCTGACTCCCTGTATTCTTTTCTCTTATCTATTAGATATTCGAGAACTCCTTCATTTGAGCTTTTTTTAATCTTGTACTTGTCAACTAGTTGAGTAAAATCTACTTCCTCTATATTATCTTTGTTGAAATCAATACCTAGGACGCTCATTATCATTCGAATCGTACTACTTAATCTTTTAGACTCTTCTTCTGTAATTGACTTGTTATTCATCGACTCAAATAGAAGAGCGATGACTTTTGGCGTATTCAGGTCGTCATTCATAATCGAAATAAATTTTTCCATTAAGTTGGTGTCTATTTCTGTGCCTCTTTCTTCCCCAACAAATTTTTTTATTCTACTAAGAGTAGAACTGCTTTCTTTTAATAAATCATCTGAAAAGTCTTGGGGGCTTCTGTAGTGTGACCTTAAGTAAAAAAATCTAACTACATCACCTCCATAAATTTGTATATATTCAGATAGGGATTTAATATTACCTGTTGATTTGGCCATTTTCTCACCCTCAAGCTTTAACATCCCATTATGAAGCCAGAATTCTGAAAACTTCTTTACACCATATCCTGCTTGTGATTGTGCAATTTCGTTCTCATGATGAGGAAAGATTAAATCATTTCCTCCACAATGTATATCAATTTCATTACCTAATATAGAAGAGGCCATTGCTGAGCACTCAATATGCCAACCAGGTCTTCCGTTTCCCCAAATAGACTCCCAATAAGGCTCCCCTTCTTTTGCTTTCTTCCATAAAACAAAGTCTTCGTTTGCCTTCTTGTCTTCCTCTTGATTAGCTCTATCGCCTGATATAGCATCTTCTATGTCTCTGTTGGAAAGCTCCATGTAGTTGGAATATTTTTTTACTTCAAAATATATACCCGAGGACGTTTCGTAAGCAAATCCTTTATCAACTAGTGTCTTAATAAGTTCGAGTATTTCATTAATATATTTAGTTGCCTCAGGTTCAAAATCAGGATTCAAGCAATTCAGCTCTTTGTATGTCTTCTGAAACAATAAGGAATTCCTCTTTGCTATGACATCATAACTAACATTCTCTTCGAGAGCTTTTTCTATTATCTTGTCATCAATATCTGTTATATTTCTAACATAAGTAACTTCTTTCTTTTGTGATCTCAAGTATCGAACCAAAATATCAAAAGCAACTACTGATTTCCCGTGTCCAAGGTGAGGGGGGCTTTGAACTGTAGGTCCACATAGGTATATCTTTATAGGCTCTTTATCTAAATTCAGCTCTTGGTATTCTCCTCCTAAAGAATTGTAAAGTTTCAACCCAACCTCCCTAAAACTGTTGCTGTAGCAGCAGATGCTTCCTTGTCTATAAGCAAATCAGTACCATTAGTTGTTTTTCCCTTGATGGATACTGACCCTTTGTCTATACCTAAAATTTGAGAAATAGAAGTGACTACATCTTCCTTAATTGGAGAAATCTTGATTATATTTGAAATAACAATAATATCTATACTCTCAATAATTAGGCCTGCATTAGAAATTAAATCTTTTGTTATCGATAACAAGCTCTTCCCACTAGCATCTTTCCACTTTTTATCTTTTGATGGGAACACCTCGCCTATATCTCCTAATCCTGCTGCAGCTAAAAGAGCATCCACAAGGGCATGGGCTACTACATCTCCGTCTGAATGAGCTACAAATCCTGGTCCTTCTGTATTTACTGTTCCAATTGATAATTTATTTACATTGTCATGTCTGTGGATATCAAAACCTGTTCCAATTCTCATAATTAAATAGTAATAGGAAAAAGAAAAATAATTACTAGAAAGGCCTACAATCCGTCATCAATATCAGCTTCTGGAAGATTTTGGTCTATTTTTGAAAAAGCCTCTTCCTCTTCAATTCCAAGAGTACACGCTATTTCACTAGCTAAAGTTGTTCTAGCTTTAGCTAACATTCGCTTAAGTGCTGGTGAGATGCCTTTGTTAATTTGAGCGTGTGTCAAATCCCTAACTACTTCGGTAACCTGTAATATGTCTCCACTAGTCATTTTCTCTGTTAGAACCTTATACCACCTACTCCAATTTGTCCCTGCTTCTTCAGGTTTCTCCTTAAAAATTGGCATAACCTTTGTAGTTATTGCACTCTTTGAAATGACAGGGCGAATAACCTCATCTACTTTTGCTGTAGGAACAAGAACCATAAGGCCGTCAGTTAAAATCTCTATCTCGTAATACTCTATCCTTTTTGATTTTGGCTCGCCTTCAACAAAAACGCTAACATTTTTATTTACTTTTCTTATTATTTTTGCAGCACCATGGTATGGATGAACAACAAAC
>JAYZKG010000030.1:0-3061 GCA_036163695.1 Actinomycetota bacterium | reverse complement strand
TGCTAAGAAAACCCCTGCTAAGAAAACCCCTGCTAAGAAAACCCCTGCTAAGAAAACCCCTACATTAGGAGAGTTTGACATTTCTGTAGAAGATGAGATTTCAAAATCATTTATTGATTATGCAATGTCAGTCATTGTTTCCAGAGCTTTACCTGATGTGAAGGACGGATTGAAGCCTGTGCAGAGGCGAATTTTATACTCTATGCATGAATCAGGAATAAGACCAAACGCTCCACATAGAAAATGCTCGAAGGTTGTAGGTGATGTAATGGGTAACTATCATCCACATGGAAATGATGCAATATACCTAGCACTAGTTAGGCTAGGTCAGGACTTCAGCACCAGATATCCACTGATAGATCCTCAAGGAAACTTTGGAACTAGAGATGATCCTCCAGCAGCAATGAGATACACAGAGTCTAGGATGTCTTCCCTAGCTTCTCAACTGCTTAGTGGAATAGATGAAGGAACAGTAGATTTTGAACTTAATTATTCAGGAGAGCTAGAGGAACCTAAGGTACTCCCTGCAAGATTTCCTAATCTACTTGTTAATGGGGCAGAAGGAATTGCTGTCGGCATGGCTACAAGTATGGCACCGTATAATCTTTCTGAAGTGACAGAGGCTGTAAAATTTACCCTTAAGAACAAGCAAGCTACACCATCAAAATATATGAAGATAGTTAAAGCTCCAGATTTCCCAACAGGAGGATTGATTGTTGATGGCCCAGGAATCAAAGATGCAATGTTTAAAGGAAAAGGTTCTATAAAGATGAGAGCTGTTGCAGATGTGGAAGAGCTAGGAAAAAATAGGTCAGCAATAGTGGTTAAAGAACTACCTTACCAAGCCTCTATAGATAGAATAATGGAGAAAATTGCCACACTTGTTCAAGAAAAAAAACTATCAGGCGTTTCAGATTTAAGAAATGAAAGTAGTGACAGGAATGGGATAAGACTTGTAATAGAACTAAAGAGAGACGCTGTCCCTCAGGTTGTACTAAACGCACTATTCAAACAAACACAGCTTGAAGACACTTTCTCAGTAAACTCCGTTGGATTAGTTGATGGTGTGCCAAGAGTTCTTTCTCTACCAGAATTAATCAAATATTACATAGAACACCAAATTGACGTAATCAAACGTAGGACAAAGTTCAGATTAGAAAAAGCTAAATCAAGATTACATATTGTAGAAGGGCTTCTCTTAGCACTAGCAAAAATTGATCAAATTATAAAATTAATTAAAAGCTCTAAAGACGCAGAGATTGCAAAAAAAGGGTTAATGAAAAAGTTCAAACTTTCTGATGAACAAGCAACCCACATCTTAGACATGCCTCTCAGAAGACTAACTGCTTTGGAATTAGAGAAACTTAAAGAGGAGCAGAAGTCCTTAAAAGCAACAATAAAAGAACTTGGATTAATACTAAAAAGTAGACCAAAGCAAGAGGGGATTTTAGTCACGGAACTAGAAGAGATTAATGATAAATTTGGAGACGAAAGAAGAAGCCGAATAGTTCCTGATGTTGGAGAGGTTAACATAGAAGACCTTATTGAAGACGAAGAGATTATTGTATCCATTTCTTCTAATAACTACATCAAAGCTGTTCCCGAAACAGCTTACAAGAAACAGAGAAGGGGAGGAAAAGGAGTTAAGTCTAGTTCTTCCGAAGAGGACATTACTGAACACTTAATACAAACAAGCGCTCACGCTTACTTACTTTTCTTCACTGACAAAGGAAAGGTTTATAGAGCTAAAGGACATGAGCTTCCTAAGACAACTCGAACAGCTAAAGGATCTTTACTTCATAATGTTCTCCCAATGCAACAGGATGAAAAAGTAGAGGCAATTGTTGATACAAGAGACTACGAAACCTCTAAGTTTTTAATTATCATGACTGAATCGGGGTTAGTAAAGAAAACAAAGTTCAAAGAGTTTGATTCAAACTATAAGTCACTATCAGCAATTAAGCTTAAAGGAGAAGACAAGGTTGTTGCTGTGAAGACAACCTCTGGAAAAGAAGATTTAATTCTCTGCTCTCAGAAAGGACAAGCCATTAGGTTTGCAGAAGACTCACTTAATCCGCAAGGAAGAGGAGCCATGGGAGTGAAAGGTATAAAACTAAGAGAGGGAGACAAAGTTGTAGGGGGAGCTACTTCAACAGAGGATGCCTTATTATTTGTTACTGCAAAAGGTTATGGAAAAAGAACAGAACTAAAAAACTTCCGGAAAGCAGGTAGAGGGGGTATTGGGGTAAAAGCTCTTAGAATTACTGATAAAAAGGGAGATTTGATTGGTGCAAGATCAGTAAGTGAAGATACTGAAGTAGTTCTTATGTCTACAGGAGGAACTGCGATAAGATGTGCAGTGAAGCAAATAAAAAAAATGAGCAGAGAAGCTCAAGGAGTAAAGATAATGAAACTCTCTGAAGACGAGGAGATTTCAGCATTTATTCCAATTGAGAATGAGAAGTAGGTTTAGTGGTAAGTGTTAATAGAGTTAGAAGAGTAATAAGAAAAGTAGATCCGTGGACTGCTCTAAAGGTTTCGTTTGTAATTAATTTTGTAGTAGCGTTATCAATAGTTCTTGGCCTAATAATTCTTTGGATTCTTTTAGTTAATGCAGGAATTCCACAGGGCCTTGAAGAAATAGCAAAAAGACTCGCTCTATTGGATGACAATGCATCATTAGTCGGAAATTCTGAACAACTATTTTCTTCAGTTGTTTTTTTTGCAATATTCTATATGGTTGCTCAGACCGCTCTAACCACCTTAGGGGTGATATTCTACAACCTTGTTTCTGACATAGTAGGTGGGGTTGAGATCATTGTTCTTGAAGAGTCATACTCAGACCAAAAAGAAGTGATGCCAAAGAAAGAAGAGAGAAAAAAAAGTGATAATAGGGAAACCCTTGCAATGACATTTAGTAAAACGTTGAAGAAGTTAAAAGATAAGAAGGAACCAGAACCTTTTCAGGTTATAGAAGAGGGAGAAGAGAAAAGCTGATATAAATCAGTTAAAATCGAAGAATGAATAAAATCACTCTTCTCGGGACAGGTTGTCCTAGCCC
>JAYZKG010000029.1:0-6909 GCA_036163695.1 Actinomycetota bacterium | reverse complement strand
ATAACTTAGATGAAATGACTACTCAAAAAGACGAAATTCAGTTAATTAGAAGAGAATATGGAGATTTAGAATTAAAAAAAACTGACTTGCTACCAAAACCAATTGATCAATTTCAGAGCTGGTTCAGTCAAGCTATTGAAGCAGAAGTCATTGAACCAAATGCGATGGTTTTGGCTACTACTAAAATGAATAATCCTAAAGCAAGATATGTTCTTTTCAAGGGAATAGACAATGAAGGGCTAATTTTTCATACACATTATGAAAGTGCAAAAGCTAAAGAGATAGAAGGAAATAATGTAGTAGCAGGAGTTTTTTATTGGCGAGAAGTCCACAGACAGGTAAGGATAGAGGGTGTTGTTGAGAAGTCGTCTAAAGAAATCTCAGATAATTATTTTAAATCTCGACCACGAGGAGGACAGCTAAGTGCAATAGCTTCACCACAGAGTAAGGTCATTAATTCAAGAAAAGAAATAGAGGATAAAATCGTAAGTCTTGAAAATGAATATGGAGAAAGCGAGATAATTAGGCCTGATACATGGGGTGGGTACACTATAAAACCAAATATTTGGGAGTTTTGGCAGGGGAGAAAGAATAGAACGCATGATCGATTTCGATATGAAGAAAATGATGGAGTATGGGATATAGTTAGGTTGGCACCGTGAGCAAATTAAGACCAATTTCAATTGAGAGGGATTATGTAAATACGGCTTTTAGTTCAGTTTTGTATTCAAGTGGCGATACCAAGGTTTTAGTTACAACTTCAATTGGTGATCGAGTACCAAATTGGCTAATTGGCAAGAACCAGGGGTGGGTTACTGCTGAATATTCAATGTTACCTGGGTCTTCAAGTCAAAGAGTGAGTAGGTCTGCATATGATAAAGGACGAGCAAAAGAGATATCAAGATTGATCGGGAGGTCCTTAAGGACAATTATTGATTTAGAGAAAATAGAAGGCCTAGTAATAACTGTAGACTGTGATGTGATTCAAGCTGATGGCGGTACAAGAACAGCTGCAATAAATGGTGCATGGGTTGCTTTAAAAGACACTTTTGATAAGTTGATTGTTAATAAAAATATAAAGGATAATCCTTTATTAGGTCAAATTGCAGCTGTTTCTGTAGGCATTGTCCAAAAAGAAGTAGTTCTTGACTTAGATTATTCTCAAGATTCCGAGGCAGATGTTGATTTAAATGTTGTAATGACATCAGATAAGGAATTTATTGAGATACAAGGAACGGGAGAAAGGAAATCATTTTCACAAAAAGAATTGGAGGAAATGATTAAAACTGCATCAGACGGTATAGATGAAATACTGGATAGACAGATGAAAGAATTTTCTTGAAAATCTTTCTAGCCACGAATAACAATAATAAAAAGATAGAGATTGAATCTATTTTTGGTTCTATTTCTAATGAATTTGAAATAGTCGACGATTATTTTACTGATATTGAAGAAACGTCTGATACATTAGAAGGGAATGCTTTATTGAAAGCAGAACATGGGTATAAGCAATCTGGTATCCCAACAATATCTGATGACACAGGTCTTTTTGTCCCAGCTTTAGGTAATGAACCAGGAGTTAAGTCTAAGAGATATTTTAGCGAAACTGCAACTGATGAGGAAAACCTTAACTTTCTTCTATCAAATTTAGATGAAGACTCTGATCGAACTGCTTATTTCAAAACGGTAGTATGTTTTTCTGATGGAAAAAATGTTATATTTGAAGAAGGAAAAATAGAAGGCCAAATATCTAAAGCTCCCTTGGGAAATAACGGGTTTGGCTATGATCCTATTTTTGTTTTCAACGGAAGAACTCTAGCTCAAATGGATTCAAATGAAAAAAATGAAATTAGTCATAGAAAGTCAGCATTTATGAAAATAGCGAAAGCACTTTTGAGATGATTAAATTACTCAAGCTAGTAATCGTATCTTTTTTACTTTCTGCTTGCATGATTAAATGGGAAATGAAACTTGATATTAATGAAGACCTTTCAGGAACATATTCTCTTACTGCTGGAATTGATGAGGAACTTCAAATATTTGCTTTGGAAATGGTCCAATCGTCATTAGGTGGATTAGATAGTGTTTTAGATTCTGTTCCAGATGGCTACGGAAAAAGTTTTTATTCTGATGATATTTATGACGGAATCACAATAAGAAATTCATTTGATAACATTGAGGAATTTAATAAACAATTAGATACTCTTAGAGGAAACCCAGATACAGCACTTATGTTGATTCCAATTGAGTCAATCAATATAGGTAAAGATACAGAATCTAAAGAAGCAAAATACAGGGTTTACGGAGAGTTTGCTGAAATTATTGAGTCTGAAGTAACAGATAGCCAAATGGATATTCCTCAAATCGAATACTTATATGATTTGAGTTTAGTTGTTACTTTGCCTGGGAAAATGATTACCCCAATAGAGATAAGTAATGGAGACAATACTGTTATTTTCGAACCAAATGGAAGGGAAATGCAAACCTTTGAAGCAGTCAGTGTTGACGAAGGTGGATTGAGTTTCAGGTATGATTTGATTACAGTCGCAACTCTTCTCTTCATTGCTATGCTTGCATTTTTATTTATAAGAAAAAAGACTTCCCAATAAATTTATTTAGAGTACTCTTTTATATATGAAAATTATAGGAATTATTATTATGTGAACAACGATTCAAATCGTTGTCACCCCTTGCTCTGCAAGGGTTTTTTTTTGAAGATGAATATAGATATTTTTGATACCACTTTAAGAGACGGGTTCCAACAAGAAGGAATATCTCCGTCTGTTAAAGATAAGCTAGCAATTGCTAGGTTAATCGACGAATTGGGCGTTCAATTCATCGAAGGAGGTTGGCCCGGAGCTTCCCCGAAAGAAGAGGAGTTTTTTCATAAAGCCAAAACAGAATTGGACTTAGTTAATGCTAAATTAGTAAGTTTTGGATCTACTCGAAAATTAAATACTACAGCTGCAAAAGACCCTCAAGTACAAGCACTTGTTTCTTCGGGAACAGAATACGTATGTATAGTTGGGAAGTCCTCAAAGTTACATATTACAAAAGCAATAGAAACAACAATTGAGGAAGCGATAAGTATGGCTGTAGATACAATAAGCTATCTTAAATCTCAAGGAAAAAAAGTATTTTTTGATGCTGAACATTTCTTCGATGGGTTTAAAGAAGATAAAGAAGTGAGCTATCAAATACTTGATGCAGTGATTAAGGAGGGAGTGGAATGTTTTATTTTTTGTGATACTAATGGGGGGACTCTCCCGTCAGAAGTGACAGCTATCCTTACTGAAGTTGTTCAAAGGTACTCAAGTCAAAAATTTGGAGTTCATTTTCAAAATGACAATGGCTGTGCAGTTCAAAACTCTATGGCTGCAGTTGATTTAGGTATTAATCATGTTCAAGGGACTATGAATGGTTATGGAGAGAGAACTGGTAATGCAGATCTATGTACATTGATACCTAACTTAACTTTAAAAATGAACCATCAAACTGTATCTCAAGATTCATTGGCAAAATTGACACCAATAGCTAATCATATTGCTGAGCTAGTTAATATTAGTATTGATTCACGACACCCATACGTCGGCTCATCGGCTTTTACTCACAAAGCTGGCTTACATGCATCAGGAATGGCAAAGGATGATTCACTATATGAGCACATAGATTCAACCAAAGTAGGGAACTACACGAGAACAACTGTATCTGAACTTGCTGGCAGGGCAAGTGTAATTACAAAGGCTAAAGAGTTTGGTTTAGATTTTTCCAATAAAGAAGCAAAAGCTCTAATTGAGAGAGTCCAGGACTTGGAGCATAAAGGCTTTCAATTTGAAGCAGCTGATGGATCACTTTATTTATTAATGAATTCTATTAAGGGACATGATCCAAGCTTTTTTTCATTTGAAAGTTATAGGGTATTTTCTGAAAGAAGAAATTCTGAACAAGTAGTATCCGAAGCAGTGTGTAAAGTTGAAGTAAAGGGTACTCGATATGTTACAACTGGAGAGGGGGTCGGACCAGTTGATGCATTAAGTAAGGCATTAATTTCATCTTTAGAAAGAGACTTCCCAGATGTCGAAAGAATAAAATTAGTTGATTATAAAGTGCGAATCATTGATTCTACTGACGGAACGGAAGCAACTACTAGGGTTCTAATTGAATGGACAGATGGAGATATGAGCTGGAGCACTATTGGAGTTCATCAAAATATCATTAATGCCTCTTGGAATGCCTTATGTGATGGTTTTAATTTCTTTTTTATGTTTCAAAAATAAGAAATCTTTTTAAGTGAAAAAGAAAAGTTAATTTTTTTATTTATACTCAATAGTAAGAGAAATACTATGAATGAGAAAATAGAAAACTTACTTGAGGAGAATAGAATTTTTGAGCCAAGTGAGGAGCTAAAAAAGAATGCAAATGCAACAAGCGAATGGTTTCAAGATGCAGAGACAGATCGCCTAGAGTATTGGAAGAACCAGGCACTTAACAGAATATCCTGGTATAAAGAGCCCACAGAGGTTTTAGATGATAGTAATCCACCTTTTTATAAATGGTTCAAAGATGGTGAGTTAAACCTTTCTTATAATTGTCTTGATCGACATTTAGAAAACGATGGAGACCGTGTAGCTTACTATTGGGAGGGAGAGCCAGGAGATACTCAAGAGATAACATATAGAGATTTATATGAAAGAGTATGTAAGTTATCCAATGCTTTAAAGAGCTTAGGAGTAGAAAAAGGGGATAGGGTAGCAATCTATCTTGGAATGACTCCAGAGATAATTGTCTCTATGCTTGCATGCGCAAGGATTGGGGCAGTTCATTCAGTAGTTTTCGGGGGATTCTCTTCGGAGGCGCTTGCAGATAGAATCAATGACGCAGAAGCAAAAGTTGTCATTACAGCTGATGGTGCCTGGAGAAGAGGAGAGATAGTACATTTGAAAGACAATGTCGACGGCTCGTTAGATTTAACTAATTTTATAGAAAGCGTAATTGTTGTAAAGAGGACAGGTCAAGAAGTAGATATGGTGGCAGGAAGAGACTATTGGTATGAAGATATTGTTGGAGAGCAATCAACAGAATGTGAACCTGAAGTAATGAATTCAGAAGATTTGTTATATATTCTTTACACCTCCGGTACTACTGCTAAGCCTAAAGGGATTGTCCATACCCAAGCAGGGTATTTAACAGGTGTTACAACTACCCATAGCGCAGTTTTTGATATTAAAGAAGATGATATTTATTGGTGTGCAGCTGATTGTGGTTGGGTAACAGGTCATAGTTATATTGTTTATGGGCCTTTGGCAAACAAAACAACAAGTGTTATGTACGAAGGAGCACCTAATGCCCCCGATGAGAAAAGGCTCTGGAGCATTGTTGAGAAGTACAAGGTAAATATTTTTTATACTGCTCCTACTGCGATTAGAGCTTTTATGAAATGGGGTGATGAGCATCCTAAGTCACATGATTTGTCATCATTAAGAATATTAGGGACAGTAGGAGAGCCTATTAATCCTGAGGCATGGATGTGGTATCACAAGAATATTGGAAATGAGAATTGTGCAATAGTTGATACTTGGTGGCAAACAGAAACAGGTTCTATAATGATTTCTCCTTTGCCAGGTATTACTAGTACAAAACCTGGATCTGCATGCTCTCCTTTACCAGGAATAGAAGCGGTAGTGGTAGACGAGTCTGGGAAGGAGGTAAATAAGGGCGAAGGAGGATATTTAGCAATTAAGTCTCCATGGCCTTCAATGTTAAGAACTGTATATGGGGATGAGGAGAGGTATATTGAAACTTATTGGTCAAAATACGAAGGACTTTATTTTGCAGGAGATGGAGCAAAGTATGATGATGATGGTTATATATGGCTTTTGGGAAGAGTAGATGATGTTATGAATATCTCAGGACATAGAATTTCTACAGCGGAAGTAGAATCTGCATTAGTTTCACATAGCTCAGTCGCTGAAGCAGCAGTTATAGGTAGGGCTGATGAAATAACAGGAGAGGCAATAGCTGCTTTTGTCACATTAATAGGAACTCAAGAGGGTGATGATGCACTAATTGACGAACTAAGGCAACATGTTAGTGAAAAGATTGGTCCAATTGCTAAGCCAAAAAGTATAGTAGTAACTATTGACTTACCAAAAACTAGAAGTGGAAAAATTATGAGAAGATTATTAAAAGATATTTCGGAAGAAAGAAAACTAGGCGATGTTACAACTTTAGCAAATGCAGATATAGTTGCAGAATTACAAACTAGATCTCAAGATTCTGACGAGGATTAATTTGGGAGAAGTTACCTTTACTTGGGAAGATCCTACTGAACTTGCAAAAAATTTTTTGCATTTAGATAGCGATGATAGAAAAAAATTTTATTTAGATTTAAAACACAAGCCTCCAATAGGTGAGTTAATGAATTTCAAAGGGGTCGAGGTTGATAAAGAAGGATCAGTTACTTGGATAGCTTCCCCTCAAGAGTATCACTACAACCCTCTGGGAAATGTTCATGGTGGTTTTGCAGCTACGATGTTAGATTCGTGTAATAGTATTACTGCAAATTGTGCATTGGATAAGGGATTCCTAACAATGACTGCAGAAATAAAAGTAAATTATTTGAGAGGTATTTCGTTAGAAACAGGTGATATGTTTGCTACAGGAAAGATTGAAAAGTTAGGTAGAAAAGTAATTTTTGTATCAGGAAAGTTAACTGATAGTGAGGGAAAAGTTTATGCGACCGCAAATTCTACAGAAATCGTTGTAGAAATAACCTAAGCCTAGTGCGGATGAGAGGACTCGAACCTCCACGAGCAAAGCTCACTGGATCCTAAATCCAGCGCGTCTACCAGTTCCGCCACATCCGCATGATGTGTGGGTCGCCGGGGACTCGAACCCCGAACCTGCGGA
>JAYZKG010000028.1:0-5153 GCA_036163695.1 Actinomycetota bacterium | reverse complement strand
TGGAAATGCTTGGCGATGAATATTTCAGTCAGAGAGCAGAAGACATTAGATCTCTCTGTAAAGATGTGATAATTATGATGCAAGGATCAACTTCTTCGTTCAAGATAGATAAAGGAACAATTCTTGTAGCAGAAGACTTAACACCGACAGATACATCCAATATGGATTTAAGCAATATTGAAGGACTAATAATTAAACATGGAGGACTGACCTCACATGCTGTAATTGTAGCAAAGAATTTAGGGATACCATGCGTGATTGGTTTAGACGAAGACTACGGAAGACTAATAAACGGACAAAAGGTTATAGTGAATGGTGAAAGTGGAGAAATACTAATTAGCCCTAGTGAAGAAAAAATAACCGAAATAAAAACCAAGATAGACGAACACAAAGTATTGGTTGAAACTCTTACAAAGGAAAAATTAAACAATTCAACCATAAAGCTGAGAGTTAATATTGGGAGCCACGAGGAGGTAAAAAGTTTTAACTCAGAAGTTTTAGATTCCGTAGGTCTTTTTAGGTCAGAGTTTATTTTTCTGGACTCTAAAGAACCACCATCTTTGGATCAGCAAATTGAGGTCAATAATCAACTATCAAAAAAATTTCAAGGAACAGTTATCTATCGATTGTTAGATGTTGGCGGTGATAAGCAGGTTGAATACCTAAACACGAACAAAGAAGAGAACCCATTTCTTGGAGTCAGAGGGATAAGATTAATTGATTCTAATGAAAGCGTATTCAGGTCACAATTAGAGTCAATATTTAAATCAGAGCTTTACGATAAAGCAAAAGTAATGTTGCCAATGGTTTCTTCTGTTGAGGATTTATCTTTAAGCAGAAAAATTATTCAATCAATAGCAGAAAAAGAAGGGAAAGAACCCTTAAAGATGGGGATAATGGTTGAAACCCCTTCCTCTGCTTTGATTGCACATAAGCTTGCTGAGAAAGTTGATTTTTTTTCAATAGGAACCAACGATTTAGTCCAATACACTTTAGCTGCTGACAGGGGGAATGTCGAACTAAGAAGATATCAAGACCCACTACATCCAGCAGTGTTGAAGCTTGTAAAAGAGGTTATATCTGCTGGAATTGAGAAAAATATTGAGGTTTCTGTCTGTGGAGAAATGGCCTCAGACCCTACCTCGGCTTTAGTTCTTTATTCATTAGGATTAAGAATATTCAGTGTATCACCCAGTAGTGCACCTTTGATTTTTCACACATTAATAAATTCTAAATTCATCAAGGATGATATTTCGTTGAATATCGAGGATTTCACCACTCCTGAAGAAGTTCGACTATATGTGAATGATCACAATTGAAGGTTCATGCAGTAATTCTTGCCGCTGGGGTTAGTAGGAGATTCAAAGGCAATCGGAACAAGATACTTACTAGTTTTAAAGACAAGGCACTTATTCAACACCTGTTAGAAACATATATAAAATCAAATATCTTTACCACGATTTTGTTGTTGGTTAACACCAGGGATAGAATATTTTTAGAAGAAATGTTTAAGAATAAGACCTACCCTTTAGAAGTTACAATGATTGAAGGAGGAGAGACAAGGCATAGTAGTGAAGAAAAAGCTTTGAAGTATTTACAAGAAGAGGGAGTAGACTCAAATGATCTTATATCTATACATGATGCTGCTAGGGCATTCCTTAACATTGACTTGTTATCAAAGCTTATAAGTACTGCTAAAGAGTACAAATCATCTGTACCTGCAATTAAACCGAAAACAATTATGAATAAGGATTCAAACTTCCTACCCCTTGATCAGGAGATGTATTATTTTATGCAAACACCACAAACATTTCTAGCAGAGGACCTATTCTTATCCTATACCAAAGCAAAAGAAGAAGGATGGGAAGGCATAGATACAGTTGAATGTATATCAAGATATACAGATACAAAAGCTAAAATAATTGAGGGCTCTGAATTAAATATGAAAATAACTTTTCCTAGCGATTTAGATAATATAGAAAGAATAATTAAAGCCAATGACATTAAGCTCTAAGTTCAATAGCCAGTTCAAAAATTCAGGTATAAATATAGCCTTAGTGGGAGCAGGACAAATGGGACAAGGAGTGGTTTCTCAGATTTCAAAACAAGAAAACATGCACCTAGTTTTTATTGTTGATAGGAACGAAGAAAAATTACAAGAAGCTGTTTCTAGATATACTAGTAACAAAAGACTTTCCCCAAGCATATCACAAGACATAAGCACAGTTGATTTTTCAGATATAGATGTTGTAGTTGAGGCAACAGGGTCCCCTATAGCAGGAGCAATTGTTGCAGAATATGTCCTAAAGAATGGGGTGGATTTAATACTATTAAATGTCGAAACAGAAGCAACAATTGGTTTAGAGCTAAAGAGATTATCTGAGGAAAATAATTGTATTGTAACTGTTGGGTATGGGGATGAACCAACAACAGCTATGGAGCTTTATAACTTTGCAGAAGAACTCTCTTTCGAAATTATTTCGACCGGTAAAGGTAAAAACAATCCGTTTAACAGGTATGCTACTCCTTCAGACTTGGCTTCTGAAGCAAAGATGAAGAAAATGAATTCAAAGATGCTTACAAGCTTTGTTGATGGCACAAAGACAATGATAGAGATGGCAGCTCTTGCTAATTCAATAGGGTTCTCAGTCGACAAGGATGGAATGCATGGACCAAAATCTAAACCAGAACATTTAAATAAAATATTTGTTCCAAAAGAAGACGGAGGAATTCTTTCAAACAAAGGTGTCGTAGACTTTGCTTTTGGTATAGCTCCAGGTGTTTTCACAGTAATTTATTCTGAAGATGAATACGTAAATTATGAAATGGAATACTTAAAGATGGGAGAAGGGCCTTACTGGTCTCTGTATAGGCCGTATCATTTAACAAGTTTAGAAACGCCGAGGACAATTATGGACTTAGCAGTTAATAAAGAGTCAATATTAAATTCTAATTATTGGAATGTATATGTAGCAGCTTATGCAAAACGTAATCTAAAACAAGGTGAAAAATTGGACTCCATAGGCGGCAACTGTTACTTCGGAGTAGCTTTAAACAACACAGAAGGCCGACCGTGGATACCAGTTGGAATTGCAGAAAACGCAATAGTTACATCTCCAGTTAATAAAGGTGAACCAATATCAATAGATAGTGTAGAAATAGAAGAGAGTACTATATATAATTATTGGAAAGATCAGGAGAAAAAATTAGCATAAATATTTTATCTATTAAGATAACTAATAGGATAAGTAGATTATGGAAAACAATAATAAAGTAACTTCAAGAGAGGTCGACTCAAAAGTTATTGATTTGAACTCTTCTTCTTCAGATGGCAATAGAACTGTAGCAGTTCATTTTACAACAGAACATAATAATCAATTCTGTGATTTCACTGACTTGTTGCTTCAATACGTAAATGAATCTAAAGTTTCAAATGGGTCTTTAAATCTTTACACCCCACATACGACTACTTGTTTTATCATTAATGAGGCAGAGACAGGGTACATTAATGATTTCAATTCTTCTATTGAAGACATTGTTTCTTCCGAAAAATATTACGAACATGATGACTGGGGTAAAAGAACAGAAAATATGCAAGAAGATGAATTCAAAAATGGCAGGTCCCATGTAAGAGCTTCTATTGTTGGCTCTACAAATGTTACTATCCCAATAGTTGATTCAGAGCTTCTCCTTGGTAGGTGGCAAAGAATTTTTTTTGTAGAGCTGGATTGTTCTAGAGATAGGCGATTTTTTGCTCAAATAATAAAGTAAAAACCCTTATAAAGTAGTCTTTTCTCCTAAGTACCCGTTTCTTTAATTAAGGTTACATAAATTATTTTTCAATATTATCGCCATAATATTCACAGGAATGAACCTTGATATAATTGCATTGTTATATTTGTAACAAATATAATGGCCGTTAAAATACCAACTTTTGTTGGAGGAATAAAACGGCTATAAAACAACAATCAAGGAGGATTGTAAATATGGAAAGAATACAAAAGGTAGGAGGTGCCTTGTCAGGAATGGTTATTCCTAATATAGGTGCTTTCATCGTTTGGGGTCTTATTACAGCACTTTACATCCCTACAGGTTGGACACCCAATGAAAATCTATCTTCAATGGTAGGTCCAATGATCTTGAGCATGCTTCCACTGTTACTAGGTTATACAGGTGGAAAAATGGTTTATGGTCACAGAGGAGGTGTAATTGGCGCAGTTGTTACTATGGCAATTGTTGTTGGTTCAACATCCCCTCAGTTCTTAGGGGCTATGGTGTTTGGTCCATTAGCTGCATGGCTTATGAAGCAAGTTGATGGTATGCTCCAAGACAGTGTTCCGGAAGGTTTTGAAATGTTGTATGACAACTTTTCACTCGGAATACTTGGTTGGGGTCTTTCAGTAGGAGCTTATCTAGTTATTGCTCCAGTTCTTGAAGTTATTACAAATGCTTTAGGAAATGGTGCTGGTTGGCTAGTAGAAGCTGGACTAGTTCCACTTGCTGATATACCAATTGAGGTTGCGAAGGTATTGTTCCTTAACAATGCTGTTAACCACGGTGTCTTGACACCACTTGGTTCAATTGAAGCCGCAGAAAAAGGACAATCAATTTACTATATGCTTGAGTCAAACCCTGGTCCTGGACTAGGATTGCTTTTAGCATATTGGTTTGCTGGATCTGGAATGTGGAAACAATCTGCACCAGGTTCCATCATTATTCATTTCTTTGGAGGAATCCATGAAATTTATTTCCCATATGTGTTAGGTCATCCAATAATGATCGTAGCAATGTGGGCTGGTGGAATTACAGCTGACCTCTGGTTCATGGTAACTGGAGCTGGATTGGTTGGTCCCCCATCTCCTGGAAGTATTTTTGCTTATCTAGCTATGCTTCCTAAGGGTGGTGCCTTCCCAGTGTTGGGAGGAGTTGCGATTGCAACAGTTGCTTCTGCTTTTGTAGGAACACTATTGCTTAAAGCAAGGCCAATTGAAGAGACAGATGCTGGTGTAGAAACAGCAATCGAGAGTAATATCCCGACTGTCTAATTTAACTATTTAAGTTATAATTAAGTTTGGGGAGGTAACTCCCCAAACTTTTTTATTAGGAGGAAGTTTATGAGTAAAAACTCAATAGCAGCAGCAGATGTAAAGAAA
>JAYZKG010000027.1:0-16901 GCA_036163695.1 Actinomycetota bacterium | reverse complement strand
ACTCCAGAGCTTAACAAAAGCATGTGAAATAACTACACAAGGACACATTAGAGCAATGGTGTATACAGAACCAGGTCTTTATGAATACGAAGTTGCTGCTGAAATGGAGAGTGTTTTTTACAAACTAGGGGCAGAGAGGCTTGGTTACCCGTCAATTGTTGCTGGGGGCTCAAACTCTTGTGTCTTACATTACTCAACCAACAGAGACATGTTAAAAGAAGGAGACCTGTTGTTAATAGACGCAGCAGCAGAGTACAATATGTATTCTTCTGATGTAACACGAACCTTCCCAATCTCTGGAACTTTTTCTTCAGAACAAAAGGATGTTTACACAGAAGTATTATCGGCACAAGAAAAAGGAATAAAACTTGTTAACAAAGGGTCTTCTATGGAAAAAATACACGAAGAAACAGTTAAAAACATAAGCAAATCAATAGTGGATCTTGGGCTAGTTCCATACGGTGTTGAGGAAACGATTTCAATGATGCACTATTTTGAATTTTTTATGCACGGGACAGGACACTGGCTAGGGTTAGATGTTCATGACGCAGGGTCAGTAGACTTAGACAATAAACCAAGAAAGTTTGAAGAAGGAATGGTTACAACAATTGAACCAGGAATTTACATTAAGAAAAACAAATCCATAATAGACTTTCCCGTTTTAGAGAGAGACCCAAAAGAAATAAAAAAGAGAAGAAGAGAACTAGGTATGGAAGAGGCAACAAAGGTAGAGAAAAAGGAAGTTGATGAAGCAAAGAAGGTTTCTCACAAGATTCCAGAAGCCCTCTTAGGTATAGGGATTAGACTCGAAGACGATGTTGTTTGTACAGAAAAAGGACCCCTAAACCTTACAAAAGCAGTTCCTAGAGAAATAGAAGAAGTCGAAGATCTTTGTAGAACCACGCCCGGTAAAAAAAGTTAACAACCGAAGATGGGTATAAAAAAATTTGTTTACTCTCTTTATGAAACGAGCCTTTTAAATAAACTAGAGAAAAACGATCTCCCAAAACACATAGGATTAATTCACGACGGACACAGAAGATATGCAAGAGAGAAGGGGCTTCTTAGTTATGAAGTCTCCTATAGGATAGGAATAAATACATTTAAAGAATGCCTATCTTGGTGTAGCAACCTCAACATAAACCACATTACAAGCTGGCTTTTGTCAAAAGAAAACTTGAATAGGCCGAAAGAAGAGTTAGGCCCATACTACAAGGTATTAGAAGAGTTGTTCAAAGACTTCACAACCAGCGACACTTTTGACGACTATAAAATAAGGTTTGTCGGAAGCAAAGAGCTTTTACCAGAGTCTATGATAGATCTAATCTCTAAAGTCGAATCTATTAGGTCCATAGGGGGGAAAGAATTAACAATAGCCCTTGGGTATGGTGGAAGGCAAGAGATCTTAGATGCTGTAAAAAGTCTTTTAGAGGAAAAATATCCTTCTTCAAAAAACAGCAAAGAACTTGTTGAAAAAATAACTGACGAAGAGATTAGAAAACACCTCTATTCTCCTAACTCTCCCGATTTAGACCTGGTAATAAGAACAAGCGGAGAAGCAAGGCTTTCCGGTTTCTTGCTTTGGCAGTCTGCCTATTCAGAGTTTGTGTTTAATGATGTTTACTGGCCCGAGTTTAGAAAGATTGATTTTTTAAGATGCCTAAGAGAGTACGCACAAAGAGAAAGAAGGTTCGGTAAGTAGCTAGATACCAAATAAATCTATATTATTAGAACTACTTTTACATTAATCTAACAACGTGAACAATTATCTACCCAAAAACCTAGACCTTTCGGCGAAAGAGGTAAGCATTAATAAAACCTCTCTCCTTTCTCTTGCGGAAAAACACGGAACACCCCTCTATGTATATGACTGGAAACACATACTAGACAACCTTGCTTATTTCCGAGAGTCTTTCGGAGAAGAAACCATATTTAGATATGCAGCCAAGGCATTTATATGCAAAGCATTTGTAAAAGAGCTACAGACACAGGGCTGGGGAACAGACGTTGTCTCAGGAGGAGAAATGTCAACAGTGAAAGAATCAATAGGAACACTCGAGACATCTCTATTTAATGGAACATTTAAGTCAAAAGAGGAGCTGTTTTATTTTATTAAAAATAAAGGGGGACACATATCTATAGACAACAGAACAGAGGTAGAAGAAATAGACAAGGTTTCATCAGAGCTTGGAATAAAGCAAAACGTTTTAATTAGGTTAAATCTTGATCTGGGAGCAGAAACACACCCCATGGTTTTAACCTCTGGGCAAAAGCAGCAGTTTGGTATATCACCCACACACGCAGAAGAGGTTGTTGAAAAGATTCACAACCTTAATAACCTTAACCTTGAAGGAGTACACGTCCATATCGGCAGCCAAATAAAAGACCCTCAAAAATACTTTATGGCAATGGAGACCGCCGGATCTTTTTTAACCAGGGTTATTGACAAAATAGAAAAAGAACCAATCTTCAACGCGGGCGGAGGCTTTTTCTCTCCCTACGCAGGGGACGACTTTGACGAAGATCTTTCAGCCTATAACGACGCAATAAATAGCGGAATAAAAAAGTCTTGGGGAAGCGATTATAGGCTTATGGTAGAGCCAGGAAGAGCAATAGTTAACAACCCAGGCGTAATTTTATATACCACTGGTGCAATTAAATCAGACAGAGGAGAAAAACCCTATATTTTGGTAGACGGAGGTATGTCTGACAACCCAAGACCAGCGCTTTATGGAAGCGAACACAAGCTATTTAACATAAGCAACAATTCAGGGCAAAAAAAAATATTTGCAGTTTCTGGTAGGCACTGCGAATCAGGAGACCTTCTTGTTGAAAATGCAGAGCTTCCAAGCGAAACAAAAAAAGGAGATATTTTAATGTCAACATCAACAGGGGCATATACATACTCAATGGCAAGCAACTATAATAGAGTTCCCAAACCTGCAGTTGTATCTGTAAAAGAAGACAGTTCTGAACTAATTGTGAACAAGCAAAGGTTTGAAGAAGTTTTTCTTAACGATGTCTAAGAGGAGAAAAATATTCCTACTTATGGCTTTTGTCTCGGCTACCTTTTTTCTCGAGAACCAAGAAAATAAGCCGAGGATTGTTTCTTTATCAACAACACACTCTGAAATTCTTTTAGAACTAGGAGCTCACAACTATTTAACTGCTGTAGACAAACATGTCTCAAAGGGGAGGTTTAAGAACATAAAGAGGGTCGATTCTTATATTGTTAACACCGAGGAAATACTATCACTAAAACCAACCCACGTGATTATTGCATTTAAAAATGAAGAGTTAGAACAAATTTTCCTAGGTTCTGACATAGACTTAATCTTCCTTCCACCTGCCAAGAACTTAAATGAAGTATATGATCAAATACTTACTCTATCAAAGTTGGTTAACAAAGAAAGGGTAGCTCAAAATATAGTTGAAAAAATGAAGAAAAAAAAATTTGAGATTATCTCTTCTGTGAAACCAAATAGAAAACGAATTTATCATGAGCTTGGATACTCGTATGGTATTTACTCTCTTAACAAGAACTCTCTTTTGGGAAGCTTTTATACAGAACTTGGCTTTGTCAACATAGTAGACAACGTCAACACCCAAGAGGAATATCCAAAAATTGAAGAATCGTTAATAATTGAAAAAAATCCAGAGATAATCCTTGTTGGACACAAAGAAGGAGTTGGAAGTAGAGTAGAAAATCGACCAAGCTGGTCCAATATCTCAGCAGTAAAAAACAAAAAAATAATCTATCTTGAAGAAAATTTAGCAAACAACTGGGGAATATCGTCAGTTGACTTATTAGAAGATATAGCAGTGCAGACGGGCTTGATTCAAACTGTGGAAAACGAGAAAAGAGATAGCTTGCATTGGTTGTTTTATATAGTTGTTATTATCTCTTCAGTGCTTATCATGAATAATAGGACAAGAAAAACAAAGGAGCACAGTTGAAAGGGTACAATTCAGACCTATATATTCTAGCTTTTGACCACAGGGGAACTCTTACGAAGGGTCTCTTGGGGGTTGAGGGAAGAGATCCGTCAGAAGAGGAAGAAAAAAAGGTTATAGAAATGAAGTCAATTATTTTTGACGGATTTAAATCTGCTTTAAATAAAGGGGAGTCTAAAGAAAATTGTGCAATTCTTGTTGATGAAAGATTCGGCCTTCATGTCCAAGAAGAAGCAAAAGACGTAGGGATAAAATTTGCTGCTCCTGTTGAAAAATCAGGACAAAAAATATTTGACTTTGAATACGGAGAGAATTTTGGTGAAAAAATTCATGAAGTTGGTGCAGACTTTATAAAGATACTGGTTAGGTGGAACCCAGATGACGAGAGAGGAAGTAGGGAAACTCAGGGAGAGAGGATTAAAAAACTTTCGGACTGGATAGTAGAAAACCAAAAGAAGTTTCTTTTAGAGTTTTTAGTTCCACCGACAGAAGAACAACTTCAAAGAGTAGACGGAAATCAAGAGAGATACGACTCAGAGGTAAGACCCGGTTTAGCAGTTAAGGTTGTAGAAGAGATGAGAGAGAGAGGAGCAGATCCAGATATATGGAAGATAGAAGGCCTGGACAAAAAAGAGGACTGCGAGAAGGTTTCCTTTGCAATTAGAGACGGAGACAGAGAAGGCGTAATTGCTGTTGTGCTGGGTAGAGGAGCAAATAATGAAAAAGTTAACGAATGGCTATCTGCGGGAGCTAATATAGAGGGCTACAAGGGCTTCGCTATAGGGAGATCTATTTTTTGGGAATCTCTGAAAAACTGGGTATCTGAAGACCTATCTAGAGAAGAGGCCGTAGACGAAATTTCGGAAAGCTACAGAAACTTTATATCTGTTTATAAAGGGGCTAGTTAAAGATTTTATGACCACAGGAAAAGCTATAATTGGTCAATCAGGAGGCCCCACAGCTGTAATTAACAAATCTTTAGCTGGATTTATAAAATCTTCTATAGGAAACTTTGATGAAATCCTTGGGGCAAGACACGGAATAAGCGGAATGCTTTCAGGAGACTATGTAGATTTGAGTAGCTTAAGTGATTCTGAGATACACGGCATATCAAAAACTCCAGCTGCAGCACTTGGCTCAATTAGAAAGAAGCCTAGCGCCGAAGAAATAGATCAACTGTTAGACACATTCAGAAAAGAAGATATTCGAAACTTTTTCTACATAGGTGGGAATGATTCTGCAGAGACAGCACACTTGATTTTCGAAGGTGCTAAAAGTTTAGATTTTGAAATGAAAGTTTTCCATATACCAAAGACAATAGATAATGACCTCCTTGAAACAGACCATTCACCAGGATATGGATCAGCAGCACGATTTGTTGCACACGCCTTCCAAGGAGATGATTCAGACAACAGGAGTTTAAGGGGTGTAAAGATTAACATTTTAATGGGAAGACACGCCGGTTGGCTTACGGCTGCTAGCGTGTTAGGGAAGTCGCACAATGAGGATGGACCACACTTAATATATTTACCAGAAAAGGTTTTCGATTTAGATTCTTTTAAGGAAGATGTTCTAGAGGTTTACGAAAACCTAGGAAGGTGTGTCGTTGCAGTTTCAGAAGGAATTCAAAATGAAAAAGGAGAATACTTTTTACAGACATATGCAAGAGACGCTTCCTCTGAGCTTGCGGGAAAAAAAGACAGCCACGGTAATATTCAGCTTTCTGGATCAGGAGCCTTGGGAGACACCCTTTCTGATGTAATTTCTAGAAACATAGAAGGAGCAAGAGTAAGAGCAGATACCTTTGGGTACCTACAAAGATCATTTATTGCCGATGTTTCACAAGTTGATTCAGAAGAGGCAGAGAGGGTCGGTGCTTATTCTGTAGAGGTGTGTACAAAAAACCAAAGAGAGAGTGGTTCCATAATCTTAAAAAGAGAGGACTCAGAAGAATACTACTCTGAGGTCGACTGTGTAGACTTAAGTAAGGTTGCAAAAGGAACAAAGAATATGCCTAACAACTACTTATCACCTGATAAACCATATGTTACAAATGAATTTTTTGAATATGCCATGCCACTAACAGGAGGAATTGAGCCCAAAACTCAATTATTTGTATAGCTATGCCAAAAGTTGAATTAACAAAAGATGACTTTGAAGTCTTTTGGAAAATGACAGTTCGTTATTACGAGCTAGATCCGCAAGGAATAGTGCACAATTCTAATCACGCAGCTTTCTACGATCAAGCTAGCCTTGCTTACTTTAAAAGTGTTAACTATGACTACGAGAAAGAGGTCGAGAAAAGTAGCCATGACTTTCATACGGTTCAAATAACCATAGGGTATTACAAACCCCTCTATCTAGATGATGAAATAGAAATAGGCTTAAAACCAGTTAAGTTCGGGAACTCAAGCCTCACCTTTTTGATGGGAATGTTCCTTGTTGAAACAGGTGAATTAGTAGGTACATGCGAGGCAGTATGGGTGTATACAAACTTAGAGACAAAGAAGCCGACTTCAATTCCTGAGGATACAAAAGCTAAACTATTAGGAAAGTAAAATATAAACATGGAGTCTTTAGAAAATAAAGAAATAAAATTCACACAAGGTATGGAAAAGGTGATCATGTACTTTATGTATCTTGTTTTTGGAGGAGTATTTGCTGTAATAGCTTGGACAGGAACCCTTAGAGAAGCCTGGATTATGATTCCTATCGCCGCAGTTTCTATCCCACTAACCAAATGGGGTATAAAGTGGCAAAATGAACGATATGTTAGGTCTGCAAAAAATGTAGACGAGATCGAGATTCTCAAGCAGGAAGTAAAAAGTTTAGAAAAAAGACTAGACGAATTAGAGAACAAATGATTTCAGTAGAGTTGTTAATCAAACATATGCAATGGGCTAATAAAGAAATCTATACTGAGATTTCAAAGCTAGATGACGAAGTTTTAGAATATTATGTAATAGATCCTGAATGGACAGTTAAAAAAATAATGATTCATATTGTGGGAGCAGCGTATTTATTTAGTCAAAGACTAGACGGAAAGCCTTTTTCAAAATTTGAATTAAAAAATACCGAAGGTCCAGAGTTAATAAAGGAACTTATAGAAGAACTTGAAAAGATAGATGAAAGCTTTTTAAAACATGTAGAGAGAGAAGAAGAGGACATAACATACATGACTTCAAAAGGTGAAAGAACAAGCAAGGTTTCAATGATAATTTCGACCATGATTAATCATGCTACGGAACACAGAACACAAATTGTTGCTGCCTTGGATAAGAATAATGTTAGAACAATTAATTTAGATAACTACAGTCCCTGGAGCCTTCCTGGGTAAATGGTTTAATTTACTTATGAGAAAAAATCTTGCGATTCTAAGTGTATTGGTTTTATCTTGTTCATCTGCAGGAGCAGAGGTCAATACAGTTTTAGACCAAAATACAGAAACAGAGATTAATAGAGATGGATTAAGTATTTCCTACATAGACAAAAAAGGGAATATCCAAACGGAGGCTTTAAGCGATAAACCAACATTAATTATTTTTTGGGCTGATTATTGCCCCACCTGTATAAGAGAGCTACCAATAATTAATGCAAGGATAAAAGAACTAGAAGTGAAATTTGATGTTTTAGCCCTAGCTCACAGTGAAAGAGACCCTACCAACAAGTTTATTGAGGACAATATGATTAATAACTTAAGAGTAGGGTTTTCAACAAAAGAAATGAGAGAGACCTACGGTATTATTGGACAACCCATAACATTGATTCTTGATACAAAAGGAGAAGTCCAATTTAAGTTTTTTGGACCACTTTCTTTCGAAGAGCTCCTTAATTTCTAATAACCATGAGAAGTATCTTAAGATCAACCCCTTTCTTTATTTTGCTTATTTTTTGTACAAACCAAGAAGGCAATGAAGTTGCTTCCCTGGAGACTACAACCACTCCTTTAGAGAGCGAGTTGTCAGAAGAAGATTATGGAACAGTGCTTACAGAATGTTTAAGACAAGGGGGCTACAACGTTCAAACCCCATTTGATAATGAAGAAATGAAACAAATAATTAACTCTTTTCAGGAAGGGCTTAGTAAGGAGAAGAGGATTGACTTTCAAGAACAGATTAGGATTTGCATAGAAAGAAACGATCTTTGGGTTGAAAGGAAAACTTCGAACCCAGAGGTTATGGCAGAGCTTTATGACAACAATGTTGGGTTAGCACAATGCCTCAGAGACAAAGGTGTAGAGGTTGCAGATCCTACTCAAGAAAACCCAAAGATTAACCTACAAAGTAGTGGGATGAGCCGAGAAGAATTAAAAGAAAAACTTGAAGAATGTTCCGAAGAAGGTTGGAGTTTAGGTAGAGGAAAGAAATGAAAAGATTTCAATATACCTTACTTATTGCAATTATTACTATGTGTTCCTTTTCTCCAAAAGAGAATGGAGTGACGTCAATAATGGATAC
The DNA here is from genome assembly GCA_036163695.1 of Actinomycetota bacterium. Taxonomy (GTDB): domain Bacteria; phylum Actinomycetota; class Acidimicrobiia; order Actinomarinales; family Actinomarinaceae; genus JAYZKG01. The sequence continues at coordinate 8,490 of JAYZKG010000027.1, read as the reverse complement.
TGATAAAGGTCGAGAACTTGGAGAGGAGGCACTCTCTTTAGTAGAAGGAGAGACTGAGGCCGTCTCTGATGAAGACTCTCCAATTGTATTAGCCCAGTGCTTACGAGAGAACAGCTACAACGTTAGTGACCCAAAAAACTTTATGGATTTATATTTTTCTGTTTCAGCGATTTTTGAAGAATTGTCTCCAACTGAACAAGAAGAGTTATGGAGTGTTATTGAAGATTGCGCCAAAACCTACAATCTTTGGGGGGTAAATGACGAACAAGAATGGGAAGACCCTGCTGAATTAGAGGAAAGGTGGGATTTCAATCTACATATGGCAGAATGTTTTAGAGACCAGGGGTATGACAATGTAGCTGATCCAAACCCTTTTAATCCAGAAATAGATTTAAGCTTCTATATAGACGAAGATTGGGAGCTACGGGAAGAAGATCCAATTGTGCAAACATGGATGAAGTGCGAAGAGATAGTTGAAGAAGAGCATGGGTTAACAGAGAGAGAGGAAGAAGATGAAGAATAAAAAACGCAACCAAATATTACTGATTACCCTCATCTTTTCAATAGCTGGTGCTGTAGTTTTTCTTTCTTCAGATAATGTTGAAAACGATGTATCCAAGTCACTAACGCTAACCACTGTTGAAATAAAGAAGGGAGACCTTGAAAAGAAAGAAGAATACAACGGAACCATAAGACAGGTTGATAAGTCTTCTATAAAAGCATCTCTTACAGGAGTTGTAACCTATTTACCTGAGGAAGGAGAGGTAATTGGCTTTGGAGAAGTGTTGTATGCAGTAGATGGAAAACCAGTAATTTTACTTGAAGGGATGATTCCGTATTACAGAACACTCGATGAAACATCAAAAGAGGGTCCAGACATCAAACAGCTCGAACAGTCATTAATTGATATGGGCTATGCAAATGATGAGTTTGTCGCCGACGAGAAGTTTGATAAAGATACATCACTTATGTTAAATGAGCTTTATACAGACTATGGAATTGAAACAAAATCAGAAATAACAGCAGCGGAACAAATTTCAATTAACAGTAAAAAAGATGAAGTTGAAGACTTAGAGGAAACAATATCATCTGGCGCAACAACATTGGTTCAAGTACAACAGAAGAAGAAAGCTTTAGATGATGCGAACGAAAATGCAACAAAAGAGAACGCAGCTTGGCAGGCTTATCAAACAGACATAGAGAATTTAGAAGACGACATTTATGAACTAGACTTCCAATCTTTAAGTGATGAGACAAGAGCAAGTAAGAAAGAAGAATACGAAGAACAAATCGAAGAGAAAAAGAGATTACAAGCGAAAGAAGAGGGGAAAGGTTCTGTTATAGATGCGGATGAGGCCCTCATAATAGAGAACGCTCAGAACGCATATGACGATGCTCTAAAATCTTATAATGAAGGAGCAAAATTAGAGGCAAATTTAGAGAAAGCAAAAGAAGAATTACAGGACCTAGAGCTAGCTGCAGGTTCTGAGACATTCAGTCCAACAAATGCACTAAGTTTGAAGTCCTCTATCAATGTTGGAAGTCACATTACAAAAGTTGGAGATGCAATAGCTGCAGCATCCCCTCTCTACCAGTCTTCAGGAATTGCCCGTGAAGTTACATTTAATTTACCTGCGGGGGATCAAGGGATGGTTTCTGTTGGGGACAGTGTAATAGTTAAACTCCCTACAGATGAAGAGATAAGCGCTGTAGTAAGATTCGTAGATGCTGTAGTAAGTGAGTTAGGAAACGGGTCCAAAGTAATCGAAGTTATTTTAGATGTTGTAGATGCAGAGAACACCGAAACCTACGATGAAGCACCTGTAGATATTCTTGTAACTAGTGAAGTATCAAAAAATGTACTTTACGTACCTGTAAATGCCCTTGTTGCACTAGCAGAAGGTGGTTATGCAGTTGAGGTACTTGTTGGAGAGAACAAAGAATATATTGCAGTAGAAATAGGTGTTTTTACTGACGGATTTGTTGAGATAATTGGGAATGTTCAAGAGGGGCAGGAAGTTATAGTTCCGAGATGAACAAAAACAACACTGTAATTTCACTCAATAGAGTTTCTAAAACCTACGAAGGGCCACCTCCAGTAAAAGCAATAAAGAGTGTATCAATAGACATTCATGACGGAGAATTCGTTGCTATTTTAGGAGAGTCGGGAAGTGGGAAGACAACACTTTTGAATATAATCGGGTTACTTGATGGTGTTTCAAAAGGAAAGGTTTATATAGACGGAGAGGACACAACATCTCTTACAGACAATCAACTTTCTAGACTACGGGGAGAGAAAATCGGGTTTATCTTCCAAAGCTTCTTTTTGCTACCTGGGTTAACAGCACAAGAAAATGTTGCTGAAGGTCTTCTCTACCAAGGAATAGAAAGAGAAATTAGAATGGATGAGGCAGCGAAAGTTCTAAAACAGGTCAAGCTTGGAGATAGGTTAACCCATCTACCAAGAGAACTTTCAGGAGGGCAACAACAAAGAGTTGCAATAGCTAGGGCACTGGTTCAAAACCCCTCCTATATTCTTGCTGATGAACCTACTGGGAACTTAGATAAAGAATCTGGTCAAAATATATTAGATATATTAAAAGAGCTAAATAATAACGGGAAAACAGTAGTGATGATTACTCACAATAGAGAACATGCAAAGGCATTCGATAGAACAATAACACTCACAGATGGACAGGTGGTTTGATGAGTAAGAAGTTGGGTTTATCTGATATTTACTCAGTTGCAGTTTATGGTATAAAAGCAAGAAAAGGAAGATCAATTATGACTTCAATTGGGATAGGCATAGGAATTGCTGCTATAGTCGCTGTTATTGGAATTTCTGCTTCTGGAAAGGCAGACTTAATTGCAACTTTGGAGTCTTTGGGTACAAATTTAATTAAGGCCTCTCCAACTAGTGGATTTTTTGGGACTCAAGATGACCTACCTGAGGGTGTACTTGGAATGGTTGAGAGAATAGGGCCCGTAGAAGAGGTTACCTCTACTACTCAGACAGACCTTCTTGTAAGGAGGTCAGATTTTATCTCGGAGCTAGAAGGAGGGGGAATATCTGTTATTGTTACAAATCCTGAGTTGCTAGACGTTGTGGGAGGTTCTTTAGTAGATGGGAGGTTTATCGAATCTGGTTTAGGAGGTTTACCTGTAGCAACACTAGGATCTGTTACTGCAAACAGGTTAGGCATAAACAATTTGGATACCCCAACAAAGATACTTATAAACAATGAATGGTTTGGAGTTATAGGAATACTAGAAAAGCTCTCTATCCACCCCGATCTTGATAGATCAGTATTTATTGGATACAAAGTAGCTAAAGATTTATTTGATATAGATTCAGAACCTTCCACAATATATTTACGAGCTAATCCAACATACGTGGAAGACGTTGTTGATGTCCTTGCTCCAACCATGAATCCAGAAAACCCAGACCAAGTTGAGGTTTCCAGGCCTTCAGATGCCTTAGAAGCCCAGCAGGCTGCAGAAGAAGCTTTTACCAGTCTTCTCTTAGGCTTAGGGTCAGTTGCGTTACTAGTCGGAGGGGTGGCAATTGCAAACGTTATGGTGATGTCTGTCCTCGAGAGGAGAATGGAAATAGGTGTAAGAAGGTCTATTGGAGCTACCCGTTCAGAAATAAGAACACAGTTTCTACTTGAGAGCATACTGTTGGCAGGTATGGGCGGATTTGTGGGAGTCTTACTAGGAACCGGAATAACCATCGGATACACGAGGTATGCAGATATAACATTCTCTATACCTATTTGGCAGGTACTTGGAGCTATCATCCTCGCTTTAGTTATTGGTGCCTTAGCAGGTCTTTATCCAGCAATACGTGCTTCAAAAATTCAGCCGGCAGAAGCAGTAAGATCATGAAAAAGGCAATCACCCTTACTCTATTGTGCTTTTGCACTATTGGAGGAGAAGAAACCGAAAAGGTTGCAACTATAGAAGAAACTTTACCCGTTCAAGAGATAGAAGAAGAAATTACTTTTGAAGAAGGTTTGTTAAGTTTTGCACAATGCATGAGAGAACAGGGATTAGATTTTCCAGACCCTTCTTTTGATTCAGAAGGCAACCCGGAGTTTACAGATTTTGATATTGTAGATCAGGATGCTTTTGAAGCAGCGTTTGTTAATTGTGAAGATATACTTCGAGATGCATTTCCTGATGAGTTTGATTTAGACCCGGAAGTACAGGCAGCACTTTATGATGCTTCATTAGAGTTTGCACAATGCATGAGAGAACAGGGATTAGATTTTCCAGACCCTAAGCCAGGAGAATTTGGATTTTTTGCATTTAGAGATGCAGAAGTGGATTTGAATGACCCAGCATTTCAGGATGCTTTTGAAGTCTGTCAACCAGAAAACCCTTTTGAAACAGGAACAGATGATTAAATTAGTTTTTATATAACAAAAAGAATGTTATCCTATCAAGGTTAAATCAATATTAAAGGAAATACGTAATGGCGAACAGATGTCAAGTAACAGGAAGAGAGCCGAGGTCAGGCAAGAACGTTTCCCACGCCCACAATAGGACTAACCGATGGTTCAAACCAAACATTCAGACAAAGAAGTATTGGCTAGAGAGCGAGAACCGTTGGGTAAGGCTTAAAGTTAGCACAAGAGGCATAAAGGTAATTGATAAACGAGGTATAGAGTCTGTTGTAAAAGAAATAAGACAACGAGGCGAGAAGGTTTAATCCACTTTATTTTAGCGTTGAATAAAGAACCTCTTTCCACTTTTCATCATCAAGCTCCCAACATACGTTAATATTTCTTGATGTATTAGACCAGTAATCGTCAATATGAGGTTCACTCTCTCCAACGTGAAGTTGGTCAACTATAGTCATCCCCCTCGAAGGCCCATCAAGCACAACCTTAACATGATGCCTAGATCTCTTTAATACAACGGAATCATCAAGTGCAACAGCCATAGCTACAGGATCAGGAAGACCTAGTCCAGGATCACCTAACCAATCTTGGCTCCCACTCAATGCGTGTTTGTTGCAATCTATAGTGAAATCACCTTTTTGAGTTTTGAAAGAATATACAAAATCCATTTCTTCCTCTGTTATGTTTGCACCTGCTCTACATAGCTCCCAACCAACTATAGTTATGTCCTCGTGTCCTGAGTTAAATACAATATCTGCTGCCTCTGGGTCACACCAGATGTTATATTCTGCTGCAGGTGTAACATTACCAACGCTACATGCAGAACCTCCCATAATTACAATGTTTTTAATACAGGAAACAACAGTAGGATCTTGGGTAAAAGCTGAAGCTATATTTGTTAAAGGACCAAGGGTTACAAGAGTTATTTCACCAGGATTGTTCTTAAATTTTTCAATCAACACATCGACAGCAAACTCCTTTTCGGCATCTCTCTTAGGAGGAGGGTAGTTCATACCTCCCATCCCATCAGGACCGTGAAACCAGTCTGCATGCTCTCTCTTCTTTTTTAATGGCTTGTCACAGCCGACATAAACAGGGGTTGTTTTTTTGCAAAGCTCTATAGTATATCTAGCATTTATGCTTCCTTGCTCGACAGGCATGTTGCCTGACACTATTGTTACTGCTTCAACTTCTACATCTGGCCACTCCAGAGCCATCAACAATGCTACAGCATCATCTGAAGCAGTATCCGTATCAATTATAAATTTCCTCTTATCCATACTTAAAATCTAGTCAATAAGTGCTTCCGAATCAATTATGAATTAGATTCCCCCCAAACTTGCTTGAAGAAAGCTTCTCTTCCAGATGCCTTTTTATAAATTCCATATCTGAGATTATTTTTCATATAAAAGTCTTGGTGGTACTCTTCAGCTACATAAAAAACTTCCGCTTTAGTAATTGCCGTAACAATAGGTTCACTGAATTTTCTAGAGGCCTCTAGTTTCTCCTTACTTATTAACGCACTAGTTTTTTGTTTTTCATCAATGTAGAAAATTTCCGTTCTATATTGTGATCCGTAGTCATTAAATTGATAGTCTAGTGCTGTTGGGTCGATGTTTCTCCAGTACACCTCAAGCAACTCTTCATAAGAAATAATGTTTGAGTCGAAAGTAATTTCTACTACCTCAGCATGCCCAGATGTTCCTGCTGATACCATTTCGTAGGTGGGGTTTTCTACATCACCACCCATATAGCCTACTATTGTTGTTATCACCCCATTAAGTTCGTCAAAAGGGGGCTCCATACACCAGAAACAACCACCTGCAAAATATGCTACTTCATAATTAATTTGAGAAGGTAGAGGCTCTTCCGTATTGCCTACAGCCCCACCACAACTGACAAGGATCAGAGAGATAAACGGAATGAGTTTCTTCACTCTGCAAGCTCAGCTATTTTCAATATTGATCTGTTTTCCATAGGCCCCTGAGTCATAGCCCTTCCAACAGATCCATACTTACTTCTTATTGCATTAACCCCTGACAGCTTTTCTTCCTCGTCCAACACTTCACACCCTCTTGCCAAATAGTCTTCAGTTAATCTCTTAGAGCCAGTCCTATTTGTTTTACATATGGCTACTTTGTTATTATTTCTAACTCTCTTTACCTTTCCAGCATTATTACTTGTTGTTACAACTAGGTAGTTTTCATGTTGTGCGATCCAGACAACTGTAGGTACTGGGGTTCCGTCTTTTTTATACGTAGTTAGTATCACATATTCAGTAGATGCAAAGTCCAATAATTTCATTATTAGATTATATATTTTGAAATAGTTAAAAAAGGGCCGACAAATGAAAAACCCAGTTGATCTTTCGACCTCCTGGGTTCTTCGTACTAGATAACTTTATATTGCTATATCGTTATCTAGTAATATATAATTTATCCTATTATGCAACTCTACGCAAGATATTTCTTAGTGTATTTTTCGCGAACTTAGTGAGTCAAGAAAGCCTATATTTATTTGCTTTTGAACCTGTCTTTGGCTCTGTTTTCTGTTGCAAAAGAGATTTCTGATTGAAAAATTGAGATAATTAGATAAGAGGAGTAGGAGGAAAATATTATGTATGCAGTAGTTGTTAGAGGTCAAGCCCAAGACGGGAAGATGGAAGACCTAAAGAATTTTATTAAAAATGAAGCAATCCCTTCATTAGAGGTTGAGGGAATGATTTCAATTGGATTTTGTAATCCTGAAGAAAATGTTAATTTGGGGATGGTTTTCCTTACCGATAAGGAGGCAGCTGATCGCTTTGGAGAAGCTAGAAATGAGAATATTGCAAAATTACAGGATATTTTAGCAGGCCCTCCAAATGTTAAAGAAGGGGAAATAACTTTAGGAAAAGTGTATCAAGACAGGCCTGCAAATGACAATCAAATGGAAGAAGCATACGTTAGAGTTGTCTTTGCAAAAGTTGAAAACTCTGAAGTTCCTACTAACTTTGTGAAAGAAAAAATATTTCCTATTTATGAAGAAGCACAGGGACTTAGAGCAGCAGGTTTTTTTGTCGTTGATGGAGAAGCAGTAAGTTGGAATATTTGGGATTCAGAAGACGCTGCTAATGCAGTAGTTCCAAAATTTAACGAAGAGCTAACTCATGCTGAGGGTGTCTTTTTAGAAGAACCCCACGCATATATGGGAAATCTATATGCAGGTAAGAACTTCATAGACATTACTAAGAGTAAATAATAAATAAATGAAAGGAAAAAAATGACAGAAGATGAAAAACGCATTGGTACCAATATGGCATACGTTAATGGTATTGCAATACTCGCAAACTTTGTAATAATTGCTTTATTGATTGGTCCAGATGCAGTTGGATATGATACAACTTATGGAGCAATGACAGATATATTACAATTCGTAGCCGGATTTTCGGCAGCTTGCGTAGTACTGGTTGCTGGAAAAGTATGGGATTGGGAAAACAATTTCTATTTTGGTTTAATGTCAAGAATTGTATTTGTTGTGGCTTGTATACAAATGTTATACGGTGTCGCAGCTACGGCTACTGCCAATTCTGTATTTGATTCAACATTTAATGCAAGTGAAGTACAGGCAATGGGTGGAGCCACTACCTGGTTTCAATTTGTAGCATTCGGTCTCTACGGCCTATCACTTTTATCAGTAGATGATGGAAAGCTTCCTGGATGGGGAAGGTCTGTTGGGTATGGTTTTGTAGTGCTAGTCCTTGGGGTTCAATTAGGATCTCTTTTTGGATTAGTTCCTGCAACATTATTTGTGCCCATATTTGTTTTAGGTGGAGTTGTTCTTTATCCAGCATTTATCATTAGTGTTGGGTCAACAATCTCTAAGTCCTAATTTAGATATTTTTAGTGCTTATGCCCTAATAATTAGGACATAAGCACTTATAATTTTTTTATTTCTTTAAGAAGCTCGTTAGTGTCATTAATAGTTTTAGTAAGCATGCCTTCTACGAAAAGATTTCTATACCTTCTTTCGTAAGCATCAATTGCTAAAACAGGCTTCTTCATAGCGAAACTATACCCAATTTCCGAGCAGGTTCCTGAATCAA
>JAYZKG010000026.1:0-33604 GCA_036163695.1 Actinomycetota bacterium | reverse complement strand
CTTTTGGGTATATCCAATCAGAAAATGGCATAGTTTTATCTACAAAATTTTTTGCATCTTGTTCTGTTGTAAATTTTTTCTTCCACACCGAATTTTCATGCATTATGTTTCCCGGCAGTATTGAATTTACTCTTACTCTATAATCAATAAACTCTTTTGCAATTGTTCTTGAGTATTTTAATAACTCTGATTTTGAAATTTTATACTCTTCTGAACATTTGAAATTTTCAAGAGCACAAATAGAATTTATAAAGGTTAAGCTTTCAAGATTTACCATGCACTTTTCTCTTATCTTAAATTCTTCAACAAAGTACTTTGATGTATAAAAATTTTGAAGCATCAGTTCTTCTCTTCTTTCCTCCAGTGAATCTTTACTTGATCGACCTTGCCCAGCGTTGAATACAATATTTCTTGGCATAGAGTGCATGCTTATATTTTCCACGACCTTACTTACTTGTACCTTATTGCTTAAATCACAAACAATATCTGTTTGTTTGCCTTTAGTTCTTGAAATGCCCAACACTTTGTATTTGTTGTATTTAAAAAGTTCGTACAACTCTTTACCAAGACCTTTTGAGCTGCCTAGTATTAGAACATCAGTCATATTAAGCTATAGCCTCTTCCACGATTTCTCTGTAATTAATTATAACTTCTACATCATCGACTCCAGCTATTCTTGCTGCTTGAAGTATGAGGTTCTTTTTATATCCTCGTTTTTTCAGTTCTCCTAAAACTTTAAGGATATTTCCGTCACCCTTACCTAAGGGAACGGTTTCTCCCTTATAAAGCCTATCTTTTACATGTATATTCTCTATTAAATTAAAGTAATTATCAAATTCTTCTAGGTAATCGTAACCTTCGTAAGCACTATTGCCAATATCATAATTGATTCTAAATATCTTTGTATCGATGGACTCGAAAATCTTATTAATGTTTTTATAATCTAAATCTGTCTCAAGGCAAACTTTTATATTAGGCGGAACCAATTGTTCAATTTTATTTAAAAGTATTATTTGGTTCTCAACTTCAATGTTTTTTAGACTTTTGCCCTCCAGCAGAGGTAAAACATAAAGAGGAATATTTAACTCTAACATTTTTATAAATACTTTATCTAAATGTCGGAGTATTTCATCTGAAACTATTTCAGAACTTTCATTCTGTAGAAAAAAATCATCTGATAAGCTACCAACTTGTATTTTGTATTTATCTAAAGTACTTTTTACATAATCTGTATTCAAAAAAAATGGATTAGAGGAAATTGTTTTTTTGTCTAAAATCCACTCAATTAAATTAAGATTTATTTTGTTAGCAATTTCTAGTTCTTTTTCCCATTCACTAAAAGGAAATTCTTGAATTTTTCCGTGCTCAGACTTTACTAGCCTGCCTTGCATAAACCCAATTTTCATATCTTTTCAAAAAATAACTTATCAGAGATTGCTTTATCATCTACAAATATGTCAGCTTCAGGCTTACCAAATATTAATTTGTGATATTTTACACCCCAGTCATCCAGCTGTTTTTTTGTTAACTCTGTCCAATCAAGACTTGTTGTACTGCCTCTAGATGTAAAAAGAATAATTTCATTTTCCTCTCTATATAGATTGTTTACAATCGTAATTCGATCCAAAAGTGGAAGAGCACTTTCGTAATCACCATCTGTATTGGTACAAATGGTTCCATCTATATCAAAACAATATTTCACAACCAGTATCTTAATTTTTTTGCTATATCTTTTTCTTGGTCTGTAATAGTTTTTACACCATCTCCTAAGACTATAGGAATTTTCCTAATCATACTGACCAAGTTTTTTAACCCCACACCTTCTAATGAAGCAGCCTGGTCAGAACCATAAGAAGATCTATCTTTTGTAATGTGTCTTTCAATTGCTGTTGCACCTAGGCAAGCAGCAATTAATGAAGGAGATACAGAAGGTTCATGACCAGAATACCCAACGGGAAGATTATATCTTTCTTTTAATGTAGTAATGCAATTAAGATTTAGATTTTCCTCTGGAGATGGATATTCAGAGTTTGTATGCATCAATGTAATAGGGCAATCGCTATTATTAAAAATTTCAACAACGTTGTCTATTTCTTCTAGAGTTGTCATGCCAGTGGAGACAAATGTTGGTTTTTTTTCTTTAGCAACATGTGCAACAAATTCAAGATTAGTAGCCATTGCAGATGCAATCTTATTTACTGGAAGGTCAAATTGTTTTAAAAAGTCTTGACTTGGAATATCCCAGGCAGAAGCAAACCAAATAATATCTAATTCTTTCGCATATGAATCTATTTCCTTGTAATCATCTTCACTAAATTCCAGACCCTCTTTCTGTTCTCTTTGGGTACCTCCCCATGGAGATTCTCTCTCTTCATTTAAGAACTCTTGGGTATAAACAATATCGATCGTTCTTTTTTGAAATTTTACGGCATCACACCCAGCTTCTTTGGCTAACTTGATTAATTCTTTTGCAAGGACTAAGTCTCCATTATGATTTATTCCAATTTCTGCAATTATAAAGATATTTTCTCCAATAGAAGCATTATTATTAAACAAACCTTGGAAATTCAACTCAGTACCTTTCTTTGTTTTCATTAATTATATGTTTAATAATACTATTGGTACTGGAATCAGAATCTATATTTATATATTGTTTAGCCAAAATAAGTTGCTTTGAGTAAACCTCGTTTTGAAATGATAAATCATTATGGAGTTTTAATATTTTGGAAATAAGATTGTCTATTGTTTTTACCATGCTTATTTCTGGCATGTATTGATTTTCATTATTATCAAATGGCCAAAACGTTACGTAAGTTTTCTTCAATAAAGAAGTCTCGTGGATTGATGTTGAGGGCCCCGAAATTATGCAATCATTTTCTACTATATCCTTCTCAATATTTGTTCCGTATAAAATATTAACTCCTTCTATTTTTTCATATTTTTTGTAATTACCTAGATCATCTCTAGGGTGTACTTTTATATTTAAAATAAACTGATCTATGATTGATGAGTTAACTAAATTTTCAATTGCTTCTTTCTGCCAAGCGTCTTCCCAGCCTACTTTGTGGTATTTAGAAGCCGAAGTCAGATAAAGTAAGTTTATTATTTTTTTTGGTTCAAAAGGTTTTGAATTATTATATTTTGAGACAATGGAAGAGTATCTCGGTACTCCATAGTTGTAGATTTTATTGTTGATATTTGTGAAATTTACCAATTTATTCCTAGGAGTTTCTCCAGTTGTAAAATATCCACTTACATATTTCAAAAAATTTTTTTTTGGCTTGAGGCTTTCTTGAGAAGAAAGAAATAAATAAATTTTTATTCCAGCTTCAATAAAGTAAGTTTTTTTACTCTTTTTTATAAAATGTTTTGAAATTAGCCCTTCAAAGAAGCCCCCAGGGGAGAAAATATATACATCATAATGATTGGCCAATTTATTAATTCTTAAGAATTTAGTTAAATAAAAAAATAATTTATTAATCCTACTTAAATTTCTAACATTTTTATATATAGAATTTTCAACAATTAACGAAATATTTTTCAAACTTGAAATATTATTTTCTGGTTGAGAATAAGCTGGACTTAGATCTAACAAAGCAACTTCATTTAATATGTTTTCTCTTAGTTCTTCAGCAATTGGAATTATGTTATTCATTCCTTGTTGATTATGGAAGCTCAATAAATACTTCATTTTTTTAATACTAATAGGTGTATAGTAATTATTAACTCATGAAAAATATAAACCCAATTGCAATCATTTTGGCTAGGGGTGGCAGTAAAGAAATTAAAAATAAAAATTTAGTAACAATAAATGACCGGTCTTTACTTGAGATAACAATCAATCAAATAAAGAAAGAATTAGATATCCATATCTTCGTGTCGTCAGATTCAGAGGAGATTTTGGATGTGGCAACTTTACATGGCTGTCAAGCCATCAAGCGCCCTATTGAATTGTCTAGCGATACGAGTACCTCAGAGGATGCATTGATACATGGAATAGATTTCATTGAAAAGAACACAGAAGTAGGTTTTAACACGTTGATATTTCCTCAACTTACTTCACCACTCAGAAAATATTCTGACTTCCCAAAAGCATTAAGCGAATTTTCAACAAATAATTGGGATTCGCTGTTCTCTTCTAATTTAGCATCAGATCTTCTTCTATGGAAAGAGAATAAAGATGGTAAGTTAGAGGAAATGAATTTTGAAAACAATAATAGAATATTAAGACAATCAAAAGAATTACAGCTAGTTGAAAATGGTTCTTTTTATATATTTGACAGAAATCTTTTTAATAAATATAAAACTAGGTTGTTTGGAAAGATTGGCTACTTCAAAATGGAACCTTGGCAAATATTTGAAATTGATAGCTATGAAGAACTAGAGCTATGCAAACAAATATCTAAAATAAAAAATGTAGATGGAATATATTAAAAAACAAAGAAAAGTATGGATTAATGGGGCTTTAGTACCTGAGTCAGAGGCAAGAGTCCCAATTTATGATTCTGCTTTAATGTTTGGAGACATGGTTTTCGAAATGACTAGGTCTTTTCAAAAAAAACATTTTTTGTTAGAAGAGCATATAGACAGGCTTGTAGCATCTGCTGAATTTGTCCAAATACATTTACCCTATTCAAAAGAAGATATTTTTGAAGCTATAAATGAAGTAACTACATACCACAATGAAGTATTCGAGGAGGATGACGAGCATAGGTTAATGATAAATTTATCAAGAGGTCTCTTAGGTATATATGAAAACAATGTTGACTTTCAAACGAAAGGCCCCGTTTTATCCATTGCAAACTTTCCTTTGAAATGGACAGTTTCTGGTATGTCTGAATACTTTAACCAAGGGATACACGCAGTGGTTTCAAATCAAAAAATGATACCTGACGATTTATTAAATGCATCAGTAAAAAGTAGAAGCAGATTGCACTATATGATGGCAAATATTGATATATCAAAAATGAATTTAGAAAGAGCTTGGGCTCTTTTAGAAGATCCTGATGGAAATATTTGCGAAGGAACTGGTTCTAATATTTTTTTTGTAAAAGACAACGAGCTATATACTCCAAAACCTGTAAACATGCTTAGGGGGATATCTAGACAATACCTCATAGATTTAGCAAAAAAAAACAAGATACAAGTTCATGAAGTAGAGATAAAAAAAGAAAATTTATCAGAATTTAGCGAAGCATTTTTTACAGCGACACCATTTTGTATGGTTCCTTGTTACAGGTTAGATGATCATCAATTGGAATTTCGCAATGAAGAGAGCTTGTTCAATTCATTGCTTAGCCTTTGGTCTAAAGAAGTTGGAATAGATATCGAAAATCAAATCTCAGTTTGGAATAGCGGAGAAAGATATGAAGGGGAGTCTCCCACTCCTTATAAATTTAATAGTTAGTCACTTACCGTAAGATATTTTTTTTAAGTTTTCGATAAATAGTATTATCAAAAAAGGCTCTAGCAATACTCTTATTCTTGAATTACCAAAGGGGAGAATAGAAGTAGTAATTATGTATATACAAGAAATTAATAATACTTGTGAAGTAAGTTGGTTGTTGCTTCTACTTATTAATAATCTTAGAAAAGAAAGATTCATAATAATTGCGTAAATAAAAGAGGAAATTTTAACTATCTGTATTATAAATTCATTAAGATTTGTATTCTCCCAGTTAGAACTCCTTATACCAAACATATTCCATAAAATACTTCTTATTGAGGATATTGTTTTGCAATGTAAATTATTAATTAAACCGTCTCTAGAATTTTCTTTTAACATATTAATTAATATCTGAGATTCGCTCTTTTTGTCTAGATTGTTTTCTTGCAACCAATTTTCAAATACATATCCGGGCTCTGAGACTTCAAGTTTATTAAAGTTGAAGTCTTCGCACAGAGATTCACTTGCTTTGTTATACCACTGTAAGTGGAAGTAGCTGCTTGTAGAGTAAAAGCCACTTTCATACTGAATATAATTGTTGATGTAAAGACCTGATATTAACAATGTTGGCAGAAACACTAATACGATGATATTTTTCATAGTATTTTTTTTCTTCCAGATAATTAATAAAATATATGCTGCAATAATATAAATGCCCACTGGTTTTGTTATTGAAAGTAATGATATAAAAACCCCGCTGATTAAGAATCTCTCTAATCTAAAAAAGTAAAATGATGCGAATAAGAATAAAGTCGTAAAAGATTCAGTCATAATCTGAGCTGAACTGATCAACAAATTCATGTTGATTAAAAAAAGAATAGAACCTAGAAGAGCGTATTTCTTTTCAAAATAAATCAATAGGAGTTTGTACAATAAAAAAACTGAAATTAAATCCGCAATAAGATTTAAATAAATTCCTAAATTAATATCAAAAAATTTCGTAAATATATTTATTATTAATGGATACCCAGGAAGCCTAAAAGTACTTAGCCAATAATCAACAAGACTATCATTAAAAAAATAGAACGGTATATCTTGTGAGAGCTCTATATAATGATCCGAGTCCTTTGTAAGGTATATTGTTTTATATTTAGAAGCAAAATTCAAAAACGCTATTCTAAGTAAAATTAATAAGCCAATGATGGCCTTAAAGCTTTTTTCCACATTTCAATTATAAAATTAAATCGAATTCAGGATTAGATATTGACAAAATATAGATAGTAACTTAATTAATTTCACGGATTTGTTTCTGTCATAATGCACTCATTAGTTAAGTAATTTATGTTTAAATTATCCAAGTATTTAGTCAATTCTTCTGATTCTGATCCCGGTTGAAACCAAAAATTGTTATACCCCTCATTAGATAGCTTTTTTGCCTCAGAAAAAGCTTGAACTGGTGGAATCACAAAGTCAATTATATCGGGAGACTCCTTCATTTCGCTAACACATGAAAGACTAGTTATCCCATCTATTCTTATATTTTTTGGGTTTATAGGGGTAACATCATATCCTTTACTTAAAAGATTTCTGTAGATTTTATATCCAAATTTTGATTTATCACTAGAGGCCCCTATTAATGCTATTTTTATTTCCCTATCCTTAACTAGTTTAAGCATTAATAATTTTCAGCTTTTATATTATACAAGTCATCTTTCCCCGCTTTTATTGCTGGAATTAGTCCTAATGCATGAGGAAGAATTTGCTCCATATAAAATTTAGATACAGTAATTTTTTCCTGAAAGTATTCCTTATCTTCATCTATTCTAGCCTCTGCTTCTAGTGCAGCTTTAGCCATGTAGTATCCACCTAGTACAGTTCCAAATACTTTCAAATATGGACTTGCTGCAGCTGAAGCATCAACCAATTCTCCTTCTAACATTTTTCCACCTAGCCAAACTGACACATCAGATATTGCAGCAATACCTTCATCAAGAGAGGTCTTCATTGACAGAAACTCATCACCTCGATTTCCAAGCTCAGAGGTTACTGTTTTTACTTCCTCGAGGAGCCTCTGTAGTGCTTGTCCATTATCCAGTGGAAGTTTTCTAAACATAAGATCTAGAGCCTGTATTCCATTAGTGCCTTCATAAATAGGGGTAATCCTAGTATCTCTAAGATACTGGGCTATACCTGTCTCTTCAACATAACCCATCCCTCCATAGACCTGTATTGCAAGATTACACATTTCGACACTAACATCAGATAGCCATGCTTTTGTTATAGGAGTTAAAATTGAACATCTTTCTTCTCCTAAGCTCTTATCTTCTTCATTGTCAGAGAAATATTCAAGATCAATTAATAATTGGTTGTCATATAGCATATACCTCATAGCATCCGTATAAGCTTTCATCGTCATCAACATCCTTCTTACATCAGCATGTTCAATAATCGATGCTGTTTTTGCTTCTTCTTTACTCATCCCTATAGGTCTTCCTTGGATTCGATCACGAGCATATTGTGCTGCTCCTTGCATAGCCGCAGCTGTTGTTGAAAGTCCTTGTCCTCCAACCCAAACTCTAGCTTCATTCATCATTGTGAACATGTAATGTAGCCCTCTATTTTCTTCACCTATTAGGTATCCCACAGCTCCTTTATCCCCACCGTACTCCATAACACAAGTTGGGCTCGCATGGATACCTAGCTTTTCTTCAATAGAATTGCACCTAACTTCATTCTTTTGTCCTATGTCTCCTTCTGCATTTACTAGATATTTAGGAACAATAAACATTGAAATACCTTTTGTCCCCTCAGGAGCATCAGGAGTTCTTGCAAGCACTAGATGAATAATATTTTCTGTCATATCATGTTCTCCAAACGTAATCCAAACTTTAGTTCCATTTATCCTATAGGTTCCATCCTCCTGCTGTATTGCTTTTGTATTTATAGGGCCCAAGTCAGATCCTGCTTGAGGCTCACTCAAATTCATTGTTCCTGTCCACTCTCCAGTTACTAATTTCGGAAGAAACATAGCTTTTTGTTCATCATTCCCATGAAATGTAATTGCTGAAATTGCCCCTGCAGAAAGTCCTGGCGCTAAACTAAACGAGAAGTTAGCTGAAGCTATCATTTCAAGTGTTGCCCCAGATAATGCTATTGGTAAACCACCGCCACCTATTTCTTCTGGTAGTGAAATTGCAGACCACCCTGCATCACTAAATTTCTTATATGCCTCTACAAATCCTTCTGGCATTGTAACTTCATTATTGTTTATAGTTGCACCCTGTGAGTCTCCAATAGAATTAATTGGAGCTAGGACTTCTTCACAGAATTTAGCACATTCTTCAATTACCGGGATAACCATATCTTTAGAGATGTCCTTATATTTACCTATCCTTGCAAGTCTTTCATATGCATTAAGAACATCGTATGCAAACGCTATGTCTTTAATAGGAGCCTTGTAGTCAACAGCCATTATTTAACTGCTAATCCAGTCTTCAGGATTGTCATCTACAAAGAAGTCAGAAAAGAGGGTTGCTCCTGGTTTTACAGCATATTGTTCAAAATCTGTTACCCCTTCTTCTTCTAGAACATCTTGATCAAGAAAGAAGTTTCCAGTACATTCTTTAGAATCTCTTTTTAGTATCGCATAGGCTGCATCTGCATAAATTGCTGGCTTTCTAGATCCGTCAACAATTTCATTCCCCACAACATTACGTATTGCAGCAGTATCTATAGTTGTTCTTGGCCACAGTGTGTTCGATGCTATTCCAAGTTCTTTTAGCTCTTCAGACAACCCATGAGCAATTAATGTCATTCCGTATTTAGCTGTTGTATACGCAAGGGTTCTTCCAAACCATTTCCTATCTATACCTAAAGGTGGTGAGAGTGTTAGTATATGTGGATTTTCACTATCTTTTAGATAGGGGATACACGATTTACTAAGTAAGAAAGTTCCTCTCACGTTAATATTATGCATTAAGTCATAACGTTTCATAGGGGTATTTACGGTATCAGTTAGATGTATTGCGCTTGCATTATTAATGCATATATCAACTCCTCCAAATTCTTTTCTTACCTTTTCTATAGATTCATCAACTTGTTCTTCAAATCTAATATCACAAATCAATGGTAGAGCGGTTCCCCCAACATCCTCTATTTCTTCAGCAGCGGTATAAATTGTTCCCGGTAATTTTGGGTGAGGCTCAGTTGTTTTAGCAAGTATTGCAATTTTTGCACCATCTTTTCCAAGAGTTTTTGCTATTTCTAGTCCAACACCTCTTGATCCACCACTTATGACAACTACTCTATCTTTAAAACTACTCATTACTTAATTAATTATAAATTAACTTTAATATTTTGCACTATCAGAAAGGATACTTGAAATCTTATCAAAGTACTCTGAGCCAACTTCTCTCTGATGCTTGTTTGAAGTGAAACCCTTTTTTTCTAAATGACTTTGTCTTTCCTGAAGCTCTGCATACGCTGTAAGTTGATTTTCTTTATAGTTCTTAGCTAATTCAAACATAGCAGTATTTAATGAATGGAATCCAGCAATTGATATGAATTGGAATCTGTATCCAAGTGCACCCAAATCTTCTTGGAAAGAGGATATCTCTTCATGTGTTAACTCACCGTTCCAGTCAAAAGATGGAGAGCAATTGTAAGCGAGAATTTTGTTTGGATATTTATCATGGATTTCTTTTGCAAATTTTTTTGCAAATTCTAAATCTGGATTTGGGGTTTCACACCAAAGGACATCACAGTATGGAGCGAAAGACAAGCCTCTAGATATTGCGAGCTCTTCACCATTGGTAATCTTATAGAATCCTTCATCTGTCCTCTCTCCAGTAATAAACTTTTTATCTACTTCATCGATATCATTTGATAAATATAATGCGCTGAATGCATCAGTTCTACCAATAACAACAAGAGGGACACCCAACACATCACTAGAGAGTCTTGCTGCTATTAAGTTTTTTATATGTTGCTTGGTTGGAACAATTACCTTCCCACCCATATGTCCACACTTCTTATCAGCTGAACTTTGGTCTTCAAAGTTTATGCCCGCCACACCAGATTCTATGTAATGCTTAGTTAATTCAAATATATTAAGAGCTCCACCAAATCCAGATTCACCATCAGCTACTATTGGGACTAAATAATCCAAGCTTTCTTTTCCTTCAACTCTTTCAATCTGTTCTGCTCTTAAAAGTGCATTATTTATCCTTCTTGCCAAAATAGGCCCACTATTGCTTGGGTATAGCGACTGGTCAGGATAAGTTGCACTGTTAGAATTTGAATCTGCAGCTACTTGCCAACCACTTAAATACACTGCTTTAAGACCAGCTTTAACCATCTGAACAGCCTGATTCCCTGTTACAGCTCCTAAAGTTGAAATTGTAGAATTTTCTTCTTTCAGTAATCGCCAAAGTCTATTTGCCCCATGCTTAGCAAGAGTATGCTCAATTTCTATAGTGTTACGGAGAGATACAACATCACTTGCACTATATGGCCTTACAACTCCATCCCATCTGGAATCAGAAGCCCAATATTCCTCTAGTTCTTTACTGTCTATATAGCTGTTTGTCATGTTCGTATTTCGTGTGTAAATTAGTTTAATATTGGGTATGGGTTTTAATATATACTTTTTTACTTATTATGAAAAAAATTGTTAATAGAGAAGACTACTTAGAAAGTCTAAGAGGCAGAGCCTTAAAAGTCCACTTACTTGGAGAGGTTGTAGAAGAGCCTGTCGATCATCCAATAATTAGACCATCAATAGAGGCAATGGCAGAAACTTATGAAATTGGGGTGAGAAATCCTGAACTAGGTACAGTTATTTCTGAGTTTACCGGTGAACCGGTTAATAGATTCCTTCATATTGCCAAGAATGAAGACGACTTATATATGCAGAATGTGATGCAAAGAAAACTAGGGCAATTAACTGGAACATGTTTTCAACGATGTGTAGGTATGGATGCTTTTAATGCACTATATTCTACGACATATGAAATTGATGAAGAAAATGGAACAGATTATTTTGATAGACTAAAAAAGTTTCTTACCCAAATGCATACGTTTAACTATGTTGTAGGAGGGGCTATGACAGATGTAAAAGGAGACAGATCAAAAGCACCTCATGAACAAATAGACCCAGACCTCTATGTAAAGGTAGTGAGTAGAGACAAGAAGGGTGTTTATATCAGCGGTGCAAAAGCTCACCAAACTGGTTGTATAAATTCTCACTGGATGCTTGTCATGCCAACACTAAGAATGGGACCAAAAGACAAAGACTATGCAATAGTTGGAGCAATCCCTATTGATGCCGAAGGAATAACTTATATATATGGAAGACAGTCATGTGATATGAGAAGCACTGAAGGAGGGTCTCTTGATGTAGGAAACCAATTCTATTCAGGACAAGAGGCAATGGTTATTTTCGACAATGTATTTATACCCAACGATTTAATTTTTATGGATGGGGAATATAACTTTGCTTCAATGTTGGTAGAAAGATTTACCTCTTATCATAGAAGGTCCTATGTATGTAAATCAGGAGTTGGCGATGTAGTTATTGGTGCTGGAGCTACTATTGCTGAATTCAATGGAGTTGAAGAATCATCTCATATAAAAGATAAACTCGTCGAAATGAATTTGATGAATGAAACAATTTACTCAACAGGGATTGCTGCTTCTCTCGAAGGACATGAAACTAAAAGTGGGGCATTTATTCCTAATGATTTAATTTCGAATGTATGCAAACAACATGTAACTAAAGCAACATATGAGATTGGGAGATTAGCCCAAGATCTTGCAGGGGGGCTTGTTGCTTCTATGCCTTCAGAAAAAGATTTAAACAATCCTGAAACTGGACCTCTGTTAAAGAAATACCTGAAAGGAGTAAATGAAGTTGACACGGAACACAGAATGAGAATATTAAGACTTATTGAGAACATGACACTTGGTAGAAATGCAGTTGCTTATCTAACAGAGTCTCTTCACGGAGCAGGTTCTCCACAAGCTCAAAGGGTTCAGATTTCTAGAAGAGTAGATATTGAAGAAAAGAAGTCTTTTGCTAAAAAGTTAGCAGGGATCGACGAGTAGCGACTAAAAAAAAGTGGGAAAACCAAACGAAAAAAAAATGTATTTATAATTCTTTTTTTGTAGAATAATAAAATATGTCTTCAATCAATTCAATAAATGGAATGAGCCATCAAGAGGCAACTAGCCTCCGAAGGGCTAGAGTAAGAACCACCTCAACTTTTCTCCAGATTGCTGCTTCTAGGTCAGGGAGAGCGTTACTTTCAAAAGAAACTGGCATTTCTTCACCAAAATTACTACATTGGGCTAAGCGTGCTGAACTAATGAAGGTAAAAAACCTCGGGAGAGACTACGCGGACCTTTTAGAAGCAGTAGGGATTGATAGTATTTCAGATTTAAGGAGAAGAAATTCAAATTCTCTTCATGAAGTGATTGCAAAAGTTAATAATAAGTCTCAGATTGTTGATCGCCTGCCTTCAGAGAAAAGAGTTGGTGGCTGGATAGAAGAAGCAAAAGGGATAAGTTCAATCGTCACATCCTAGTTTTTCCAAGTTCCTATCATTAGAGTGTGCCTAAAAATAAAAAGATAAGAATATCAGGAGCACAATATTCATTTCCTGTTGGAGCACTTGATACAAATAAAAATAAAATAGCAGAAACAATTACTGAAGTAGAATCAGTTGGATCGGATATTCTCGTATTTCCAGAGTTAACATTGACAGGGTATCCTCCAGAAGACTTAATGTTAAGAGAAAGTTTTGTTGGTAAGAATTTTGCAAAACTAGAAGAACTAGCAGTTTTATCTGGAGAGACAGCATCGGTAGTAGGCTTTGTTGATAGATCTGTAAATAATCAAAATATAGATGCACAAAAAAGAGGAATTGCAAATGCAGCAGCTTTGATTCAAGGTGGTGATGTGAAAGGGATATACCATAAATGTTTTTTACCGAACTATTCAGTTTTTGATGAAGCAAGATATTTTGATCAAGGAAAAGATCTTGAAAAAATTTTTTGGTTTGAGGATATTGGTGTTGGAATAAATATATGTGAAGATGTTTGGATTGGAGATGGTCCAGCCGAAGCCCAGGTTGCTGCCGGCGCTTCAATAATAATAAATATCAACGCTTCCCCTTTTGATATATCTAAATCTGAATCAAGAAAAGAAGTCATTACAAAAAAATC
Organism: Actinomycetota bacterium; assembly: GCA_036163695.1. Taxonomy (GTDB): domain Bacteria; phylum Actinomycetota; class Acidimicrobiia; order Actinomarinales; family Actinomarinaceae; genus JAYZKG01. The sequence continues at coordinate 19,995 of JAYZKG010000026.1, read as the reverse complement.
AAGAGAATTAGAGGTTCCGTTTGTTTACCTAAACCTTATTGGGGGGCAAGATGAACTTGTCTTTGACGGAGGCTCTTTTGTTACAGATAGAAAAGGAGACATTCTTTATGAGGCGTCAGAGTTTGAAGAAGAGTTGTTCCATATTGACATACCAGTTCAGCCAAAAGGAAATAGTTCCAATTCAGCCTTAAGTCTTAGGAATAGTAGTTCAGAGATTCAAAAGTTAACAACAAAGAAACGAAAAAACAAACATGAGAGGATGTATAGTGCATTGGTCTTAGGGCTTAGAGATTATGTGAAAAAGAATAACTTTGATAAAGTGCTTATAGGTATTTCTGGAGGGATAGACTCTGCATTAACAGCAACTATAGCTTGTGATGCGTTAGGGCCTAATAACGTAAGCGGTGTTTCGATGCCTTCAAAGTATAGTAAAAGCTCTTCATTTGTTGATGCTGAAAAACTTGCATCCAATTTAAAATTCTCTCTCAACAAAGTAGAGATTGAAGAGATTACAGATGATTATAGAAAATTAATAGCAGAGTCATTAAATGAAGACTTAACTTCATTAACAGATCAAAATATTCAAGCACGCGTTAGGGGTTCTTTACTAATGGGTATGTCCAATCAAACAGGAGCAATGGTTATTGCTACAGGGAATAAATCAGAAATGGCTGTTGGGTATGCTACATTATACGGTGATTTGGTTGGCGGTTTTGCACTACTGAAAGACCTATACAAGACGGAGGTTTATGAACTTGCTAACTATAGAAACAGCATTGAAAAGGTGATTCCAGAAAATATTATAACTAAAGAGCCCTCTGCAGAATTAAAAGAAGACCAATTGGATACAGACTCATTACCTGAATATCCAGTATTGGACAAGATTCTCTATATGTATATTGAAGAGAACCTTTCTTCAGATGAGATAATTAAATCTGGTATAGGCAAGCCTATTGTTTATGATGTCCTCAATAAGGTTGACAAAAGTGAATACAAGCGGAGACAAGTTGCTCCAGGTGTGAAAATAACTCCTATGGCTTTTGGAAAAGATAGAAGGGTTCCAATCTCTGTAACTTATGAAAGGTCTCTATAGAGTTATGTACTTAATTAATGGACAAGAGGTTAGCAAGGAGGACTTTAGCATACCAGTAGAGGACATGATTGTTTGGAGAGGGGACGGTATCTTTGAGGCAATACGGATCCACGAAGGGTTTCCCTTTGGGCTAGAACACCATTTAGAACGGATGACTTCTTCAGCAAGAAAATTAGATCTAAAGATAGACATAAATCATATACGTCAAGATATTTTAAAAGTTGCAGGCTCTACTGGCAACGGGTATGTGAGAGCAATAATATCTCGTGGAACAGATAAAAAGGAATTTCAAGTTTTTACCTTTTCACAACCTATAATTGATTTTCCAGAAGACTTTACTCTTCATGCTCAGAAAGCGCCTTGGCATCCAGCGGGGGATTTCACAGAAAACGAATTTTCTGCAATGGGAGTTAAGTCAACATCTTATGCTCTGAATATGCACCATACTAGGTTAGCCAAAGAAGAAGGATTTACTGACGCACTTCTTCTATCAAGAAATAATATTATTTTGGAGGGTCCTACTTTTTCTGTTGGTTGGGTAGTGGATGATAAAATTTTTACTCCAAGTTTGAACCTAGGCATATTAGATTCTGTTACAAGGAAGTATTTATTTAAAATCTGTAAAGAAAACAAAATAGAAATAGAAGAAGTCGAATCTTCTTTTGATATTCTATCGGAAGCCGATGGTGTATTTATTTTGTCAACTGCTAAGCATGCAGTAGCTATTTCTAGAGTTAACGATATTTCCTATGAGGAAAATAGCCTCATTCATCATTTGCAAAATCTATATAATCAACTGGTTGAATCGGAAAGAAACAACTTTAACTAAGAATAACAAAAAAAATTCTTGGAATTAAACCAAAAAGTCAAATACACTTTAGTGTAATGATAAAAAATCTAATTAAGTCGTCTATAAAGTTCTTTGCTATAGGGGCTTTCCTGTATGAATTATTTGGGACAAAAAAAGGAAAAGAAGAAGGGAATGTACAAATACACCCTGTAAAGCTATCAGGCCGAACACTTTTTATTAGAGAGCAAGAAGTATTTGTAAGAGAGAGTTTTGTAGAAGGGAAGCCAGTAATTGTACTTCTTCACAGTTGGGGGTCTGACTCTCTTGGTAGCTGGTTTAATTTAATTCCTTTTCTTCAAAAACATTATTCAGTTCTTGCCATAGATTTGAAGAATCATGGAAGAACTGATGGGAGTTGGAAAAGATGGGACATAGCTGATAATGCCGATATGGTTGCTGCTGTTTTGAAGGAACTGAATATAAACAAGTGCATTCTTGTTGGCTGGTCAATAGGAAGTGCAGTTGCATTGAATGTTACAAAAAATTATCCAGATATGGTAAACAAACAAATACTTATTACTCCATTCGCATGGACAATTAATTCTGAATACAGGGAAAAAGCTTGGTTTAATCTTTTTATTGGGTTAATCAGAGCTAGAGAAAGGTTACTTCCAAGATATAATTCAAGTTCGAAGTATAAGTTTTTACGTGATTCAAGATCGTTAAATGATGAACATGCAGATTGGGCATGGTCTAATCTGAATAGATCTAAGGATGCATATATATATCAAGATGGCAGCAGGTACGTCGTTCCATTTGATGCTCGCCCATGGGCACACGAAATAAAGACAGAAACTCTTGCTGTAATTGGAGGAGAAGACAAGTTAGTTCCTGAGAATGTAGCAAGAGAGTTAACAGACTTACTGCCAAATGTAGCAGTAAAAAAAATCAAGAAAGCGACACATGCTATCCCATGGTCACACTCAGAGGAGCTATTCAATATTATTTATGAATACTTAGAGGATTAAAGTTATATGATAGAGAAAAAGCCAAAGGTTTTATTTTTTTCAACCACAACATACAGAATTCCGATAGATTCTTCAATTAAAGCAAAATTTGAAACCTTAAGCCCATTAGCGACTATCAAAATTTTTGCCTATAAAGAAGGGCTAAGTAAAGATGCTCCAGAATCTTCAATGTATTTTTTATTTACAAAACCGAGGAATAGGTTTATTAGATACATAAAAACCATATTTCTTTCTTTCTTTTACATGAGACAACATTTCTCTAAAGCAGATATAGTAGTTGTTCAGGATCCAATACTGTCCTTCTTTGTTGTTCTTAGCATGAAATTTATCAAACTAGACCACAGACCAAAGATTGTAGTCGAGTCTCACGGAGATTTTATTGAAACAATAAGTTTAGAGAAAAACTTAACCTTTCCATCTCTATATAAATATATCATGAAGTTTTTTGCCAAGTATTCTCTTGCACATGCAGATTATATAAGAGTTATTTCATCTTCTACAAGAAAACAAGTTAATTCATTTATTCTAAACAAACCGATAGCTGAGTTTCCAGCTTGGATTGACCTAGAAGACTTTATCAAAGCTCAATATAAGCCAGAAAAAAATAGTATTTTATTTTTGGGAAGTATTTCCCAAAGGAAAAATCCTCTATTGCTTTTGAGAGCTTTAAATTATCTAAAGAAACGAAATACTTTTCAAATTAAAATTGTGGGACCTCGAATTAATAATAAATATCTAAAGTCTTTAACAGACTATGTCTCAAATAATGCTTTAGATAAATCCGTATTGATTGAAGAAGAAGTTTCTCAGGAGGGTGTGATTAACTACTTAAGTTCAGCATCTCTTTTGGTTCTTCCTTCTATTTCCGAAGGTTTAGGTAGAGTAATATTAGAAGCCCAAGCTGTAGGCTGCCCAGTGCTTGTTTCTGACGCAGGAGGTATGAAAGATTTAATTAAAGATGGAGAGACAGGCTTTGTCTTTAAAAGCGAAGACCTAAAAGATCTTTCTGAAAAGATTAGTTATATATTGGGTAATGATCCATTACGGAAATCTGTAAGCCTTTCAGCAAAGAATGAGTTGAAACAATACTATGGTACGAATAATTTCTTTAATGGTTATAAGGAGATTTTTTCAAACTTGTAAAGGATTGATATTTCTGTCCTTAACCTCAGCTATAATTAATTTTTATATATGAATATAGAAAGCATTTTACTTTTACTTGTTCTTGCAGTTTTGCTTTATTTGGTTATTGACAAAATAAACGAGAAAAGAACTGAAAATATTATAGAAGAAGACCCAACCGATGCCATATTGAAGATGCTAGGAGATAAAGACTCACCTTTAACTGCAGCATTGGAAAAAGTAAATAATAGTTTGGTATCAAACGAATCAGGACTCTCATCTGTATTATCATGGCAGATTTCCTTGAATAATATATTTGCTAGTGACAGGAAAAGAGGAGCATTAGCTGAAACTCAGGTTGAAAAAGTACTTGAGATCATGGAGTTTAAAAAAGGAGTACATTACGAAAAAGCAAAAGTAATTGAAGGGAATCGTCCCGACTTCACTTTCAATCTGCCTGAAGAAAAGATAGTCAATCTAGATTGTAAATTCCCCACAGCAGGTTGGAAGGAATACAATGTTTCTGTAGATGAACTATCAAAAATTACAGATGAATCTGAAAGGGAAAAGAAAAAAGATGAGCTAGACGGACACAAGAAGAATTTCATTAAAAAAGTAAAGGGGCATATAGACGATATTGTTAAAAGAGAAGGATACATATCTCCAGAGAACGGAACAGTCGACTATCTCTTTATGTATATTCCTTTAGATAGTATGTATCAATTTATCTTAGAGGAGAAAATAGGTGACATAACTGCAACAGAATATGCATTAAAGAATGGGGTAATTATTGTTACCCCCGGAGTGCTTTTTGCATATCTAAGTACAATAAACCATGCTATGAAGGTATTTTATATAGAAGAAAATGTGAAAGAATTAGTAGAAGCATTTAAGGCATTTAAAAAAGAATGGGAAACATATACAGATTACTATGAAGAAGTACAAAAATCATTAGATGCTACTCAAGAAAGATTCGACCTATTAGTTGACAGGAGAACCAAAGCATTAAACAGGAAGGTTGATGCGATGGACGAATTAAGTGTTGATGGGTCAGTTAAGAATCTAGAAGAATAAAATATTTGTAATATATAACTACATACAGATATTTCCTAAATATCATCCTCTTATAGGTAAACAAATAATGAGAATAGGCTAATTAGATGGAAAAACACTTATCTTGGAATAAAGTACCGAGGATTACTCCAACTAAAACTGACTATGTTCACAATACTGATTTTCAATTTTCTCAATATGATGGATCCTTAACTATTCATGGATTAGGTAGAAGCTATGGCGATGTTTGTCTAACAAAAAATGGAACAATGCTTGTTGCAACAGGGATTAATAGATTAATTGAGTTTGACCCTGAAGGGGGGAAAATTGTTGCTGAAGCAGGGATAACTTTAGATGAGATACTTCAATTAATCACACAAAAAGGTTGGTTTCTCCCAGTTGTTCCAGGGACAAGATATATAACCCTAGGGGGAGCTGTAGCAAATGACATACACGGGAAGAATCATCATAAAGTTGGGAGTTTTGGAAATTTTGTGAAACGGTTTGGATTAGTAAGGTCAAACGGTGAAGATTTAACTTGTAGCGAAGACTTAAATAAGGATTTATTCCAGGCCACAATTGGTGGTTTAGGATTAACCGGAGTAATTACTTGGGTTGAAATAAGTCTTAGCCCTATTAAAAGTAAGTTTATTGAGATAAGTACTGAAAGGTTTGAGCACATACAAGACTACTGGACTGTTAATAGGGAATTAGAAAAAGATTGGGAATACACGGTTGCCTGGATTGATTGTTTGAGCAAAAAAAAGAAACTAGGCAGAGGGGTGTTTCTATCAGGGAAACACACAGATGAAGCAACAAACCAAATAAACTATAAAGATAGAAAAATTACTTTTCCTTTAGAACCACCTTTTTCTTTTGTTAATAGTTTGACCGGAAACTTAGCTAACACTTTGTACTATAGAGTAAACTCAAGCAAAAAATCATCAATCAAGCACTACCAACCTTTTATGTTTCCTCTTGACGCGGTTAATAAATGGAATCGCCTTTATGGAAGAAGAGGATTCTTTCAATACCAGTGCGTATTCCCCCCCAAGGGATCTAAGTACGGAACAGAAGAAGTACTAAAAGTTATTAGAAAGAGCAATCAAAAATCATATTTAGGAGTAGTAAAAAATTTTGGAGACATTGAATCGAAGGGTATTCTTTCATTCCCTAGGCCAGGAACAACATTGGCGCTAGACTTCCCAAACAAAGGAGAAGACACATTGGATCTATTTCGGAAGTTAGACAGTATTGTTGGAGAACTCAAAGGGGCTCTCTATCCAGCAAAAGATGCAAGAATGTCAGGAGAAATGTTTAGAGCAAGCTTTCCAAGATATGAAGAATTTTCAAAGTTTATAGATCCGAAGTTTTCATCAAGCTTTTGGGAGAGAGTGTCAGAATAATATCAATACCTTAGTACAAGCCTGCTCCCACACTTCTTACATTTTGAAATAAAAGAAACATATTCTTTCAACTCACTTCTTTTCCAGGAATGATTACACTTAATGCATTTCATGGTTGCTTATTTTGTTTGCTCCTTAACCCAATTCTCATATTCAGGTAATATGTATTTTGCTTCAAATACGACTATTTTAGGTAAATCATAAGGGTGGCTTCGCTTAATATGTGTAACAACTTTCTCTAATAAATCTTCTCCTGTATAACCTACAACTTCATACTCCTCGTCTTCTATATATTCTCCTTCCCATTCATAAATAGAATATATTTTAAAGTAACTTCCACAAGCAATTAAGTTTTCTTTGACTAAAGAGGAGGTAAGATTTTTTGCAGTTTCTTTAGTACCAATCGTTGTATGTATAGTAATCATTGGGCAAAACCTCTATATGTAATACTTTATTAATTAAAGACTAGTATGTATATTAGATAGAAAAAAATTGGGAGATATAGTTGAATAGTCAAACATGGTCCTGTCCAAAATGTAATAGTATAGAACACGAAGAAGATACGGTTACTATGACTGGTTCTGGATTCTCTAAATTCCTAAATGTGCAGAACCGCAAGTTTCTAGCAGTAACTTGTTCTAATTGTAAATATACAGAGTTTTACAAAGGACAAATAAAAGGCTGGGAAAATGTTATAGATTTCTTCGGAAATTAGAGAAACTTACTTAAAGACTAGTTATTTTTTTATAGTAATTAATTGTTTCTAATAAACCTTCATCGAATTTTGTTTTCGATGCCCAACCAAGATTATTGAATTTTGAACTATCCATAATTTTCCTCATCGTTCCATCAGGTTTAGAACTATCAAATACAGTTTCTCCCTTATACAGCGAGATTTCTTTAATTAAGTTTGCAATTTGTTCTATAGTGTATTCATCTCCACTGCCTACATTGTAGACTCCCTTAGGTACCTTGTTGGTAATAGCAAATCTTACTGCATCACAGATATCTTTTACGTAAGTTACTTCCCTCTTTGGCTTTCCTGTTCCCCAGAGATTTACCTCGGGATCTCCCAATTCTTTTGCTGAGACAAATTTTGCTATTAAAGAAGGGATAACATGTCCTAAATCTTTGTCAAAATTATCGTTTGGCCCATATAAGTTAGATAAAACTAGAGTCGTGATATTCATATTTTTTTCAAGGTTTAGAATTTCGGCTGCTTTTATCCCAACTATTTTTGATAAAGAGTAGCCATAGTTTGAACTATCTATATTGTTTAAATCTAAGTCATTCTCTCTAAATGGAGCTTCTATATTGTTTGGATAAATAGTATTACTTGCAAAAAATATAATATTTTTTATATCTAAATCTAAACACGCATTGAATACATTCCTTTGAATAGCTAAATTAGAATCAAAGAACAAAAAATTATTATTTAAATTAGCCCCAATTCCTCCAACCTTCCCTGCAGCTAGAAGAACATAATTGGGGTTAATCCCCATTAAAACTTTTTTAATTTCTTGCTCGTCGTTTAGGTCTAGATTCTCTCTATTCAAACCCACAACCTCGAAATCTTCATTTAAGAAGCTGGTTAGGTTACTACCTAAAAACCCATGACTGCCAAGTACTACTACTTTCATTTGAAGAGTATAAGCCCTTGTCCTGTGTTTAGGGGAACAAAAATTGTATTTTCTTCTTCTAATAATTCTGACCCTAGCAAGGTTATGCCATCTGTAAACCAACCACCATAGTCATCGAGTAGGATTGCTGAATTATTACTTAAATATTTTTTTATGTACATAATTGATCTTTTAGCTGATTCATAAGTATCTACATCAATGTGTACAAAAGAAATCTTTTTATCAAAACCAGTTTTTTCTGCTGACTCAGGAAACGTTCCAGTAATAATTGTCGGGTTACTATCGGTTAATTTAAATACAGATTCTACGTCTTCAACAGTAGCATCTGAATATTCTGACCCAGTAAAAAAAGAATCCTTATCGCTAGCCATTACAACTCCGTCAAATGTATCAAAGCAATAAATATCAACATTCTTAATATTTGAGTTTGTTAAATTTAATGACACCAATGCACTTACTCCACCTTTCCATGACCCAATCTCAACAAATGCAGTGTCTTCTCTTATAAACTGTTTTGAGTGAATCCAAACTTGATACAACCTACTAACCGGATTAAGTGTATAGTTTTCTACCTTCTTAACAGAATCTAAAAAGAATTCATCACTTAGCCATGGTTTATGGAAATACTCGAACAATGTAATACCATAGTCACTTCTCTTCTCTCTATGATTATTTCCTATTTGAAAAAAAAAGAATAGAAATTTCTCTATTACTAGAAGGATTTTTCTATTTCTTTTAATTTTTTTTAGTTTAAATTTATCTTGCATTACTACTCATTTTGAATATTTTTATTGAATTTAATAAGTATATAATTAATTTATAGCCATCTCTAAATCTTTTAATTTGGGTAACTCCATAAACTCTTGCCTGATACCTAACAGGTATTTCAAGTATTTTAAGACCAAAATAACCTGCTGTAAAAATCATATCAAAATCACCAAAAGGATCTTTCATTTGTACCAATTCTTTCCAAAGTTTAATTTTATTGAAATCTTTTCTAAAAAAAACTTTTGTACCACAAAGGGAGTCTGTGATCTTTTGACCAATAATTATTGAAACAATATATTGAAAAATCCTATTCCCTAAATTATTAACTATTCGCATTGCCCCGCTTTCCATACCGTAAATTAGTCTCGTTCCATTTACGAAGGATGCTTTCCCCGTATCAATTACTGAGTTAAACTGCACTATTGTTTCTGGGTTTACTGATATATCAGCATCGAGGATAATAATTACTTCCTTGGAGGCCTCTTCTACAGCTTCCCAAACAGCATTAGCTTTTCCTTTTCCAGTTTGTTTAATTACTTTTACTTCAAATGGCCAACAACGGGCTTCTTTAATTTCTTTTGCAACTTCATAAGTTTTATCTTCAGAGTCACCAATTGCAAGAATTATTTCATGATCTTCTTCTAATTCTGGAATCTGGTTGAGCAATGGTTTCAGATTTTTTTCTTCATTTTTTGCTGGGATGATTATAGATTTAGAATATTTTTTTTCTTCATTAAACTTTTCTTGTTGATTCAATATAGAATATATTCTTATTCCAAATGAAAAAGGAAAAAATAATATTTCTAATATGTTATTTATTAAACTTCCCAAGCCCAACATTTTAAAAGGGAAAATTTGTTTATTTCTTTGAGTCACAAATTCTAATCCGGTTACTTTAGCAATATTCAAAACAATAGTTGAATTTATAAAGAGTCTTTTCTGATTCTCATCTTTTAAGTTAAGCCTTTCAAATAGATTTAGTATTCGGTTCCATTTTTGATTAATTGAGCAAATTACAATAATCCCATCTTTCCCAAGCAGTTTATTAACCATACTTAAAAGTTCTAATATATCTGTAGAAACTTCAAACAAGTCAGTTAGGATGATTGTTTTGTATTTTTTATTCTTAAATGCTATTGACTCAATATTTAGCCCAACTTCTGGATCTACCAAAATAGTTTCTAGAGAACTAGGATGGTTTCTAAAGGATGATTTGGAGTTAACCAAGCTCAAGGCACTTTTTTCTTCGGGAATTAAGCTCATAATTTCATTCATATGGCGTTTATAGAATGTCTTTGAGTTAATAAATTTCATTAAGTTTCTTTTCTTTAGTACATAGTACATAAAAAATAAAAAATACGATTAATCAATAATTTAACTATTTCCATTAAATTGTTGTTAGCATCTATTATGAACAAAATGCTTACTGAAAGACGTCACGATATCGATGCAATAAGAGTTATTGTCCTCCTTTTACTTATTGGATATCATGCGGCAGTAGCATTTCAACCATGGGGATGGGATATTGCATTTATATCTAATAAGAAATCATTAGAGTCTTTATGGATATTTTTTAGCTTGATTAATACTTGGAGGATACCAATACTTTTTGTTATTTCCGGTATGGCTCTTAGATATTCATATGAAAAAAGAGACAAATGGACACTCTTTAATGAAAGAACAAAAATTATCTTACTTCCATATTATTTTGGAATAAATACCCTAACGATTATTCATATAGGGCTATTTTATAACTACATTGGCGTTGAGTTAGATGAGAGTATAGAATCAGATCCAGCGCATCTATGGTTTTTGGCAAATATAGCATTCTATGCATTTTGTTGCATCCCCTTTTTGAATACTAGTAAAAATGGATCAACTCAACTTTCAAAGATACTGAATTTAAGATTTGGAACCCTATTCTTATCATTACCTTGGGTAGTATATGGATTTTTACAAGAGAGTTTTCAACTTGCCTGGGGTCTTGGTTGGACAATGTATGCAGGCACCTTACACGGATTCATCCTTGGGCTACTGTGTTTTGTATACGGAATTGTTCTAGTCTCACAAGGAGAAGTATTTTGGGAATCATTAAAAAGAAATATGTCAATCCATCTTGCATTAGGGATTGGTTTGTATATATATAGGCTAACCGGAGAATTTGAGCTAGGAGGAGGGCCTCTCGTTGCTTTTGAGTCGTATAATTTTATTTTTGGAGTACTCGGACTAGGTCAAAAGTACTTAAATAAACAATCATCAAAACTTGACTACCTCAAGGAGGCTGTTTTCCCCGTATATATTTTTCACCTACCCCTACAGCAGTTTTTCGCAACACTAATATTTCCTACGAACCTACCTGCTTCATTAAAATTCTTTTTTCTTGTTCTTTTAACACTCTTTGGTTCCTTCACTTTATTTCACGTAGTTAAACGTATAAAAATACTTAGGCCACTTTATGGTTTAAGAAACCCTCCAACAGAAGCAAAAAATATGTTTATTGCAAAATCAGTGAAGATTTTTTACTATTGCCTAGCTGCGATTCTTGTAATTGAAATACTCTTTCTCTATGGTATTTTTACTCTTATCTATATATTCCCTGGATAGTTCTATAGTCAAGAGAACAATTTAGGGACAAGTACTGGAGTAGAGCTCTTATACTCTTCATATTCGGGCTTTCCTCCCCATTTTTTGTCAGCTCGTCTTTCTAAGATTGGAATCCCACTTCCTTTAGCAAGGAGGATATATACAAATATTGGAGAAATAAGAGTAAATAATTGTGCACCTTGTAAAACCGGAAAGGAGATAATAGATACGCCAAACCATAGAAGTATTTCTCCAAAATAGTTTGGATGGCGAGATCGAGACCAGAGCCCTTCATTAATGAACCTATTCTTGTTTTCAGGACTAGAGCTAAACTTTTTTTTCTGACTATCAGCTTTTACTTCAATTGTGAAACCGGCAATCCATATTGCTAGACCTGTAAAACCTATAGCCCCCATTTCAACCTTATCACTACTTGAAATTGCTGTTAGAGCTGCAGCTGCTGTAAAAGAAACCCATAGCCCTTGTATAATCCATGCATTTAAATACCTAATAAATGATGGTTTAAGATTATCAAAGCGACCATCTTTACCAACATCGTGCACTCTTCTAAAAAGAAAAATCCCAAGCCTTAATGCCCAAACAATAATAAGTGTTGCAAGTAGATATGATCTAATGTCTAAATTTCTAGTTAGAAGCAAGGCAACAATCGTAGTTAGAACATAAGTTACCGTTCCAGTTATATCGTAATACTTTTCTGTTTGTGAAATATATGCTGGGATAAATCCTAGAATTTGTATACCAAAAGCTATTACCACAACTAAACCAAATAATGGAAAACTATTAAAAGTGTCTCCAAATTGACTTCCAGCAACTCCTACTAGTGCACCAGTAATCAGCCCTATTAGGATAAATAACGAGGCAGACTTTTCTTCTTTGCTCATATATATAAAATATAGTGCCAAAAAATAATTTTGTGTTCGTGTTTACTCTATAGACGCTTCTGAAGTTTTTACTCGAGGGTCTGCGATGCCAAACCAGTTATTTTCTTCTTTTTTAATTATTGCGGATATTGGTCCGAAACTTCCCTGAAGAGAATTTACAATTTCTATTTCATGATTCTTTTTCCGTAGCTGTTCTATATTTCTTTCCCCAAAAGATTCTTCAATAACCAACTTTGATTTTGTTCCTTCTCCAAAATAATCAATAATCCATCTACCTTTTTGCATATTTTCTTCATACGAGGTCTCATTCAGGAGATGTGGGAGAATATATTGGCTTAGTAGCTGTGGCTGGTGTCTTCCTCCTCTTGTCCCAATAACCATCTCGAGTTGATCTTGTTTAGACCATATGGTTGGAGAAAGAGTATGTAGAGGTTTTCTCAAAGGTGATATTCTATTTGGGTGATTATCAATTAGATTGAATCCTGCACCTCTGTTATGTAGAAAAAAACCATAGCGGCCAACTCCTATAGTGCTGCCAATACCATGGAAATTGGATTGGATTAGTGAAACAGCGTTCCCCTCAGAGTCTTTTATCGCCATATAGGCAGTTCCTCCTCCAGATTTTTTTGGAGCTGGAAAAATAGATGCTGAATTTCTATCAACTGCTAGTGACTTTTTCTTTATGTAGTCCAAGTTATTCCCAACAAACCTGTTTAGCTCACCTTGATAGTCATAAGTTATGTTATCTCTGTCTGAAGCTAGTGACCTATAGCACTCCACAAGAGTATGATGTTCAACTCTGTCTGTGTTTTTGGATAATAGTTCATAGGCCTTTAATGTTGCAAGAGTTAAATAGCCTTGTGTATGTGGAGGCGTTGTCCATCCAGTTTTCCCATAAATGTCCAAGCTCAATGGTTGAGTCCATTTCGATTGATAATTACCTAAATCGTCTAAAGTAAGAAGGTTTCTAGTCGCATCTACAATAGATTGAGCAATGTGTCCTGAGTAAAAATATGAAGAACCCTCTTTTGATATAGTATCTAAGGTATTAGAAAGATCCTGCCTTCTTAAGGTTTCCCCTTCTTGTATTGGCTCTCCAGAGGAGTAGAAATCTTTTGCTGAAGACTGTGAAGAAAGGGCTGTCTTATGTCGAGCAATAGATTGCGCTAATTCTTTACTAACAGGAAAACCTTCTCTACTCAGTGAAATTGCTTCTTCAAGTACAGTAGTGAAGTCAAGCTTTCCAAATTTATTGTGGATAGTCTCCCAGCCTCTTACTGTCCCAGGAACTGTAACTGTGGCTGGATTATCTAAAGGGATAGACTCAAATTCAGATAAATCTGCTTTCCCCACATTTGTACCTGCATACCCTGAAGAATCTAAGCAATGAGGTATTTTCTCACCATTAATCCAAATTAAAGCAAAAAGATCACCTCCTATTCCACAGGTTTCAGGAGCTACTACTCCTTGGACCGCATTAACTGCAATAGCTGCGTCAATTGCATTCCCTCCTGCGTTTAGAATATTCATCCCAGCTTGAGTAGAAAGAAAATGAGGAGAAACAACGACAGAGGACATTATTTACTAAACCTATACCAATCAGGCTTCATTGCTATTTTCTCATCAATTCTTTTCCTAATTATTTTGTAGTCTTCTTTTTTTGGCTTCCAGTCATTAAAAAGCTCTTTTGGCCACTGCTCTATTTTAAATTTTCTATTTGGGTCTGGGTTCATTTCTCTTTTCAACATTTCTTTAACTATTTTATGGTATCTTTTTTCAAGGTACCTTCCTTTATTGTAAAAAAATTTCACATGTCCTTTATTTAATGTAAATTCTTTAGGAAGGTTGTCTACAGTATCCTTCCAATTTTGTGATTGCATTGATCTTTGAAGTGCACTTCCTACCATAAATATTTCTCTGTATTCTGCAACTAAGTGCTGGTCAGACAATTCTGATGGGTCAACTAGATTTATTCTCGTCATTTTTAGTCAAACATACTCATTAATTCTTTCAGTTATAATTAAAGCATTGTCAGTAAATAAAATTAAATCAGAGCTCAGGTCTCTTAGCGACCCAAAAAGGAAGAAATTCTTACCAGCTTTTTTCAAAACAGAGAAAGGTGGATATGGGGAGGGAGATAAATTTATTGGCGTCACTGTTCCTAATATAAGAAAAATTGCAAAAAAATACAAATCAATAGATGAGAAGTCATTAAAGGATTTACTATATTCTCAATGGCATGAAGAGCGATTTTGTGCTTGGATAATTGTCTTAGATAGGTATAAGAAATCTGCAGATAAAAAGTTTTGGTATGAATTTTCTCTTAAGCACATAAAACAACTCAACAATTGGGACTTAGTTGACATAGTAACCCCTAATCTTTTTGGCGACTATTTACTAGACAAACCAGACAAGCAGATTATTTCATGGTCGAAATCAGATTCATTGTGGATTCGAAGAGTGGCAATTATGGCAACTTGGCCAAGAATAAAAGCAAATATGTTTTCAACAACACTCAAGATTTCTGAAAAATACATTCGAGATCAAGAAGACTTAATTCACAAGGCTACTGGATGGATGCTTAGAGAGCTGGGGAAAAGAGATGAGAGTATTCTCCTCAAATTTATGGATAAGCATCATGAGGATATGCCAAGAATAATGGTTAGCTATGCATTAGAAAAGACATCCAAGGAGAAGAAAGAGAAATACAGAAAGATAAAAAAATAGTTGGAGAGCTTCAAATATTTTTTCTAGGTACAATTATTTGATATGAAGAAACTATTTTTTATTTTTCTGCTTCTAGCTTCGTGTTCAGCTGGAGCAGATACAACTGTTTCTTTTGGAACAGAATCTGATTTTGTCTCAATCGAGCCATCATTAAATTCTTCAAAATCTTACGGAGGTGAGTCAGAGGTTTTTCAAGGAGACTACATAATCAAATATGCTTATGCAACCATGGATGTAAGTTCAAATAATTTCGAAACAAAAAAAGAAGAATATATAGATTTAATCAAGTTTTATGAGGGAACAATAACTTCAATTTATGAATCAACAAACTACCAGGGACTTAGACAGATCAATATTGTTTCTGATATCCCCTCTGGAAAATTTGATAATTTTATTACTGATATTGAATCGATAAAGAAATTAACCAATATAAACATCAACTCCAATGATGTATCCGTTCAAGTTTTAGATATAAATTCAAGAATAAGTAGCTTAGAAAAAGAACAGGCTTCATTAAATGAAATAAAGAAAGATGCAAACACTACATCGGAAAAGCTTGAGGTTCAATCTCAACTAAGATATATCAATGAACAATTGGAAATATTGGTTAATCAAAAAGAATACTATCTTAATTCCGTTTCTTACTCTGAAGTCTCTATGTCCATAAGAGAAGGAAGCGGAATTTCTTTATTTTCTTGGAATTACTATGTTCAGAGAGCGCTTTCTTGGCTGGAAGGGTTGATTGGGTTGCTAGTTTCAGGTGCTATCTTTATTCTGCCTCTATATCTAGTTTATTTTATATATAGAAAATACCTAAAGAAAGATGAATAGAAATTAATGTTTGACCTACTTCAGATTGCTGTAGATTCTTCAATTTCTTATGGGGCAAAATATTCTGATGCAAGAATATTAATAAGTAAATCCAGATCGATTTCTGTTAAAAATGGCGATGTGGAGAATTTTAATGAAACCGAAAAAATGGGAATTGGTATTCGTGCTCTCGTTGGTTCATCATGGGGGTTCTATTCTACTTATGATTTAAGCAAAGAATCCTTAATTGAATCAGGGAAAAAAGCTTATGAGATTGCAAAAGCTTCATCTTCTGTTCAAGGGAAAGACTTTCCTTTTGCCGATGTTCCTGTTGCTGAGGATGAGTACGTTACTCCTCATGAAATTAATCCTTTATCAATGTCGTCAACAGACCAAATTGATTTATTAGTAGTTTCTACTGAAGAAATGCACAAACTAGGTAGCTCGAGAGCTTTTGGTAGATTAGATTTTTGGGATACAGAGAAGTGGTTCTTTTCAAGTCAAGGACACAAAATATATCAGAATTTAATTGAATCAGGAGGAGGGCTTTCATCTTTATCTATTGGTGATGGAGAGACACAAATTAGGTCGTACCCCCAGTCTTTTGGTGAATATAGGACAGGTGGTTGGGAGGTAATATCAAGCTTTGAATTTGATAAACATGTTAACAGATTAGCTGATGAATCAGATAGGCTATTGGTTTCTCCACAATGCCCAGAAGGTACCATGGACTTGATTTTAGAAGGTAGTCAACTAGCTTTGCAGATTCACGAATCAGTAGGACATGCTATTGAGCTTGATAGGATTCTTGGCTGGGAAGCAGCCTATGCAGGAACTTCCCACCTCGAATTAACCAAGTTGAATAAGCATAAATATGGATCTGAATTGATGAATATAGTTGCAGATGCAACCCTGCCAGGTGCTTTGGCTACATTCAAATATGATGACGAAGGGACTCCGGCGCAGAGGGTAGATATTGTCAAGGAAGGAATTTGGACCGGAGTCTTAACAGGTAGAGATAGTGCAGCAATTGCAGGAGTAAAACCAGGAGGAATGGTCAGAGCTGATGGTTTTGGAAGGCTCCCAATGGTCAGAATGACAAACGTAGGCCTACTACCAGGAGATTCTTCTTTAGATGAGATAATCGGAGCAACTGATAATGGAGTATATATGGAAACAAATCGATCATGGTCAATAGATGATCTACGACTGAATTTTCAATTTGGATGTGAAGCAGGCTGGCTAGTAAAAAATGGAAAAATAACTGATATGGTAAAAAATCCGACATATACAGGGATAACACCAAATTTTTGGGGAAGTATGGATATGCTTTCCGGTGAAGACGAATGGGTTTTTTGGGGAACGCCTAACTGTGGGAAAGGGCAACCAAGCCAAATTGGCCATACAGGTCATCCTGCATCTCCAGCAAGATTTAAAGATGTAAGAGTTGGAGTAAGAGGATGAAGGTTTGGAAAGAATTCATAAGTAACATCACTCAACATATACCAAGTGAAGTTGAATGTGAAATAAAGATGATGAATTCAATAAACTCACTAACTCGCTTTGCTAATTCACATATACATCAGAATGTTGAAGAGGAGACATCAGATATATTTCTAACCCTACATAAAGACGAGAAGACAATTACTCTTACTTCGAACTTAACATCAATTAGTAGCCCGAAAGATTTTGTTCAGAAGGCTATTTCTGATGTAGAGAATAGTTCATTAGATACTAAATGGGGAGGAATCCCAGATAGCAGTCTCAGCTTTGAAGGGTTTCGGGAAGCTCAACCTGAGGAACCTAATAGTAGAGCAGAAAAGGTTAAGGATTTTATAGATTCTGGAAAAGGTATGAATGCAGCAGGTTATTGCTCAACTAGTGTAAATAATTACTTTGTATGGAACTCTAATGGATTAAATTCTTCAGATACCAATACAAGTTCATTCATTGATGGAATTTTTCGGACTGAGACTTCTGCAGGCTCCTCTCATAGAGGCGCTCAAGAACTTGAAAAAATTGATGCAACTGAAGCTGGACAAGAGGCTAGCTATTTAGCAAGCGAGGGTCAAAATCCAGTGGATATTGACCCTGGAAAATATGAAGTTTTACTAGGGAATGAAGCGGTAAGCACGATACTGGTTTTCTTGGCTGTTTATGGTTTTAATGCAAAAAATAAGATTGACGGTATGTCACCGATAAATTTGAATGAAGGTCAATTTGACGAAAAGATTACTTTACTTGACGACCCATATCATGAAGAATCTATTGGCTTCAAAATTGATGCGTCGGGTGTAGCAAAGAAAACACTTAGTGTTATAGAGGAAGGGACATCTAAATCATATTTTCACACAAGGAGAACATCTAAAGAAATGGACCAAGATAATACCTACCATGAATTGTATGGTTGGGGAGATAGTTTTGGAGGTATTGGAACTAATTTATATTTGCAACAAGGGGACAAGTCTAAAGAGGAAATGATTAAAGAAGTTAAAAAAGGTATTTATATTAATGAGTTTTGGTACTGTAGAGTCCTCGATCCCATAACCCAAGTCGTAACAGGTCTGAATAGAAATGGCTCTTTCTTAATTGAAGAAGGGAAGATAACAAAACCTGTTGGAAGACTAAGATTTACTCAGAGTTTTATTTCTGCTTTAGCACCAGGAAACGTGGTATCGGTTGGCAATTCTTCTAGATATGCTGACTCGGAATTCGGTGAAGGCATTTTAAACGTGCCTATGCTACACCTAAAAGAATTCAGCTTTACTGGCGGGGTTTCTGGTTAAGCCCAGATCAACCCAATTTAAATTATATAGATATTATTTAAATTGAATTTTCTTATTTTACAGAAAGAAAACTAAAGCTTTACTTTAAGTTTTCAGCGCTTGTTTTACCGTCATTTTCAACAACATCAAACTCTACTTCTTGTCCTTCTTCAAGATCACCCATTCCCGCACTTCTAACTGCTGAAATGTGTACGAAGATATCATTATCGCCCTCTTCAGGTTCGATAAAACCGTAGCCTTTTGTACTGTTGAACCATTTAACTTTGCCTTTCGGCATGGATCTCCTTAATTCGTCTTTGGTTTATTAAAACCTTCATAACTATACATCGGTTCTCGTTTACTGTTTAATTAATTTAAAATTTCTTATATATATTGTTGCAATTTTATTTAGTTTCGATAGAAATTACTTTTACTTTATCCAGTTTTTTGATTTTTCGATTGCTAGGAACCATTTATTTATGTATCTTTCTCGGGTACTGCTATCCATTTTTGAAGACCATGTCTTTGCTTCTATGAAGAATTTACTAAGATCACTTATTTCAAAATTATTTACAGAGATATATCCTGCAGCAGCTGCGCCGAAGGCAGTTATTTCATTTATAGGTTGGGCGATTATTTTTTTGTCAAGAATGTCTGCTTGAAACTGCATAAGAAGATTATTTTCTATCATTCCTCCATCAACTTTTACTTCTTCGAATTTCAATCCCAGATCATCCTCCATGCTTTTAAGCAGTTCATAGCTTTGGTAAGCTACTGATTCGAGAACAGCCCTTGCAATATGGTTCTTATTTGCAAATCTAGAAAGCCCAACAATAACACCTCTAGCTGATTGGTCCCAATGTGGCGAGAATAAACCTGAGAAAGCTGGAACAAAATAAACATCTCCATTATCCTCTGATTCAATTGCTAAAGATTCTATTTCTGAGCTCTCTTTAATTAATCCTAGATTGTCCCTAACCCATTGGACAGCAGCTCCAGCAATTGCAACAGACCCTTCAAGTGCATAGAACGGTTTATGGTCTCCATATTGATAAGCAATAGTTGAGAGCAGTCCATTTTTAGATTGTATTACTTCGTTCCCAGTATTTGTTAATGCAAAACAACCAGTTCCATAAGTGTTCTTTACTCCACCTTTGTTTATACAGTTTTGACCAAATAACGAAGCCTGTTGATCTCCTAAAACTGCTGTGATAGGAACTCCTTCCAAGCTACCAACACAATTACCAAATAAAGATAAAGATGGTCTGACTTCTGCTAATGCTGACCTAGGTATATTAAATGACTCTA
>JAYZKG010000025.1:0-10278 GCA_036163695.1 Actinomycetota bacterium | reverse complement strand
ATTATATACAATGATTCTAAATCATGATGGCGGAGTTATTGATGATGTAATTATTTGGAAATTTGATACTTACTTAATTTTGATTTGTAATGCATCCAATACTAAAAAAGTAATTGATTGGTTTAATAAACATGAATTAGAAACTACCTATATGAATAATGAGACATCTCTGTTAGCCATACAGGGCCCAAATGTGATAGATAAGCTTACTAACTATATTCTTATTCCGGAAAATTTTCAATGCTTAGTATCAAAAAATGAATTATTTAATGATGAAATTATTATTGCTAGAACTGGATACACCGGAGAAGATGGATTAGAAATTATGATAAAACACAACGACGACATAAAGTTATTAGATTTATTAGACGAAATTATGATTCCTCCTTGCGGTTTAGGTTCAAGAGATACGTTAAGGCTAGAAGCATCTTTACCTCTCTACGGACAAGAGTTAAGTGAAAACATATCACCCGTTGAAGTGGGGTTCAAATGGGTAATCAATTTCGATCATGAGTTTAATGGAAAAGATAAACTCTTACAACAAGTTGAAAATGGAGAGCACAAATATATAAAAAGATTTATAATTGACGAAAGAATAGTAGCTAGACATGGAGATAAGGTTACTTCAGGGAACGTAAATGGAGTAGTTACATCGGGTAATTATTCACCAATGTTAAGGAAGAGTATAGGTTTTGCTCTATTCGAATCAAAACCAGAAAGTGATTCTATAAAATTGACTATTCGTGATAGATTAGTTGATGGGAAATTAATCAAAGGGAGATTTCTAGGTAAGCAATGAGTTTTGTTCCACATTCAACAAATGATACTGATGAAATATTTAATTCTCTAGGTATAGATTCCTATGATCAATTATTTGAACATATTCCGAATGAATTGTATTTGAAAGAAGATATAAGCATAGAAAGTGCAAAGTCTGAATTAGAGTTAATTGATTACTTCAATGATATAGCAATAAAAAATGAACCAAATTTAATATGCTTCGCTGGTAATGGTCATTATGACTCATATCTACCACATACTGTAAAGAGTCTAACAATGCGTCCTGAATTTATGACTTCTTACACTCCCTATCAAGCAGAAATATCTCAAGGAGTATTACAGGCATTGTTTGAATTTCAGTCCCTCGTTGCAGATTTAACAGATATGGAATTGGCAAATGCATCACTATATGACGGCACAACTTCTGTAGTTGAAGCTGTAAGTATGGCTATTGCTAAAACTAATAAAAATAGAGTATTGTTATCTGAAGGCCTCAACTCTAGGGCAATTGAAGCTCTTAATACTCTTATAGATACCGATCACGTAACTTTAGAATCAATACCTTATGATGAACAATTTAAGCATACCAAGTTAACTATTGATGATGATGTTGCTTGTGTAGTGTTCTCTCTCCCCACTACTCATGGATCTATACAGGACTATAAGGAAGTTAATAGCGTTATTAAAGAGGCAGGTTCGATTTCCATTTGTTTAGTTGATCCAGGTATTCTAGGTGTTGTTGAGACACCAGGGAAAATGGGTTTTGATATAGTAGTTGCTGAAGGGCAAGCTATAGGTTCACCCCTTTCTTTCGGAGGCCCTACTGTTGGTTGGTTTTCAACTAAGAAAGAATATGCAAGATTAATTCCTGGAAGATTAATTGGTGAATCAGTTGACACAGATAACAATAAAGCATATGTAATGACTCTACGTGCTCGTGAACAAGATATAAGAAGAGAAAAGGCTTCATCAAATATTTGTACCAATCAGACGTTAAATGCAATAGGTTCTGCTATTCACTTATCTTGGCTAGGTCCGCAAGGATTAAAAGAAATGAGTACTTTAAGCATGCAAAAAGCTCATTACTTAAAAGATATATTAGAAAAAAACTTTAATTTACCATTAGATAACAATTTTATTAGAGAATTTATTGTAGATGTAGGGACAAGAGAAACTGAAGATGTAATACGTAAAATGGCAAAAAAAGGATTTCTTGCTGGAATTTCTGTTAACTATAGAGAAAATAACTATTTGTTAGTATCAATTACAGAAAAAAGAACTAAGAAAGAATTAGATTCTTTCGCCGAAGCTTTGCAGGAGGTCGTCTATGTATAGCGGTGGTAATGCAAGTTCTCTTCCACTTATATCTGGAAAACCTGAGCCAACAATAAAGCAACTTTCATCAAAGGGCAGGAAAGCATATAATTTTCCTAAACTCGATGTTCCTGAAAAAGATATCAAAATAGAAGGTCTTCGAACTGATTTACCTAATTTACCAGAAGTTTCAGAACACGATCTTGTTATGCATTATACAAGATTAGCCCATAGGAACTTTGCTGTTGATTTAGGCTTTTACCCGCTTGGATCATGCACGATGAAATATAACCCACGTTTTGCAGATCATATTTCATCTATGAATTCCTTTAGTGAATCGCACCCAGCTACACCAGATTATTTATCTCAAGGAAATTTGGAAATTTTATACAAAACTGAATCCATATTATTAGAAATTACTGGGATGGATCATGTCACATTTCAACCACCTGCAGGTGCTTCTGGTGAATTAACAGGATTATTAATGATTAAGGCATATCATCAAAATAAAAACAATAATCATAAAACAAAAATAATTGTTCCTGACTCTGCACATGGTACTAATCCTGCTTCTGCAAGCATGGCTGGCTATGAAGTTATTGAAGTCCCTACTAATGAGAAAGGCACTGTAGACATATTTGAGCTTGAAAAAATTGTTGATGATACAGTAGCGGGATTAATGTTAACGAATCCAAATACGGTTGGTTTATTTGAAACAGATATATTAGAAATTGCAGAAATCATTCATAAAGTTGACGGGCTCTTATATTACGATGGCGCAAACTTAAATGCAATTGTAGGAGTATCAAGACCAGGAGATATGGGTTTTGATATTGTGCACTCTAATTTACATAAAACGTTTGCAACTCCACATGGAGGTGGTGGCCCCGGAGCTGGTCCAGTAGCAGTAAAAGAATTCTTAAAAGAATTTTTACCTGGACCTATAATAAATCATAACGATAACAAATATACATGGGAGTACCCATCTAATTCAATAGGGAGAGTCCATGGTTACCATGGCAATTTTATTGTAGTTCTTCGTGCTTTAGTCTACATGCTCTTACTTGGGAAAGAGGGTCTAAGCATGCTTGGAAAATCATCAGTATTAAATTCTAGATACTTAAGCATGTTAATAAGTAAAGATCTACCACTTGCATATAAGGAACCCTGCATGCATGAATTTGTAGTAACAGTTAAAGAATTAAAGAAAAGCCACAAAGTTAAAGCATACGACATAGGTAAAGCACTACTTGACAATGGTTACCATTCTCCGACAATATATTTTCCATTAATTGTCGAAGAAGCTCTAATGTTTGAACCGACAGAAACACAAACAGTCGATACGTTAAAGGATTTATCAATAACTCTAAACAATATCATTGAAGAAGTGAAAAGCGGTGATATTGATATTACAGAAGCCCCTTTTAATTTACCCGTTGGTCGCCCAAACGAACTTATACCAGCTAAACATCTAACTGTTAAGTGGGGCGATTTTGAAGATTTAGAAAATGATAATAGAATAGATTAATGGCAGCACTTAACACTATAGAAATAGATAGAGATATATCTAGTATGCGTCTTGCATCTAAAGAGTTAATCTCAATATCTAATAATGAACTCGCTTCAATATTTCAAGAATGTATAGATCAAATCCCAACATATTCTGAATACTGGGTAGAGCTTGAAACTCTACATAAAAAAGTTGATCCAGAAAGTTCTGCTGTAGGAGAACAATGGGCAGGTGGGCCGTGGCTAACTGCATGGGGTTTTAAATATTTAATTGAATCTTTAAGTAATCTTCCTGATATTGATATGAATTTTGATAAAATGTACGATGAAAAAAGACATACCTTACAGGTTTTTCCAACTAAGTTTATTGAAAAGTTACTTTATATGGGCGTAAAAGGTTATATAAAGCTAAGAAACAATATGACACTGGACGATTTTAAAGAATACAGAGGTTTCGAATCAAGAATCAATACCAAAAACCCAACAACAACACTTGTTCTTGGAGCTGGAAATCAGAGCTGCATACCCATACTCGATTTTGCTCATCATATTGCAACTCGTAGGTCACCTGTAGTATTAAAACTTAATCCGGTTAATGAATACTTAAAACCTGTATTTGACAGTATTCTTTCTCCTTTTATTAAAAGACGATTTTTAACAATAGTTAATGGGGATGCAGAACTTGGTAAATACCTCACCAACCATCAAGGTATAAGCCATATACATTTGACTGGTTCTAGCAATACGTACGAAAATATAGTTTATGGAAAAAAATTATCTGAAAAAGAAATAGGTAGTAAATCTATTAAAAAAGTAAATAATAAATCTATTACTACTGAGTTAGGCAATGTTACTCCTGTTGTTGTTGTTCCAGATAAATGGTCTACTTCTGATATAAAGGTACAAGCAAAAAAAATTGCAACAGCAAAGCTACAAAATGCAGGTTTCAATTGTATAGCAGCACAAGTCGTTGTACTAGATAAAAATTGGAAACAAAAAGATCAACTTATTAATGAAGTTAAAAAAGTTATCCGCTCACAACAAACTAGATACTTCTATTATCCAGGATCAAAAGAAAGAATTTCAGAAATAAATAAATCATCTAATGTAGAAATTTTAAGTCAGGATTCTTGCGAAGTACCATATAGCGCTTCAATAACAGATTCGGATGATGAATTTTATTTTCACAATGAGGTTTGGGGAGGAACAATAATATTTAAGATATTGGAAAGTGACTCTACTAAAGATTATATAAAACAAGCAACAATTTTTTGTAATGATGAATTATGGGGGAACCTAGGCTGTACTGTACTTATAAAACCTAAAACTGAAAGAGCTTGCAGAAATGAGTTTAACGAAATGATTGACAACTTGAAATACGGTACTGTTGCAATTAATGAATGGTGCGCTCTCGGTTTCGCAATACCATCGTTACCCTGGGGTGGCTACCCTGGAAATAAAGATTCGGATATACAAAGTGGCCAGGGTTATGTGCACAACTCTTTCCTTTTTGAATCACCATTAAACGGTATTGTTAGAACAGATTTCAAACCATTATTAAATATTGATCCACCTTGGTTTATAACACATAAGAATTCACCTAAAGTTCTTAAAAACTTAACAATGTATTTATGTACTAATTCAAAATTTAATCTTATTAAAACTTTCTTTTATGCAGTAATATCTTAAGTAATGAAAAGATATCCGTTAATTTTATTATTGATTTGTATTGTTGCATCATGCAGCGCTTTAAGTCCATCTGAAAGCATCGAAGAACCTTCAAACATCTCTGAAGAATTACCAACTGTCGAAGTAGTAACGACCACAGTTCCTTCTCCAACACAAACTATTCCAGAGTATCAGTTCGATATTGATAAGATGTCTCCTTTAACTGGTAAGTACATTTCTCAAGAAGAATGGTTACTTAGACCACGTAGAGTTATTTCTTTCAAAATTGATAATAATATAAATGCTCGCCCACAATCTGGTTTAGAAAAAGCTGATTTAATTTTTGAAGTACTAGTTGAAGGCGGAATGACACGTTTCCTTGCAGTATTTTTAGATTCTACTGCTGATTACTTAGGTCCAGTAAGATCAGCACGTCCAACAGACCCAACCTTAATCAAACCATTTAGTTCAACACTCGTAGTTAGTGGTGCTACAGAAGGTTTGATACCATCTATTAGAGAATTAGGAGTGAATGTTTTAGAGGAACAAAATAGTCCATCTATGTTTAGAATTTCTTCAAGAAACGCTCCACATAATCTTTATGCTGATACTGAATTAGTTAGAGAAGTAATTGATAGAAAAGGTTATATATTTCTCCAACCAGGACCTACTCCTATATTTGAATTTGGATACAACCAGAATAACTGGAGTATGGGAGAAGATAAAATAACAATTAAATACTCCGATGAAACTACAGTAATTTGGAAATTAGATGGAACAATATACAATAGATTCATAATAGATTCTTATGCTAAAAATGATGATCCCGAAGCTCACAATTGGATTAGTCAGGATGGTTTTACGTCTGAAATATTAACAACTGAAACTATTGTTGTTATACAAGGCGTTCAGTATCGTGATGAGGCAACAACTCTCCCAAGTATTTTAACTGTTGGACTAGGACCTGTTTATGTATTTCATAACGGACAAATGGTTGACGGTACTTGGAGAAGGTCAGATATTGACGATCCTTTTGAATTGTATGATACTTATGGTGAGCCCATAATCATACCTCCTGGTAAACAATGGATACATGTCTTACCACTTGAGGGTTCTATAATTTTATCTAATTAATGCATTTAGCATTTACTTTATTATTAGGTTTACTACTTAATTCCACCGTATTGAATTCTTATTCGTGTAGTAAATATTATGATAAACATCCCGTTAGGAATGAAATTGGATTACAAGTTTTATTAAAAAATAATGGATATTATAAAGGTAAAGTTGATGGCCAAATTGGTTCTAAATCAATTACAGCAATAAAAAAATTCCAAAAAAATTCAGGACTATCTGCAGATGGTGTTATTGGGAAAGATACTTGTACTTATCTTATTAATATTAATGAATACCAACCCTCAGTTGAGGATAATACATTACAAGTATCTATAGATAATGACTTAAAAGAAGTACAAAGTAAATTACAGAATCTTGGTCTATACTCTGGTGAAATAGACGGGATAAGGGGATCTAGGACTACTAATGCCATAAAAACTTTTCAACAAAAAGCAGGTTTGATTGTCGATGGGGTAATTGGCCCTAAAACATTAGCTGCATTAGAAAAAGGTGAAGAATCGTATGTAGAAACAGTTAATGAAGAGACATTAAATAATAATACACCTAATACCTCAACAAACATAGGAGCTTCTTCTTCTGCAATAGATTTAACAAATTATAATCCTAACCTCACATGTATAAATGGATACGTAAATAGTATTGGTGTATGGGTTCCTGATCCTTGTTTTTATCCTGTTTTTGTTTATAGGTTTGGAAAGGTCGCTCAAGTAAATTCAGCTGCAGAACGCGACGCTTATTTAGCTGACAGATGGTCTTTGACTTCTGAAAAGATTTATACACCAATTGGTCCAGTCGATACAGAAAACTATATTGATGGAGTTCATTCACCAGTTAACGGATTAATTATGCCATTTGGGAAATCATACCCAAATGTAGTACTTGGTATAAAAAATGATAACAATTTAAGAGCAAGACCCCAGTCTGGGCCCCAAGATGCTGATGCTGTATTTGAAGTTCTTGTTGAAGGAGGTATGACGAGGTTCATTAATGTATATTATCAAAGCGATACTTCTTACCATGGGCCCATTAGGTCTGCTAGACCAACAGACCCAACAGTCTTAAGGCCTGTTAATGGTGTATTAATTGCAAGTGGTGCAACTTCAGGATTAATACCTGAAATATTAGATATTGGAGTGCCAGTTATATCTGATCAAAGAACCGGATACTTTAGAATTTCAAGTCATCCTACTGGTACTTCTCGTAAAGCTCCACATAATTTATATGCAGACACCAGTCTATTAAGACAAAGAGCTATAAATTCTGGATATAAACCTAACACACATCCTCAGCCTCTTTTCCCCTGGGGAGAACCTGATATATCACAATGGCAAGACATTTCAAAAATAACTTTAACGTTTTCAAATTACACAAAGACTACATGGACCTGGAATGGTACAACTTATCTTCGTACATATTACGATGCATATATGGGTTCATCAAATTCTCATATTCACAATTCTGTTTCTTCTTCAGGTGACATTGCTCAAATTAGTACGGATACTCTTATTGCCTTATTTTGCGAACCGTATATTCACCCTCTTCAGTTACCATCTGTTAAAACTGTAGGAGAAGGCAGAGCGATAATCATGCACGGAGGTAAACTACTTGATGCTTTTTGGAAACGCGGTGATAACTCAGATCCTTTTCATATTGTTGATGGAAATGGTAATAAACTATTTTTACCCAGAGGAAAAGTCTGGATTTCCTTAGTTCCTAATACAAAATCTCCTTCTTTTGGTTAAAAACTTTACAACTAACTCAAATTAGTGGTAATCTAAGAATGCGTTTCAATTAAGTGTGATACGCAGCCCTGTTTGGAAGCCCTCAATGAGGGCTTCCTCTTTTTTAACTATATTAGGAACATGCATGAACGCAATTTACACAAAATCTTTAGGAAGAAAATTTACAAAACGAAATAAAACTAAGATTGCCCTAGAAAATGTTGATCTAAAAATTGAAGAAGGGGCTTTCTATGGATTGCTTGGCCCAAACGGTGCAGGAAAAACAACTTTAATAAAAATACTTTCAACTCTTCTTTTGCCAACAACAGGTAAAGCAAAAGTTCTCGGATATGATGTAGCAAAACAAACAAATGAAATTCGATGGCGCATGTCTTTAGTTAGTGGGGGAGAGTTTTCTGGATACGGACTCCTAACCGTTGAAGAACAATTATGGATGTTTGCTTTATTTAACGGAATGACAACTAAAGATGCCCAAAACAAAATAGATCAATTGTTAGAAATAGTAAATCTAGAAGAAGCACGTAAAATTCCTCTTTCAGAACTTTCAACTGGAATGAGACAAAAAATGAATCTAGTGAGAGGATTGATGACAGATCCTGAAATATTATTTCTCGATGAACCTACATTAGGCCTTGATGTAGAGATTGCAAGAGATGTAAGGACATATCTAAAAAATTGGATTAGTGAAGGTAAAAAAATGAGAACGATATTACTTACTACACATTACATGCAGGAAGCTGAAGAACTATGTGAAAAGATCGGTATTATAAATGAAGGTACATTAATTACTGAAGGTACTTCATCGCAAATAAAAAAGCAATCTTTACATTCATCTAAATTCATCATTACTACAGAAAATAATTATGCTATATCACGAATCTATCCAAAGTTAAATATAAGTAAAATTAAAAAGAATAATTATGAAATCTATGCAAAGTCCAAAAGAGAAGAGAATGAAATTTACCAAATTATTAGATTTAATAAAAATATAGTTAGATTCGATGAAATCAAACCTACTTTAGAGGATGCATTTATGTCACTTACAGGACGAGAATTAATTTGAATATACAACATGCACTTCGTACAATTAAAGCTCGTGCTTATCCTAGAATTATTGGAAGTTTTAGACATCCATCTTGGTTTCTTTTTGAAGTTGGGTTACCTTTACTTGCGATAATAACATTTGTATATGTGTTACGACTTTTCGATAGTCCTAGTCAGTTTGAGAGTTATGCTGTTATTGGGGGATGTATGTTACCAATATGGTTTAATGTTGTATTTGCAATGGCACTTCAATTAAGATGGGAAAAAGATTCTGGCAATCTAGAAATATTTATGACCAGCCCAGCTCAAATAACGTGGATATTATTAGGAATGATGGTGGGGGGTGGTTTTCAAACTGTACTTATGAGCGGTGTCGTATTAATAATTGCTACCTATATATTTGAAATCCAATTTCTATGGGGAAATTGGATACAAGCATTGTTAGTATTTATACCTTGTATTTTGGCATTATATTCAATAGGTATGGCTATGTCTTCCGTATTCTTAAAAGCAGGTAGAGCATTCGAATATTATTTAGGATTAGCAGAAGAGCCTATACAGTTTTTTACAGGATCGTATTTTCCAATATTCTCCCAAAACATATTGTTAGCAATATTTGGTTCAATAATTCCGTTAACTTTAGGCATTGATGGTTTAAGACAAGTACTTGTAGAAGGCGAGTATTTTACATTATTAAATTGGAAGTATGAGTCAATTATCTTAATGTTTTATTGGGTTTTAGGTCTAAAATTCGCTAAGTTTTCTCTCAATTGGATGGAGAAGCTTGCTAGAGAGAAAGGTACATTAACTTTAAGATGGCAGTAGATAGTTCAAACATATTAAAAGGTTTACGATCCTCTGCACTCCTTGGTTGGAGGATAGAGACTAATTGGGCTAATATTTTTATAGTATTTCTCGTAAAATGTTCTAAGCCTTTTGCAGTTGCATTAGTTTTAACTGCAATGTACACGATAGCAAGCGGTCCGGAGGCTTCAATAACAGATTTAGGATGGGCTATTGTCGGTGTATGTCTTTGGGGCTTCATCCAATCTGCAACAGAATTATATTCATTTTCTATCGTGGG
>JAYZKG010000024.1:0-13485 GCA_036163695.1 Actinomycetota bacterium | reverse complement strand
AGTATGAGCTTTTTTATAAAGAAAAAGTTAATAATTTAATTTTCCTCTCTTTTGGCACAGGGATAGGGGGAGGGGTAATCAATGATTCAAAATTGGTTCGAGGAGAAGGAGCAGCAGGTGAATTGGGCCATATTCTTATTTCAAACGACCTTAATATTGATGAATGTACTTGTGGGTTAACTGGTTGCTTTGAATCGTTAGCTTCAGCAAAACAATGGTCTACTGCAGTTGAACAGCTACCAGGAACAAATCTATCAAAAGGTTCAGACCTCTTTAATAAAAACTTATTATTAACAGAACTACAAATTGAGAAAAGAGACGAATTTATTTCCCATATATCACGAGGGCTAATCTCGTTATATGAAATATTTGACAATCAAGTTTTTGTTATCGGAGGGTCATTTACAGATGACCAAAATGATTTAGTAGAGATCTTAAATGAAAGAATTGCTAAAGAGTCAAAATTTCAATTAGAATGGAGGTCTTTTCCAGAAATATATATTGCACAATTAAAATCTGATGCTGGGATTATAGGAGCATCCTTTCTGGTCCAATGATTAGTGGCATAAAGAATTCTGTCCTATTACCAGGCTCTTTTTTCGATGATGAATGGGAAAATAAAATTGGGATAATTCATAAAAAAATAAGCTGTAGTACTATATATTTTTTTGACCATGCGGTCAATCCTCTCAATAGCTCTTTTTCTGTCTATAACCAATTTGAGGCTATAAGTAAGGTTCTTAATTACAATCCTAATCTTAGACTCGGTACTCTAGTTACCAATATAAGCAAAAAGGAATACAAATTTTTAGCACAAGAATTGAACCAAATATTTAGCATTACTTCGAGTTTTGATTTTGGGATAGGTATCGGAGACAATAAATATGAAGAAAGTATAAGAAAAGAGAACTCCAGTATAGAAGAGACTATTCTCCAACTAACTACAGCTTTTAACTTTGACAAAGAAGGTAGGTCTATATTTATTGGAGGTATTTCCAGTTATGCACAGTATCTTGCTGAAAGATTTGGATTGGGAATGAATTTATGGAATAAAGACCCTAGCTATCTAAATAAAATAGCTTTTTCAAATAATGAGAATACTAAAGGAAGAAATAGTATTGCTATAAGGCCAAGTATGGAAATTACCCAACAAAACCGGAATTCTTTACTCGATGAAGTTATATATATAATTAAAGATTCAACTCTCGAAGAATTTAGTAATCAATTAGATAGTATTAAGTAGTGGAGATAATTACCTTTTTAAGAGAACTGGTTTCATCCTTATTATTCAACATAGCAATGGGCCAGTCGTATTATTATGATGCAAGTATCTTTCCATCAATTTTTGCAATATTACTCTATATTTCCTTTGCATGGATAATCCTAAAGAAAATTAGCTTTCCCAATAGATTGAACATTTATGCCGCATTAGTTTTAGGACTAATAGTTGCATTTGCCTCTGTAAGGTATATGCCATTTGGTGGAGATGCAAGAATTTATTGCGATTACATGAGTATTAATTTATCTGGGGCCAACGTGTACTTGGTTGATCAGAAATACGCTTTTAATTACCCACCATTTTTTATTGCTATCTTGACGCAGTTTTGCAAATACAATTATATGGAAGTCTATCCAATCGTCTACTCTTTATTAATTGGGTTAGCAACTTTTGTGCTTAGTAAGGAATATAAAATTGACCTTCTAACAGTAGGAACAATATTGACAACTTCATTTCTTGGTTTTAGGTGGATACTAAAAACAGGAAATTTTCTTTTTTGGGAGATTATATTCCTTTTGCTTGCACTTGTCTTTGCAAAAAAGAATGCAAACCTTACATTAATTTTGCTAGTGCTCTTTGGTTTTCAACGACTGTGGTTTTTCTTAGTCCCTCTTTTTTGGTTTAAAGTGGCTAAGAAAAAAATTAATTATATTGGTTTGGGTGGATCTGCTCTTGTTTTATCTTCCCTCCTCGCTATTAAATTTGAATTGTTGAATAGCTATACTAATCAGCTTCTTAATGGCAATACTATTTCTTCAGTCTGGAATGGAGAGGCTAATCATAATTCACCCTCATTATTATTAAATGTTGTAGACCTCTTTAATCTACACTCAAGTTTTCTTATTTGTTTTATAGTGTACTCAGCGATAATAATTTTCTATATCAACAAATCACTTAACAAAAGTATATTTAATCAGAGACAGTATCTTCTTTCACAAATTATTTTTCTTGTTGTCGCTCTGAACCCTACTTTTAAGCCTTACTATGCGATTCTTGTTGTGATTGCTTTAGTCCCATTAATCTCTTTATTAAAAGTTAACTATGTAGGTCATTACATTTTTGTTTATTGTTTTCTGATTAATATTTTCTGGATAATTGGTTCTTTGGTACCAATGGGCTATCCTTATTCAATATTTCAGATTGTTTTCATACTCTCGACAATTAAGATTATGTTTAATAATGAAAGTTATGTCAAAGATAATAGATTTTAGATCAGATACTGTAACTAAGCCTAGCAAAGAGATGTTAGAAGCAATTGTCAATGCACGAGTAGGGGATGACGAATATTCCGAAGACCCTGAAGTGAATGAATTACAAGAGTATTGTGCAAGTTTGTTTGGTATGGAAGCAGGGTTATTTGTTACATCTGGCCAAATGGGTAATCAATTAGCTATATCTGTTTTAA
Source organism: Actinomycetota bacterium (assembly GCA_036163695.1). Classification (GTDB taxonomy): domain Bacteria; phylum Actinomycetota; class Acidimicrobiia; order Actinomarinales; family Actinomarinaceae; genus JAYZKG01. The sequence continues at coordinate 10,801 of JAYZKG010000024.1, read as the reverse complement.
CAAATCCGGGAGACGAAATTATATGCTCTGAGGGTGCTCATATATTAAATTATGAGAAAGCTGCTGCTGCACAGCTCTCAGGAGTTCAAATTAGACCAATTGCCAGTACTGATGGTATGTTTTCTAAGGAATCAATTAAAGAAGTTATTGAAAGATCTGAATACCATCTGCCAACAATTTCCTTATTGTCTTGGGAGAATACCCATCTTTATTCTGGTGGCAGCATTCTAAATCATGATATGTTTATCTCTGTCTCTGAGTATGCAAAAGAAAAAGAATTAGATGTCCATGTTGATGGGGCGAGAATCTGGCACTCTATATTAGAGTGCAATATTAACCCCAAAGAAATAGGGAAAACTATAGACTCACTTACTTTTTGCTTTTCCAAAGGCCTTGGTGCCCCTGTAGGTTCGATGCTATTGGGTAAAAAAGACTTTATTTCAAAGGCTAGAGAATTGCGAAAAGTACGTGGTGGGGGAATGAGGCAAGTAGGGGTTATAGCTGCTGCTGCAAAATATGCTTTGGAGAGTAAGGAAAAACTTCTTGACGACCATTTTAAGGCTAACCAGATAGCTGCATATTTTATAAAAAATTCTTATTCTGGGTTGGATGAAGTTATTTATAAAGGAACAAATATGGTTTTTCTTTCTTTCGAAAAAGAAAAGAATGCTGACATGTTTGTAGATAATCTAAAAGATAAAGGGGTAAGATTAGCTACAATAACTCCAAAAGTAGTAAGAATTGTCACCCATCTAGACATAAGTAAAGAAGATGTGGAGAGATTTATTTCAATCTTAGAGGAACGATAATTATTATTATTCTTCTTCTTCTTCTCCCCATTCACTTATTGATCTCTCACTTAACCTAATAAGCAAAATAACACCGGAAAGAAAAACAATATTGCAAAAAACTATATACAAAATTTTATCTAGATTGCAATTTTCTATACACAAGGCTTCGTTAAGTTGGATACCTATATATGTAGAAGATAGAGCGGTTGCTATGTAAATAAAGAATTTAAATTTCGGATTGAATGTTAGCATAATATATAGAATAGAATCAAAATATGGTAACTGTAAATCCTTGGCTATTAATTTTTGCTTTCGTTTACTTTTTTTTGACGGGAGTTATGAGTTATGTGATTAGCAAAAAAGTGGTTGTTTATTTTCTCTCTAAATACCATGGGAAGAGAATAGTTAAAATTGAACCTTTAGTTGGTTCTGGATCATTTATATTCTCCTATGGCTTGAGTCTCTACTTGTTGTATGTATTTTTTAACTGGGTTTGAATAACTTAACTATTTTATTTTCTGCCTTATCAATTTTCTGTACTTCACAGTGACTAGGTTTATCATTGGTAAAGTCTTCTTTGTCGTCTCCAATTGAGAAGTAAGTGAATGATCGGATAGTATCTTGGTGCGAGACAAATATTTTATTTTCATATTTCTTATCTATTTTACTAACACGTTTGAAGACATCTATATGCTCTTCACCTACATTTGGGATAGTTGATAAATCAATTTCATCAAACCTTAGGCCTCTCCATGAGATAGGGCCCATCCATTCATATAGCGAATCATCAAAGGTTATGGTTACTGAAATTACTTTTGAAATTATTTCTGCTGTCTGTCTTGCTCTCAATAATGGAGAAGAGATTATTTCATAGTTATAGTTTTGAGAGTTTAGATATTCTCCAGTTTTCTCAGCTTGTTCCTTGCCTTTGTTAGAAAGCTTATAGCCTGGCACATCTACATAATAAATATCTTTAGGGTTTTCCACTTCTCCATGTCTGATAAAAATATTACTCATTTATTACAGAGTAGTTTGAAAAATGATTAATATTTGTTCATGGCATTAAATGAAAAAGAAGAAAAGATCTTAAAAGAGATCGAGGAAAATTTATTTAAGGACGATCCTAATCTTGCACAAACTGTTGAGACGACAACTCTTTCTGGTTACTCTAGGTCACGTTCCATTATTTCCTTAACTTTTTTCTTTATTGGACTTTTAACTATGTTTGGAACATATATCATTCAGCCTGCCATAGCAATTACAGGGTTTGTTATCATGGCAATAGCTGGATTTCTATTTGTTACGAATATAAAACTTTTGTTACGTTCAGAAAATATTACTGAATGGAACTTCAAAACAGTATATAGAATAATTAGAAATCAGGATATCTCTAGACAAAATTGATTGTGTAAAGTATATTTTATATACACCATTATTTATTAATTTTTAGGAGTAAGAATTGAAAAAGCAAGACGCTTTTACGTCTAAACAAGCTATGTATTTATCTGATTGTACTTCGCATCAGCTTAGATACTGGGACAAAGTGGGATTGGTTAGCCCTTCCGTGCAGTCTTCAAATGGAAAACCAGGAATCCCTAAATTATATTCATTTCGAGATGTAGTATCTTTGAGGGTAATAAAAACCTTGCTAGATAATGGGATGAGTATACAAAGAGTAAGGAGAGCGTGGGATTACTTAAAAAGAAATGGTGAGCTAGGAGCACATCTTTCAAACATTAGGCTCGTAACAGATGGAGCAAGTATATATTCAGTTGAGAATGACCAAGTATTTGATGCTTTAAAAATGGGACAGCTAGCCTTTTTCGAGACCATAGATCAAGTTACTAGAACTGTTGAGGAAGATGTTACTAAGTTTGAGCTAGATAAGAAGAAATTTTTGAATTTATTATCAATAGTCGAAGATGATGTGCTTACTCAGACAATGAAGGCATAATTAGATATTTCAAATGTAAAGTGAGTAGACAATTAGAACGCTAATACTCAACTCAACCTACAGGCCTTTGTCGATAGTTGATCCTAGAAGGTGCATCTCTCTACTTATACGGAAAAAAGTCATTTCCTTAGAAGACTCAAATGTCGAATTCAACTCTGAAAAAATTTCATTTATGATTCCTAAAGTCGCAATCTTAAAGTATTACGTTAATGCTCCCTATGCTCGTCGTATAGCTCTGAATAAAGAGAATGTATTTATTAGAGATAATTATAAATGCCAATATTGTGGATCTCTTGCGGAAAGCATAGATCATATTATTCCAAAATCAAAAGGAGGTAGTCATGAATGGTCAAATATCGTTGCATGCTGTAGGGGCTGCAACTTAAACAAAGCTGATAATCTTTTACGTGATACCCAATTGTTCTTAAATGCTAAACCTAAGTTGCCTAATGAAAATTTCTGGATAAAAGCTATATTAAATTCCTCCCCAGACCCTTCCTGGGAAAAATATTTATTAACAGCCTAGATTTAGCTCTTTAATATTAACCAGCTTATAGGCATTATTTTTTTTGTTTTTTTGTGTTGCAAAATGTAATAAAGTGTCATATTATGTAAAGAAGTGGTTCAAGGCATGAAAGGCGGAATAGTGTTCCTTGGTGAGTACAAACATACAATGGATGAAAAGGGTAGGATTGTAATTCCTTCCAGATTTCGAGATGAGCTTAAACAGGGCTGTGTTGTCACCAAGGGGCAGGATAATTGTCTACAGATATTGACGAATAAATCTTGGAAAGAAGAAGCAGGATCTGTTGCAGCTTTATCTAAGACAAATAAAACATCTAGACAGATCGCAAGGTCACTATTCAGTGGAGCTATTGATGTATCTCTAGATTCAGCAGGGAAAATATTAATCCCTGAGAACTTAAGGGCATATTCATTCATCAAATCTGGAGAGTCAATAACAATAACCGGTTCAGGATCTGTAATCGAAATATGGTCAACAAAACAATGGAAGAAAGTTCAGTTAGAAGCTGATAAAGCCTTTGCCAACTTAAATGAATTAACGGGAGGTTCATAGCCAGCTCTCTAGATACAACCTTTTGGAACACCCTTACTCCGCCCAAATTTCCAAATGGTGCCAGTGCCTAGAGAGCTGGGTATGAATACAAACAGGGTAGAGTACATTGGTCATAAGCCAGTAATGGTCCATGAAGTACTTAATTTACTAAAAAATTTGGATCCCGGAGTTTTAATTGATGCAACATTTGGCTCGGGTGGTCATTCTTCAGAGATATTAACTCTTTATCCTAAATTTCATATTGTTGGTATCGATAGGGATTTAGATTCAATTGAAAGTAATCCTTACGATATTGAATTGTTTCATGATAATTTTTCAAATATTCATGAAATAGTACAAGAGAATGGATTAAAAGATATTAGATGTGTGTTTTTTGATTTCGGAATATCTACTCATCAAATTGAAGAAGCAGATAGAGGGTTTACTTTTGAGGAAAATACAACTCTTGATATGAGAATGGACAGGACTCAGGATTTGACAGCAAAAGAATTCTTAAACAACGCTTCATTCGAAGAAATATTTACAGTAATTAAAAATTACGGGGAAGAGAGATATTCAAACAGAGTTGCTAATGAGATAATTAAATCAAGACCTATAGAGACTTCTAAAGAATTGTCAAAAGCTATAGATCACGCAGTCCCAATTAAAAATCCTATAAATAGAAAAAAATCTGTAAGGAGGTGTTTTCAAGCAATAAGGATATTTGTAAATGATGAACTAAAACATATTGAGACGGGGATAAGGAAGTCTATAGATATAGTTGATCAGGACGGGATCATTATTGCGATTTCCTATCATTCGCTCGAGGATAAAATAGTTAAAAAAATATTTTCAGACTACTCTCAAGTATGCCTTTGCCCAAAAGAAATTCCAGAATGCATCTGTGATAACGAACCGAAACTTCTTTTTGGGAAACCAAAAAAAATATTGCCCAAAGATTCAGAAATTAGGAAAAACAGAAAATCTAAGTCAGCGGTTTTAAGGTATGCAGTAAAATTATGAATCTTAGAAAAGCATCTATGTATCTGTTTGTCTCTATTTTTGTTGTTTGCGCTGCAAAGTTGTTTGTAATGATAAAAATTAATGAACTTTCTAGCGAAGTATCTCAACTTAATGAAGAAATTAAGTTTCATGAAAAAGAGATTCAAGAGCTACAAGTCGAACATCATAACCTATATTCTCCTCAACGAATTTTTGAATTAGCTAAAGAGTACGATTTTGTCAGAGTAGAGAGAAGAGTAGAAAAAAATGGATTATTAAGACCATATGACATGAGCAAAGTGGAAGAAATAAATCCAGATGTACTAGGTTTCAATAAATGAAAGAGATCTCAATAGAGGGGCTGAGACAGAACTTACTATATTTTTTCATATCTATATTCGTATTAGCTTCAGCTTCAATTTTTATTAAGACTGCTTATGAAATTCAAATTGATAATCATGAACTGTATCAAAACAGTACACAGTCCTATAGGGTTGAGACTCAAATACTGTATGCCTTAAGAGGAACTATTTTTGATAGGAATGGAGAGCCTATTGCTATGACAGTAAATAGCTTTGAGCTCGGTGTACATCCAGAAAGAGTTAAGGGGAAAGTGGAAGAACTGGCAGGTTTGCTGAAAAATTTTGTAAACAAAGATAAACAAGAAATATATGATTTACTTATTTCAAATAAAAAATTTGTTTACATTGATAGAAATTTGTCAATTGAGAAGACAGACTTTCTAAAAGACGCATTAAAGGATTACGAGGGAATAGTTTTTTCAAGAACATTCGACCGAGTTAATCTAATTAACCAAACACAGCACTTCATAGGAATAGTAGATAGAGACAACAAGGGTATCGAGGGCATAGAGTTGGTATACCACGACTATTTGAATGGAGAAGATGGCTATAGAACTTTTGAAGCAACTGAGAATGGATCTCGAATCCCTCAAGGGAAAACAACTACAATCCAACCTAAACACGGTAAAGATTTATATTTAACTATTGATTCAGACCTTCAATTCGAAGCAAGTAATCGATGTGAGGTAGCAATTAAAGAGACAGGGGCAGAAAGGTGTTCAATTGTTTTAATGAATGCAAACACTGGAGAGATATACGCTTTAGTTGAAGAAGGGGAGTCAGAAATATTAGATGTTAATTTAATTAGTGTACGAGGACAGTATGAGCCAGGTTCCGCATTAAAAATATTTACAGTTGGTTCAGTACTAGAAAGTAAGAAGACCACAGTTGAAAGTACATTTATAGTTGAAGACAAAATAGCTAAAATGCAAAATGCTTGTATGGATTGGTATGATGGAGAAAAAGGGTGTTTCAGAGATTTTTTACCCCACGATGATGAAGAATTAACAGTGAAAGAAATTATTGAGGAATCATCTAATGTTGGAACAATAAAAGTTGTAGATTTGTTAGATATATATGAAATTGAGAAATTTTTGCGAAAATTTGGTTTTGGATCAAAAACAGGAATAGAAGTTACTGGAGAACTAAAGGGGAGGATACAGCCTGACAAAAGATGTAGTACTTGCCTAGCGTCTTTAGCAATAGGGTACTCTATTGACACTACACAAATTCAAATGGTTAAAGCTTATGCCATTATTGCTAATGGAGGAAAAAATATTCATCCTACCTTGATTAAGTCTTCTGATACAGACATACAAGATGTAGAAATGGTAATAGATGAAGTATTGGCCAACGAGTTAAAAATGTTGCTTATTAATGTTGTGAATGGCGAGACTGGCACAGCAAGGTCAATCAAAAAAGAAGGCTTAGTAATTGGAGGGAAGACAGGTACTAGTAAAAGCTTTATCGAAGACCAGAACTACGCAGAAAAAAAATACAATACCTCGTTCACTGGTTTCTTTGAAACAGAAGAAGGGCCAATAGTAGGTTCTGTAATTTTATGGCATGCTATTAGCTCACAATACTCCGAATATGTTACAGGTGGCTCAACCGCAGCGCCGATATTTGGAGAGTTAGTAGATAGTATTGTAAAAAGAAATATATTGGATGGGAAATGAAAAAAAGGAAAATAGAATAATGAATTTCGAATCAAAAAATTTTCAGCAATTTAATTTACCATTTACTTTAGATTCTTTGGATTTAGCGGATATTGTTGATAGCTCTATAGATGTAAAGGAAAACGATATTGTATTCATTTCTACAAAAAATGAGGAGGAGTGTCAAAAATTTGTAGAAGAATCTATTGAAAAAAAAGCAGGATATATATTTACTTATCTAAATCTTAAATTAGCTCAGGAGAATGTTTATAACGTACAGGACTTTGATGGCTTGTTAAGTAGTTTGTCAACATTCAAGTATCCACAATATAAAGAAAAAAATACATTCGGTGTTACCGGAACTAACGGGAAGACAACAACGTGTCATTTCCTAAATATTTTATTAGGTAAAAATAAATCAGAATTTGTTGGGACAACTACTGGAAAAGCAATGGAAAGTGTTACAAAGATGCCAAGTCTCACAACTCCTACTTTTATTCCTTTGATTAAATACATAAGTAGAAATGAAGAAATACATAATATTATTTTAGAGGTATCATCACATGCAATAGAGCAGAATAGATTAAGTAATTTTGAATTTGATAAAACATCATTTACAAATTTATCACAAGATCATTTAGATTTCCATACATCAATAGATGATTACTTTCAAACAAAGAAAAAGCTATTCAATCCTGAAAGAAGTAAGTTCGGTATAATTTTTTCTAACGATTGGGGCATAAAGCTAACAAAGGATTTGAGTATTGATTATGTTACGGTTGGATTTGAATCTTCTGACTTTGCAACTTTCAAGACAAGAAGACAAGACAAGTCTACAACAGAAGGCACATTGCTTATAGATAATGCTAAATACGATTTAAGACTTCCTATTTCTGGTCCAGGTTCTGTTGATAATTTTCTTATTGCAATTACAAATGCCTATTTTTCTGATGGATCTTTTGAAGACTATCTGGTTAATATAAAGGAACTTAGGTTACCAGATGGAAGATATCAAAAATTAGTATACGAAAAAAAGAACGTCATTATAGATTACGCCCACACACCAGAAGCTTTAAGTGAGCTGTTAACTTTTGCTAAGGGTCATTATAAAAAAGTTCTTGTTCTTTTTGGATGCGGGGGGAACAGAGATGTATCTAAAAGAGAGAAAATGGGTAAAGCATCTGAGATAGCTGATTCAATAATACTAACCTCTGATAATCCCCGAGATGAAAATCCAGAAGAGATAATAGAGACTATTCTTAATGGTATAAGTCAAAAAGAGAAAGTATCAATAATTGTGAATAGAAAAGAAGCAATCGAACATGCTATTTCAAATATAGATGGTGAAGAAGAGGTTCTTATTTTAACAGGTAGGGGCCATGAGGAATACCAGGAAGTGAACGGAAAATTTCTACCTTTTAATGACTATGTTGTAGCAGAGGAAATATTAAAGGGCGAGAAATGATTCCTATATTATTTAGTGGAGGTGTAAGTTTCTTTTTTGTAATTCTTTCAACCTATTTAGGAGCAAAATTATTTAAATCAAAAAATATTGGACAGAACATACAAGAGGAGCTCGTGTTTCATGAACACAAAAAGGGTACACCGACTATGGGTGGGATTTTTATAGTACTAGGTACCTACATTGGATACCTTGCTGCCCATATTAATTTCTGGACTATTGGCAAAGGTTTTCTTATTGAATTGATTGATATTCAGCAAAATGTATTAGCGATCCTCCTTCTCTCTTCACTAATGGCCCTTGTGGGGTTATTTGATGATGTATTAAGTATTTCTAACAAAAGGAATCTAGGATTGGCCATAGGTCCTAAATTTTTGCTTCAAATGTTTGTAGCATCAGGTATCTCATATTGGCTATATAGATTAGAAATTAGTACAGAATTATATCTATTTAGTGGTTTTGGAATTGAGGCAGGAATCTTCAAGTATTTGATAATTATTTTAATAATTGTATTTATTACGAACTCTGTGAATATTACTGATGGGTTGGATGGATTAGTGGCTGGAAGTTCAGCGATGTCATTAGCAGGTGTTTTGATTGTTTCTTTTTGGATGTATAGGCACCCTACGTATTACATAAACCATGTAAATCCAGACTTCATTAGTCTTGACTTATCAATTCTAGTTTCAGCACTTGCTGGTTCAGCACTGGGGTTCTTGTGGTGGAATACTAATCCTGCCAGAATAATAATGGGAGATGTAGGTTCGCATTTCATTGGATGCTTTATTTCTCTTGTACTGATAACTCTTCAGAGCGAAGGACTTATATTTTTTGTATGTTTTATCTATATTCTTGAGTCAACATCAGTAATTATCCAAGTCCTTTCTTTTAAGTATAGAAAAAAAAGAGTATTCAAAATGACTCCATTACATCACCACTTTGAAATGAAGAATTGGGCAGAAACAACTGTCATTGTAAGATTTTGGATTGTGTCAACAATCGCTGTTCTGATTGCCGTAGGTTTATTTTATCTTGACTGGGTTTTGTATGGGGGAGTCCTATGAAGTCTATGATTTTAGGTTATGGGAGTACTGGAAAATCTATTGAAAATTACTTGCTTCGTCAAAATATTTCTTCTTATACGATTTGGGATGATTATGCTACAGATATATCACCAGATAAGAGTGAGAGTAATTTAGAAAACATAAATTCAGGTCAATATGGGTCTATTTATATTTCTCCTGGGATACCTCCAGACCATAAAGTTATTTCTCATGTATATACAAATAAATTAGATATATCTATAGAAACTGATTTAGATATCTATTTCAAGAGTTTAAGCCATACAGATATACCTATAATTATTGGCATAACTGGCACAAATGGTAAATCAACATGTGTTGAATTATTAAAAGAAATAATTCTAAGTACTGGGGTTAAAGTTGAAGCTTGTGGCAATGTAGGACATCCAATTTTAGAATGTTCTACCAGCAAATCAGATAACGATTATTTAATAGTAGAGCTGTCTAGTTTTCAGTTGCACTACGCCAAATCATTAAACCTGGATATTGCAGCAATAGTAAATATCAGTGAGGATCATATTGACTGGCATGGAAATAGAGAAAATTATCAGAAAACTAAATTATCTATAAATAAATATTTATCAAAAGATAATAGAACAATTGTAGGGCAAATGCCCACAGATCTTATACCAGATAAAGATAGAAGCAAGTATTTATTTATAGATAAGGTTAGAGAGGAAAAAAACAATATTAGTGAAGATATACAAAATGTAATTATTGCAATTTGTGAAGAATTGAAAATCGAAAGAAAATATGTAGATGATGTTTTCAACAAAAAACGGGTTAGTGAACACAGGTTTGATATTTTTGGACAAAATAATAAGTTAACTTTTGTGAATGACTCAAAAGCAACTAATTTTTCTTCAGTAACGAAGGGGCTTGCAAAAGTTGAGAGAGGCCTTTTGATTATGCATGGAGATTACAAAGGGGTAGACGAAAGTTTTTTAGAAATACATGATGGCATCCATACAGTTGTTTTTTATGGTGAGCCTAATTTAGATTACAATTTTGGTGATAAAAAAATATATTCAATTAACACCTTTCATGAATTACCGTCAATTATTGATTCCGAATGTGATAAAGGAGATACCGTAATACTTTCACCAGGTGGTTCAAGTTTCGAACATTTTAAGGATTATCGAGATAGAGGCTTAGGATTTATGAAAATAATAAGTGAGAATTATTTAATGGAGGAAAAATAAATTGAGAGAGAATAAATTATTAGAAAAAAAAGATTCATTAAATAATTTTATTGGTTTAATTTGGAAATTACTCATTACTTTGAGTATATTGGTCCAATTATCAGTTGGCTCTGTACAAGGGCTGACTATGTACAACGACAACTATCGCTTGATAGCTCGACATGTGATGTCAATAATGATTGGTCTTGTTTTATTTTCATTAGTTAAGTATGTGAAAAAAGAAATTCTGAT
>JAYZKG010000023.1:0-24619 GCA_036163695.1 Actinomycetota bacterium | reverse complement strand
CGATTTAGTAAAGCAGAGCCAATATTTCCTGCACCTAAAACAGCAACTGAAAATGTAATATTTTGCATATTTAGTAAGGATAAATGTTATTTAGATTGAAACAACAAGAAATTTATTAACTAAGCTTTCCTTTTACAATCTTGCTTACAGTTCCTCCGTCTATGCCATCTCCTTTAGACATAACAGCACCGATAACCTTGCCCATCTGGGAAATATCTACATCTCCCATTTCATTCAATACTTCATCAACTATTTTTTCTACCTCTTCATCGCTCAATTGTTCAGGTAGCCATTCACTTAAATAATCGATTTCAAACTGAATCTTTTCTGCCATTTCAGCTCCTCTATCCCCAAGATTGCTGTACTCCTCAACAGCTTTGGTCATTTTTTTTACATATGAAGATATCACAGACAAAATTAATTCATCAGTTAACTCTTCTCCTTTTTCTGCTTTCTTTTTTGCAACTTCTGTTTGTATTTGTCTAATAGCCTCTAATTTCGGCTTATCTTTCGATTTCATAGCTTCTTTTAATGCTGAACTCAGATCCTCACTCAAACTCATAAATACTCCCTACTTCTTTAATTTAATTAACTCTTCTGGTATATCAGTAATAATGCCATCAATCTCCATTTGAATCAATCTTTTAGCTAAATGAATATCATTTACTGTCCAAGCAATGACCCTTTTAAGGGGTAAATCAAAAGCTCTAGTTTCAACTAAATCAGCATATACCATAAAATACATAGACTTATCAATCATTGAAATGGACTTAGCTTCAAAAAGTTGTTCCTCGTTTGCAATATGAATTCCATATTTTGAAGTCCCTATATTTCTAATTTCAAACACCAAATCCCAATCAAAACATATAATCGTATCCGTTTGCTGAGCTATCGATAAGACTTTTTCTTTTAGTACGTTCTTTTGATTATCTTGAATTCCATCAATTTTGATTTCAAAAAAAATAGGATTGTTCCCCAACTGTTTACGTGAAAACAAATGATGGTCTCTCAAGTTATATTCCGGGAACTCCTCTATCAATTCTTCTATAGTTCTAGAAGCTATCGATACTCCATCGATTTCACTGTCATGAATTAAAAGAATCTCCTCATCTCTTGTTAGCCGTAAATCGATTTCAACTGCATTGCTATGTTCCTCTGAAGCGATAATTCCTGTTAATGAATTATCATTAAAAAATGTTGGTAGACCTCGATGACCAATGATTTCAGTCATAAGAAAAAAAGTTTATAAACAGATTAAAAACCTGCTTTTTTATCACCTTTAGAATCAATAAATTCTATAGACGCAATAGCACTGCCGACAATACCGTATTCACCTTTGTCATCACTAAATTCAAAAATGCTGTCATTTTCAATCACTGATTTAATGTCATTAATAAACTTAGACTTATCCTCTACTTCTAATGTATATTCTTTCGCAGATCCTTTTATTTGTATTTTAACTTCTAGCATCTATTCACCATACAACACAATTCATTACAATACATTTTCTCCCATAAAAATATCCGAAACAGAATCGTCTAGGAAAATTGACCTTAAAGCTTCTCCAATTATCGAAGAGACGCTTACAACACTAAGATTTTCTATTTTATTACTATTGCCATTCATAGCTACTGTATCTGTAACCAATATCTCATCTATAGGGGCATCCTTTAACCTATCCACTGATGGACTAGAAAATATACCATGTGTAGCTACTACATTTACTGATATAGCACCTCTGTCTTTAAGTATTCGAGCTGCACTAGAAATGGTCCCTGCAGTATCAATGATGTCGTCAATTAAGACTGTGTGCCTTCCTTCTACCTCTCCAATAACTGTTAAAGCCTCGGCCTCATTGTGAATCTTTGGATCTCTTTTCTTATGTACAAAAGCTACGTAAGCATCTAGTCTTTTTGCTAAAACAGTTGCTCTCTTAACTCCGCCTGCATCGGGCGAAACTACTGTTATTGGTTCTTTGAATTTTCCTTCAAAATGTTCAGAGAAAAGAGGCATTGCAGTAAGGTGGTCGAACGGTTGTTCAATAAATCCTTGAATTTGTTGTGAATGCAAATCTATAGAAACTAAGCGATCAGCCCCAGCATTCACGAACATATCACCAATGACTCTTGCCGATATAGGCTCTCTTGGTAAAGCTTTTTTATCTTGTCTGGAATATGGATAAAATGGAAGAACAGCGGTAATTCTCTTTGCTGATGCGCGTTTGAGGGCATCAATAATTAAGACCTGCTCCATTATTGTAGAATTCAAATCTCCAGAATGGCTTTGGAGTACAAAGCAATCTCCCCCTCGAGCACTATCATTCAATCGAATATAGATTTCTCCACTAGCAAATGTTTTGCTTTCTATTGGGATTAGTTTTGTGTCCAATTTTTTTGCAACATCTTGAGCTAAGTTTATATTGCTACTCCCTGAAAAAAGCATCATTGTTTTACTACTTGGTTGATTTATCATTGATCTTCTTTCTTCTTTTTCTTTCTATCTGAATAGCCCTCAATATTTTTTTGTTCAGACCTTTCAACCCCTAATGCTTTTGATGGGACGTCTTTAGTAATCACTGAGCCGGCACCAATATAAGCACCTTCACCAATGGTTACTGGAGCAACAAGCATAACATCTGAACCAATAAAAGCTCCGTCCTCTATAGTTGTTTTGTGTTTATTTTCACCATCATAATTTACAGTAATTGATCCCGCAGAAAAATTAACATTCTCCCCTAAATCTCCATCCCCAACGTAAGCGAGATGAGGGACTTTGCTCCCATCTCCTATATTTGACTTCTTGGTTTCAGCAAAAGCTCCCACTTTTACTTTCTTGCCAAGATTTGAGCCAGGTCTAAGATGAGCATAAGGACCAACTTGAACTTCTTCTTGAGTAGCTGATTCAGAAATCACAGAGTAAAGAACAGTAGAGCCTTCTCCAACATTAGAGTCGGTAATCATAGAATTTGGACCAATAATACAATTTTCTCCTATAGTTGTGTCTCCTAAAAGATGAGTATTCGCCAAGATTTTTGTTCCTGTGCCAATTTTTACTGATTTGTCAATATAGGAAGTTGCTGGATCTTGAAAGTAAACTCCATTATCAGCATGTGACTTTATAACATGCTCTCTTGCTTCCTTCTCTAAGTTATGCAATTGGTCCATAGAGTTAACACCCATTATAGAAACTTCACTGCTCTCTTCCACAAGTATTTTTTGTTTCTTACTAGATGCTAATCCAATTAAATCAGTTAGGTACACCTCGTTTTGTTTATTATCAGTGTCTAACTCTAAAATGTTTTCTAGAGCAAATTTATAATCAAAGCAATATATTCCTGAGTTAATTATATTTATCTTCTTCTCCTCATCTGAAGCATCTTTTTCTTCAACGATCTTAATTACATTTTTGTCTTCATCAATTATCACCCTCCCATATCCAAAGGGGTTCGAAACTGAAGCAACAATGAATCCCACTGCTGCCTGATTACTCACAACCTTTTCTACTAGACCACTTAATGCTTTTTCTTCTATTAGTGGGACGTCTCCAGGTAATACAAGTAAGTAATCGTATTCCTTTGATAAAAATTTTTCATCATTAAGCACGACTGATAAAGCATGGCCTGTACCCAATTGTTCTTCCTGTATGACTATCTCTGCATCTCCTGAAATGTATTTCTCTACCAGCTCTTGCTTATGACCAATTACAAAAAATTTGTCTTTAAAATTTTTTACCGAATCCTTGCTCCAAAGAATTATCTCCTTGCCCAATACTTTGTGAAGAACTTTTGGGATGTCAGAATTCATCCGTGTTCCTTTTCCAGCTGATAAAACAATTGTTGCTATATTCATAAGTTATTTTTTGTTAGCTGGGGGAGAAGGACTCGAACCCTCAACGTTTGGACCAAAACCAAATGTGTTGCCAATTACACCATCCCCCAATGGTATTACAATTCTTTTATTCTAATCGGATAATTCCTTGTAACTGTAATCAATTTTTTTTGTAACTAATGTAGAGCAATTGTCAATAACTAACTTTTCTTTACATAAATCTGCATCATCTTTATTACCAAAAACAGCAAATAACGCAGACCCCGTTCCTGTCAAAAAAATGTTTTTATCTAATTCTTCCTCAATTAAGTCTTTCATCTCTTTCAATCTTGGCTCTAGATAAAAAGCTGCATGTGATGCATCATTAAAAACTTCAATTGAATCAAAGACTGTATGCTTTTCAGTTTCAAGATTCTCTTTTGTTAATATATCCCATTGGTGAAATACATTTTTTGTTGAAAGTCCAAAATTTGGAAGAATTATTAGAAAGAAGATTTCTTTTTCAATGAAATAGTCTTCCACTTTGTCTCCTATATTTGTGACTTTTGCTGGTTTTCCATTTATAAAAAAAGGAACATCGCTACCAACTTCATTAGCAATTACTAGATGGTCTGGAAGTTGGATGTCTAGCATTTTTTTAATAGCTATTAAAACAGCAGCAGCGTCTGAGCTTCCTCCTCCCAGTCCTGCCTCTATAGGTATACCTTTGTCGATCTTTATATTAAAAAAATTAGTTAGATTAGTATTTCTTCTTAAGCATGCTATTGCCTTGTGAATAGTTGATTCCTTTGATAGGTTCTTGTTGTTTGTAAATACTATATTGTCTTTATTCTCGTTTGCTATACATATATCTATTTCATCATAAAGATCAATAGGGACAATCAATGAATCTAGTTTGTGTAAATTAGAATCTGGAGAATTTTGAATAGATAAGTTTAAATTTATCTTAGCTGCTGTTTTAACTTTCATTATTCATACTCTTTGCGATTAGTAAATACTCGTCTGGAGTTATTTCCTCTGCTCTCTGGTTTTCACTGATGCCTATATCTGCAAACTTATCGAAGTTGATTCCTTGTTTTGATAGAGATTTCTTTAATTTTTTCCTTCTTTGTTGAAAAGCAATCTTTGCTAAATTGAACGCTAACAACCTCTCTTCCTCAAAAGGTAGTTCCTCTCTCTGAAGCGTCATAACAGTTGATACTACTTCTGGTCGTGGAATAAAGCTATTAGGATGAACGTCAAACTGTATCTTTGGCTTAGTAAATAATTGAGATACAACTGATAAAGCGCCATATGATTTTGTACCAGCACTTGCAGACATCCTATCGGCAACCTCCTTCTGAACCATAATCACATACCTATGAATTACTGGAACTTCAGTTATTAATTTAATAATAAGACGAGTTCCTATATTGTATGGAAGATTGGAAACAAAAATCCATAGCGGCCCAGTTAATTCTTTGTAGTCATAGTTCATTGCATCTTCACAAATCAAATCAACTTGTGGATACTTAGATAATCTATCTTCCAATATTCCTACTAAATCTTGATCTACTTCTATCGCTTTAACTCTATATTGTTCACTTAACATTAAATCTGTAAGGGCACCAGTCCCTGGACCTACTTCAAGAATATTATCCCCAAGCTGTCCTTGAATTAAGCGAACTATCTTCCTTGATATATTCTGATCAATCAAAAAGTTCTGACTAAGTCTTTTTTTTGGCTTTATTGATGAATTAGCTATCCATTTAGCTTCACTCATTAGGGAACTTTCTCTCAATAAAACATTTGTTTGAGTTTTCAATTGTAATGTTGGATAACCTAATTAAATCTACATCCTTTATTGCTGCAACCTTCTTTGCAGTATTTTCAATATAGATAGGTTGATTAATCTTTGCTTCAATCTCATTAGGAACTAGATAAGGAGTGTCTGTTTCAAGGAGTATATTCTCTAAGGGTATGTCTTTGCATGCAAGCTGTAAGTCTCTGGCATTATCATATGTAACTATCCCAGAAAAAGAAAAATAGACATTAAGATTTAGGAACTTCTTTGTCCATTTTCTTCCACCTGTCCAAGAATGTAAAATTACAGGAGCAGTAAAAGTATTCCCTTCTATTACTCTATGTACATCTTCAAAACTATCTCTGCAGTGTACAATCAAAGGCTTTTCCTTTCTTATTGCAGCGTCAACGTGAAATTCGAAAGATTCAAGCTGACTTTTCCTATCAGAAAGATTCCTGTAGTAATCAAGACCAGTTTCTCCTATTGCATCACACTGATAAAACAAGTCAGTTAAATTTTTTTTGTATAGCTCTATTGTAGATGCCTCATGAGGATGGAGGCCTGCAGCCCAATAACATAGAGACGGGAAAGAAGAAGAAATGGCTGATGCTTGTTCTGAGGACTCAACATTAACTCCTGGGATTAATAGCCATTCAATATTTGATAAATCAAGCTTTTCTATAGTTAAATCTGTATGTTGAATATGGCAATGAGTATCTACCCATTTCACCTTTTTTTCATTATTTTTTTTACTCACTACCTTAAGATTAGGATATAGATAGATATTATGGGTAGAGGTATGAAGCGGAAAATTGATAAACTAGGTCGAGTAGTTATCCCCAAATCATTGAGAAGTGCCCTAGGGGTTGAACTAAATGAAGAAATATCAATGACACTTAGTGAAAATAAAATAATTATTACAAAAGCTTCAGGGATTTGCACCTTATGCAATAAAGGTAAGCCCCATTTGCAAGTAAACGATAGCCAGGTATGTAAAACTTGTTATAAGAAAATTAAAAGTTTTTAATCATAGAGTAAATTTCATTAACTGAAAACTGCGAAACTTTCGACAATGCTTTGGCGACTCTTCTTTTGTCAGTACCTTCTTTGATTAGGATTGATGCAGCCTCAATTAATTTGTCATCTGATATAATTTCGTCAATTGCAGAATTAACAATTACTGTAACTTCTCCTTTCAAATCTTTATCCTCTATATCATTAATCAAAGAGGAGGCATCTCCTCTATATACGGTCTCGTGAATTTTTGTTAGCTCTCTACAAATGGTTATCTCTTGAATACCTCCTTGGCCTAATATTGCTTGCAAGTCTTTCTTGAGTCTGAGTGGGGAAGTAAAAAAAATAGAAGGTCTTTTAGCTCTAACAATTTGGTTAATTTGTTCAATGCGCTCAGAACCTTTCTTTCTTAAAAATCCAAAAAATGTAAATTCTGTAAATATAAAACCCGATAAAGATAATGCTGCTACTACACTGCTTGGTCCAGGAATAACGACTACATCTATTCCTTCATTTCCAGCAATTTGAACTAATGATGCTCCGGGATCTGAAATAGTTGGCATTCCCGCATCAGAAATAAGTGCAATATCTTCTCCTTTTTTAATTTTATTGATTATCTCGGAATTTTTTTTGTGTTCATTTCCTACAAAAAAGGACTCGTAGGGAGTTGTTATTTGTAGGAATTCAATTAACTTTTTAGCTCTTCTTGTATCCTCACAGAGAATTAAATCTACTTTACTTAGTACGCTCTTCAGTCTAAATGTAGAATCCTCTAGGTTGCCTATGGGGGTGCCGCAGATGTAAAGAGACCCCATTGTCTTAATAGTTGACTAGCTGACCTGAGTCGTACAAATCCCCTATTACATTCGGTGTTGAAGAGATAACTATCCTAACAAACTCTGCATCCACACCTATCCAAGCCTCAGTATTGTTTTGTGTTATTCCAAAAAAACCAGAGTATTTCTCTTCTGCTTCCGTAAATCTGTCTTGGAGGAAAATAGCATTAGCAAAAGTTTCGAATATTTCGAAAAGGTCATCATAATTATCTCCAGAAATCTTCACTGTCATAAACAAGTTGTCATTTTGATCAATGTAATCTATCCACGAACCCCCGCCTATACCAATGCCTGCTGAAACAGCTAACTGCCTACCAAGGAAAGGTTGGGTAAGATACACTATATCTAAAGCATCTATTGTGCCATCATCAATTTTTGACCAACCTTCAAGAACTAGTTCGCCTATTGGAACATCTTCATATATTTCTTTGGCAAAATATTTTTCTGATGAATAAACTTGTTCAGCTGTTGGAAGCTCATACAAAGCTTCGTTAATGGCTTCCATTCCTCCTGCAGTCCTGATTTCTTTTGCTAATTGAGGTCCAAATGAATAATACAGATCATTTGGTATATAAAAGTATGAAGGGAGTTCCACAGCGCAAGAAATATTTGGCGCCTGACTATTCATTTGTTGCCTATCGTAAACATCTAGATTTGATTCCCAATAAGCCTGTACTATTTCTGCTTGAGCTTCCATAATCGCCCTGCGTCCTGCATAGTTAGAAAAATCATCCAGTTCTTCCATTTCTTCATACCAAGATTTAAGATCTACTATTTGTCCTTGGAGAGTATGTGTTAACTCATGAACTAAGACCGATTGTTCCCAAAGATTCAATTTTTTCTGATTCCTTTTTATAGGTACTCTGATTAACTCGTCAATAAGATTGTAAGACCCAGCTGATGAACACCTCATGAACTCAACTAGCAATTGCTTCATAGCAGCAGGTGAAGAGGTTGTTAGTCCCCAGAGCTGTTCAGACAATACTGCCCTCTCCCATTCTCCTGGTTCATAATCTTCTTCAAATTCATCTAAATAGCTGAATTCATTGTAATCTTGATATCCTCCTAGTGTATAAAACCGAAATTTTGGTTCTTCTGTAAAATCTATACCTACTTTTTCAACGACAAAAGCTGCTAAATCATCTAATTGCTGCTGCATCTCCTCTGATATATCAAGAATTTCAACACCATATTCATCTACATTCACTTCAGGAATAGTGGTAGTAGTTGAAGTGGTAGTAGTTGAAGTGGTCGTTTCTGGGTCTGCCAAAGTTGCCTGTTCAGAACTACAAGCAACCAAAGCCCATATTAAAAGAATTGAAAGTAAATGCTTTTTCATGTAATACAAGGATACAATTATTTAATAATAAAGATAAGTATAAAGGAGATGAAAATGATTAAAGAGTTTAGAAACTTTATTAATAGAGGAAATGTTGTTGAACTTGGGGTTGCATTTGTAATGGGAGCCTCATTTAAATCACTGGTAGATGTTTTTACAAAAAAACTTGTAGAACCCCTAATTGGATTGGTAATTAACCTACCTAATCTAGAAGCCTTTGGAATGTTTGGAACTCTCGACCCTTCAAGTGGTCTGCGGTCAGGTAGTATAGGTGCGTTTATAGGTGAAATGATTAACTATCTCATTATCGCTTTTGTAATGTTTCTGGCAATCAAGGCATACAATCATTTTGAGGACATGGTTGTAGATGAAGAAGAAAGTGACCCGGCTTCAGAATCAAAAGAAGTAATTCTTCTTAAAGAAATAAGAGATGGGATTAACAACTTAAATAGTAATTAATCCCCTATTAGTTAAAGTAATGATTAATGGAAAAAAGCAGTCTTAGAGATTTATACAATTCATCTCCGAATCAAAAAGCAAAACTTATCCGTGGGGTCATTTACTCTTTTCTAAACAAAGTGTTCGACCTTGCTCCCCCTGTTCTCATTGGGATAGCAATAGATATAGTTGTTGAAGGTGAGGAATCATTTATAGCTCAATTTGGATTCATTGACAAAAAACAACAGTTGGTAGTTTTAGCTTTTTTAACTTTTGCCATATGGAGCTTAGAATCCTTGTTTGATTATATTGCTGCAGTTACTTGGAGAAATATATCACAAGATATCGAACATGATCTCAGAATGGATACTTACATTAACACACAGTCACTAGATCTAGCCTACTTTGAAAGTAAATCTTCTGGAAGGCTAATGGCCTTGCTGAACGATGACATTAATCAACTAGAAAGATTTTTGGACACAGGTGCACATAAGTTAATTATTACATTTACTACAGTATTTGTAATTGGTGGAGTTTATCTATATGTTGACCCAAGAATTGCTCTATTAACTTTTATACCGATTCCTATCATCATTTATGGCTCTGTAAGATTTACTTCTACTATTAGCAAACGCTATACAAGAATTAGAGAAGCAATTGAGACGCTCAATGCAAATTTGTCTAACTCTCTAACAGGCATACTTACTGTAAAAAGTTTCAATAGAGAAGGAACTGAAATTGAAAGAATAAGGGATTCATCTAATGAAGTAAAAGCTGCTAACTATGATGCAATAAAATTATCTGCAGCTTTTATCCCAATAATCCGGGTTGCAATTTTGTTCGGGTTCACAGCAACTCTCATTGTTGGTGGATATCTTGCTCTTGATGGCAAACTAAGAGTATCTCTCTACTCAGTATTACTGTTTAGCACTCAAAGACTCCTGTGGCCTTTAACAGAGTTGGGAGACACCTTTGACTTGTATCAAAGAGCTATGGCTTCGTTAACTCGTATATTCAAATTAAAAGAAACGAGAAGTAAAATCATTAATGGAGAGAGAGGGTACTCTCCATTAAATAATCAAATTAAAATAACTAACCTTTCTTTCTCTTATGTAGATTCTTTTCCAGTACTTAATGATATAAACATAAATATTAATGCTGGCAAGACAACTGCGATAGTAGGTAGTACTGGGTCGGGGAAATCAACTTTGATTAAACTACTTTTACGACTATATGAAAAAAATCAAGGAACCATTTTGTTTGACGAAGATAAGATAGAAGACTTAGACATCTCTTCACTAAGGAGGCATATAGGACTTGTTAGTCAAGACACATTTCTATTCGAAGGTAGCGTATTTGACAATATTGCCTATGGAAATTTAGAAGCATCAAAAGAAGAGGTTTGGAATGCAGCAAGACTTGCGGAAGCTGAAGAATTTATCAATAACCTCCCTGATAAGGAAAAGACAATTGTTGGAGAGAGAGGGCAAAAGCTCTCTGGTGGCCAAAGACAAAGAATCTCTATTGCAAGAGCAATAATAAAAAACCCTGAAATTCTTATTCTAGATGAAGCCACGTCATCAGTTGATAACGAAACTGAGGCTGCAATCCAAAGATCTTTGGATACATTAAAGGAAGGACGGACTGTAATTGCAATTGCGCATCGGCTATCCACAATTAGAAATGCGGACAACATCTATGTATTAGAAAATGGTGAAGTTGTTGAAAGTGGGACCCATGACGAACTGCTAGTAAACAAAAGTGTTTATTCTAATTTATGGGATGTACAAACAGGTAAGGCTAAGAAAATTTAATTTAATATTTTTTTAGCTATGTATTCACCTATAGCTAAGGAAGATGTAGCAGCAGGGCTTGGAGCGTTCAATACATGAAGTGACTGGTTTCCATCCTCAAATACAAAATCATCTAATAAATTCCCCTCTTTGTCTACTGCCTGAGCCCTAACTCCAGATATTCTAGGTTCTAGGTCTTCCTCAACAATATCCGGTATAAATGAAGAGATCTCCTTGAGAAATACTTTTTTGTTTAAAGATCTGTACATTTCTGAAACTCCAGTTTTTAAATATCTCTTTCCGAGTTTCCACATACCCCCATAAAATAGTGTTCTTGACAATTCTGTAAAGTTAAAATCTTTCCACTTGTAACCCTCTTTTGCAAAAGCAACAACTGCATTAGGTCCTGCCTCAATATTTCCTGAAATAGTTTTTGTAAGATGTATTCCCAAGAAAGGTAAATCAGGATCAGCAATAGGATAAATCATATTTTTCACATAATTACTTTTTGAGGGATTAATTGTAAAATACTCTCCTCTAAAAGGAATTATCCTAAGCTTTGTTTCAATATTATCTAATACAGCTACAGTATCTGAATATAAACCTGCGCAATTAATTAAAAACTCTGCATTAAAGCTTTCCTCTTTACTAGAAAATGATTTAAAGCCATTCTTATAATCGATATCATTTATCTCCTGAAAAAATCTTATTTCCCCGCCCAGAGAAACAAACTTGTTTGCTAAAGACTGGGTTACTATTTTATAGTCAACTACACCTGCTTGAGGACCATACAAGGCGTTTTCAATTTTACAATATGGTTCTTTTTCTTGTAACTCATTTTTGGTTAGAATCTTGACCCCATCCATGTCTAAGCTAAGTGCTCTTTCGTAGAGCTCTTCAACTCTAGAAGGGTTGGGATCAACTACAATTTTCCCTTCTACCCGATATGGAATTTTTTCATTATCTAAAAATTCTATAAGTAGCTCTCGTCCATTAATACATAGGTTTGACTTAAGAGAGTTGGGTTTGTAGTAAATCCCGGAATGAATTACTCCAGAGTTTCTACCCGATTGATGTATTCCGGGAGATTTTTCTTTCTCTAAAATTAAAACCGTCTTGCCATTTTCAATAAGCTTTAAACCTGTAGAAACTCCTACAATACCTGCACCGATAATCGCAAAATCATAATATTTATTCATCTTTGGTGGAGGTGCGGGGAGTTGAACCCCGGTCCTTTTAAGCTACCAAACAGCTTCTCCGAGCGCATTCGGTGAATTACTATTTAGAGAGCCACCGAAAACCTACTCTAGATAGTTTTTACCTTAAGCTTTCAAGTTGTTCGGTAAAGCAACTTGGCATCCCATATTTCAACACTATCCCTATCCGAGATGGGAGCCCCGATAAGGTAGTGAGCTGCTTACGCAGCTATTGCTAATTTAGGTTTAGCAGTTATTATTTTTCCTACGTTTTTTACGAGGCCCTAGGACCCTCGGCTCGCTACTGAGAGACTCACTTCAAAGTCGAAGCCAGTTCACCCCCATATATAAATTATGGCTTAGATATTAAGACTAATCAAAGGAATAATTCAACTATTATTTAAGTATGGAAATATCAAGTAAAAGCTTTGAATTAAATGAATCAATTGATTTGATTATTAATTCAAATGATAATGATGGACTAATTTATATACCAAGTGAGCTTCAGGTTAAATGTGAGGTAACAAACAACTATGGAAAAATCATAATTAATAAGATACAAATTGAAACTATAGAAGATGAAATCTCCTTAAAAAAGAATAGTATTGGAGATAGAGTCGACCAAATAGACATAAAAAACCTAGATAGATTTATATTTAAGCAGCTAAATGACCCTTCTAGCTTAAATCATGATCCCTTTTTATTTTTCTTAAATTACGATTTATCAATCTTTGAAAAAGGTAGGAGACCTTCTGAGACAGACTGGGCTATTTTTGGATCACTTTACTGTTTTGCATGCCATGTAGTTCCAAAATCTATCAATGTATTCTTACCACTGGGAAAATATTTAAGAGTTTCTGAAGAAAATATAAAGAAGTTTATAAAAAAAATGCCAGAAAAAATATATAGAAAATCTGGAGCTTTAGATGAAAGGGGTGGAGACCTGTCTTTATATGGTGAAGAGTTGATTAAGACTCATTTCTCTAAGACAAATGAATACCTAGAATTATTTGAATCAAACCCGTACCTTAAGTTTTACTCTGAGATTGGCTGACTTGCAACAGAGCTCATGGTTATTATTTTATCTGCATTAATTACCCAGATTTCCCTATCTTTTATTCCTGCACTCTCCCAAGAAATTCCTTTTTCACGTTTGTAGGGCTTATTAAGATATCTTTGCGACAACTTGTCAATATGATTATTAGCACTTTTTCCTTCCTTGACTTCTTCTACTCTGCCTCTTACCTCCCAACTTCTATACATTTGATTCGGATGAAAGATTAACAATGTCAATGTCTCGTCTAGTCGAATATTCTCTGTCTTTTTTCTCCCTTGTTCAGTATTGATTAAAAACCTGTCTTCTTCATAGTCAATCCACATTAAATGATTTTGGATTTCAGTTTTTGAATTATGAGTAGCTAACGCTGCAAAGCCAGAATCTTCAATAGCAGATTTGAGTTCTGAAGGTATCGTCATTTTTATGTAAAATAGTAATTACAAGTTGCCATTAAAATTAATCAGTGATACTAAAAATAAATTGATCGAGATAGTATACATCATGAGTAGATTCCTCACTTGTAGTCAAATTCTCTAATACTCCATTAGAACTATACTTAATCTTAGAAACCCCATCACTTATTGTTATAGACTTCAGTATATATCTATATCCCTTCTCCCATGTATTACCCGCAAAAGAAGTGGTCGTTGAGAGAGACTCAAGTGTTTGTACATATTTATAAGAACCCCCACTTGAAGTAAACACAATTTTTCTCGATGATTGATTTTTTGCTGATGTAAGTGGGCTCATGTCAAACTCTAACTCAATAAATGTTACTTCCCGTGACCCATTACTAATGCCGGCAAAGTCAAATTCAATTTTTTCTCCTTGATTCAGGGTTATACTCTTAGGTCCAGTATTAAGGAATGAACCATCAGAGCTAGCAGCTTGAATAGATGGAGAAGTATAAGAGGTATCACCTCCGACAAAATTAAATGAATCGTTTGATACAACACTATCAATTGACTTTGCATCAGTAGTCTCAACACTGGATTTACCCTTTTCTCTCCATCCAAATATTTTTATATAATCAAGTGAATAAACATCTTTTGGACAGTCTGAGGATAGTTGAAAAGGAGAAGGTACCCCTTCTTTGCCAAGTGAAACAGAAAATTTATACCCACTATTACCCTTAAATACTGCATAGCCATTAACACCTACCATATTTGATTCTGATTTAGAAACTAACTCTTTAACACTAGATCCTTGGTTGTGAACAGCGGGTGCAGTATTGAGGTAGCCTCTCTGAACATTAAGAGTTGCTGGAGTAGGCTTAGAATTAATAAGCATGAGTTCATCATGCATGATAATTACATCTCCTGCTTCTAAGTCGTTACCAGAATTTAGCTTTACTGTATTTGTGCTTGAATCTATTGTTTCAGTTGTAGTAGTTCTAGAGTTATACCCTGTATCTAAAAGGTATGTAATATATAGAACTTCTCCTGCAGTAACTCCAGCTGCATTAGATATTTTTTGAGTAGGAGTACTAAGCCAAACTCTTTCAAAATCTCCCATATCTGTATCTTCTTGTGTAATTGGAGAACCTGCCAAGAACTCTCTAACTCCTTCAGCTTTAACAATGCCTCCTGTGCCATTATCTGCATATCCATAGAACCAATACCCGTTTGTTAAATTAACCTTGCTAAAAGTAGCTACCGTTGAACCAGAGGTAACTGAAATGGAATCAGCAATTATTTCTTTGTAGGTAGCAGTAAATGGTTCTATGAAATAAAATCTATAATTTGAATCTCCGTTTCCATTGACAGTAACTTGAAAACTGAATTCAGCATCTGAAGTTATATTTGTTGTAACTGAAGAAGAAGACAATGACGGAACTGAAGGGTATAGATTGTATATGTTTGGTAAACCTACATCGGAACCCTTATTAGGACCATCTTTAAAATAATTTGCAGAAGAACAAAAACTAGTGTCCTCATTTGTTGACCTAAGGTAAGAGGCAAACTGATTATCAGTTGGGGAAACATAGCCTTGGTATCCGACATCCTGTCCAGAGCTAGCAGGAACTGTAGTAGTAGTTGTAGACTGTGGAACTGTAGTAGTAGTTGTAGACTGTGGAACTGTAGTAGTAGTTGTAGACTGTGGAACTGTAGTAGTAGTTTGGATAGTTATATCCTCACAACCTGTCCAAGCCCTCATAGCTTGAATAGTATTGGGACCAACATCTCCATCTGCAACCAATCCTACTGTTGCCTGAAACTGTTTTATAGCATTCATTGTTGTCTCTCCCATGTAACCGTCCACTGGTCCTGGTTCAAACCCATTATCTAATAAAAATCTTTGGATATCCTTTGTTGTATCTAGGCTGTAGGATGAATTATCTTTTGGGATACACTCCTCTTCAACAGGTGGAGCTGTAGTTGTAGTAGTTGTTTCTTCAACAGGTGGGGCTGTAGTTGTAGTAGTTGTTTCTTCAACAGCAACTTGGGCCTCCTCAATTACTAAATCCTCTTCACCATTAGAGCATGAAGCAAACATAAGAAGAATCATTGTAATTAATACAAACTTATTGTTATAAAATTTATGGTGAACCATAAGTTATATTTTATATTAGATGGTCTTTCTATTCCATAAGTTTCTTACTAAATAAAATAGAGAATAATTACCTATTGATGTATTTGATTAAACCTTTAAGATTACCAGTGGGATGGAGAAGAGAAACACACTCTTGCTGGGTACAACGTTTGTATTTATTTTTTGTTCAATTTACATAATTACTACCTTGCTCTTTGAAGAAAAAGTTGAAAATTTCCCAGTTATGGCTGTAGAAGAAAAATCAATAGATGACAATCTAAACGAAAATTTCGAATTAGAAGATCCTACAACTACAACTACAACTACAACTATGCTTGAGTCTATCCCGGAAGAAGAACCTTCTACCTCTTATAATGATAATCTTGGTATAGGAGAGAGTGACGGTGCAGAAGTGGCTATCTCAAATCTTGCTATTTTTGTAACAGAAGAAGAAAGAAAAACTAGAACAAAAATAGAGACTGTGGACTTAGCTGAAGGATGCTTAACTGAAAATAAAAATATCAACCCTACTGAACAATGGGAATTACTGGAAAATTCAAACTCTTACAAAAAAGACACAATCAACATAAGCCTAAAGATAGAAGCTAAAGTAGACATAGGACTTGAGTGTGCTTCAAATCTAATATTAAAAGTGCTAAATGACTCTAGAGGGTGGTCTTCAATTGTTGGTAAAGAGTTCCAATTTACTAGTCTTGAAAAGAGTGATTTTGAAATTATTTTTGCTACTCCAGATACAGTAGATCAATTGTGTGCTCCGTTGGCTACTAATGGGATATATTCATGTAGAAGAGAAAACCGAGTAGTCTTAAATTATTTTCGCTGGATAGCAGGAGCTAGAGATTTTGGTACTGACTTAGCTACTTACAGACTCTATCTAATTAATCATGAGGTAGGGCACATGCTTGGTTGGGGACATACTACTTGTCCTGCTGAAGGAGCATTGGCTCCTCTAATGATGCAACAGAGCAAATCAACAAATGGATGTCTCCCCTATGGATGGCCAACATACGAAAGACTTGAAAGTATATTTGATATACAAGATTAAATTAAATTAATTTATTTCTTATTTACCCACTAGCCTTTTGGCTATCTTCTTGAGATATAACTGAAATAGGTTGGTTTGATGCTAACTTCTTAGTATTAGGCTCAACACCTCTTCCATTCATCCAGCAGAACCAAGATAATGCTAATAGGCCAGCTATTGAAGCGATACTAATTGAATTAACATTTGCTCCGCTTTCGATACCATGCAAAGCATTACTTATAGCAAAAGCTCCAAAAAATACACTGAAGAATTTCATAAAAATCTTCTGTGCATATACTTCAACAACGAATCTCGCCCAAGAAGCTAGAAGAGAAAGGCTGCCGAGAGTAATCCAAACTGTTCTATCTTGGTTAACCCAATTAGCGCTTGATGAACCAGATCTTGAAATATTAAAAAGCTGAGCAATAGTATCTGGTGCCAGTGCTGATACAACCGCAAACATACCTCCAAATATTGCAATGACATTGCAGAGGGACCTATAGTTAATAAAATTTAATTTATTTGAGTTATCCATCTAACCATTATGAACCAAGTTGAATCATTAAACAAGAAAAAATTAGTTTATATCATCAAAATTAAGTGCTATTTTCTTATTTCCATCTAAAACTTTCTTAATATTGTCAACTAACTCGATCCCAGCCCTAAATTGTGCATCATTAGTAGAGGCCCCTAAGTGAGGAAGGGTTATCCCATCTGTATTCAAAAGAGATTCGCTAAACTCTGGTGGTTCGGAAGCATAAACGTCCAATCCAAATCCATAAATTTCTTTTTTTTCTTTCTTCTTCAGTAGAGCTTCCTCGTCTACAATTCCTCCTCTTGAAGCATTAATAAATATTGCTTCCTTCTTTAAAAGATCTAATTTTTTCTTGCTAATTAAATTAAGGGTTTCGGAAGTTTTAATAAGATGTAGAGAAATTACATCACTTGATTTAAGTAATTCGTCTAAAGATTCAAATCTCGTATAAGGTTCATCGACAGTACCTATATAGGGGTCATAGATGCCTATCTTCATACCAAAAGCTAACATCCTTTCCGCTACTAAATTTCCTACTTTCCCAAACCCAACTAAGCCGAGTTGCTTTTCAAATAATTCGATGCCCATAAAATCTGACCTATTCCATTCTCCATTTTTCATGGATATATTTGCTGAGACAATATTTCTAGCTACAGATAAAATTAACCCGACTGTAATTTCAGCTGCTGATATAACATTGGAATATGGAGCATTAATTATATAAATATTCTTTTGGGTTGCTGCTTCAATATCTATATTGTCAACCCCTACACCAGCTCTGGCTATAATCTTTAATTCACGAGAAGAGTCGATAAGGTCTTTTGAAATTGTTGTTGCACTCCTAATTACTACTATGGAAGAATCTACTATTTCTTTATGAATTAAATCTTTATTGTTGTCATTAGAAATATCTGTAATTTGTCCTAGGAGGGAGAGCTCTTTTAGAACTTCTGGGTCAATTTTGTCACAAACCAAAATTTTCATCTTCAATTTCTACTTTCGGTTTTAGAAATTAATTCTTGAATTTTGTTCATTAACTCCTCATCACTTGGTTCAACTAAGAATGACTCGTCTTCAAAAACAATATGAGGAATTTTCCTCAAACCATTCTGTTTCTCTTTTATGTACTGTTCTACTTCCCTCTGTTTGTCGATATCAACTTTTTTATACAAAATATTTAAACTATCTAAAAGAGCTTCTGACCTTACACAGTCTCCACACCATGGAGCCCCGTAAACCACTATTTCCCCAATGTCTTTCAATTACCCACCTAAAAGCTTATTTAAAAGATTATTTATATTATCCAGAATAGCTAGAGAGTCACCTAGTGAGAGAACTATATCAATTGATGAATTTAACCCAGGTAGTATCAATGAA
Source organism: Actinomycetota bacterium (assembly GCA_036163695.1). GTDB lineage: Bacteria > Actinomycetota > Acidimicrobiia > Actinomarinales > Actinomarinaceae > JAYZKG01. The sequence continues at coordinate 5,847 of JAYZKG010000023.1, read as the reverse complement.
ATTTCCTCAAAAATAGGTATTATATTCGAAATAGCTGATGCTACTTCTCCTCTTATAAAGAGTAACTCCGACCTAACATAGAATAACCCTGTAATTACTAACAATAAAATTGTACTTTGAATAAAGAGGATTATTTTCAGTAATGTTCTATCTGTCAAATCAATTCAATCGCCTAAAGCTAATACCTTTTCTGAAATTACTTCTTTAGGTTGGACACCAGAAAATCTATCTTTCATCTCTCCATTCTGAAACATAATGACTGTAGGAACTGCCATAATCCCATAAGAACCAGAAAGCTCTGGATAGTTGTCTACATTTAATTTAACAAACTCTACATTATCAATTTCAGAATCGAGTTCATCCAAGATTGGGCTGAGAACCTTGCACGGGCCACACCAATCAGCATGGAAATCAACAACAACAAGTGATTCTCCATTTATCAATTCATTAAATTCTTTTTCATTAATTTCTTTTGCCATAAATTCTCCTCAATGTAATTAATTCTATTTTATCTGTGTAATTAGTTGAAAGAATAAAACTAAATTCGATTTATTTACTCTTTGTAATCCTTCATTTCCTTTTGGTGTTGCTTCTTAGTAATTTTTTTTCTTTTGTCATAGTCTCTTTTTCCTTTTGCTAAAGCAAGTTCAATTTTTATATAACCGTTCTTTTCAAAGATCTTAGTAGCGACAAGAGCATTTCCCTTAATTGAAGTTAGACCAATCAATCTCTTAATCTCTTTTTTGTGTAGTAACAACTTTCTAACTTTTTTTGGTTCATAGTCCTCTTGACTAGAAAATTTGTATCTCTCTATATTTAATTCTCTTATCCAAGCTTCTTCATTTTCAATTACAGCAAAAGCATCAATTAAAGAAGCTCCCCCGTTTCTTATACTTTTAGTTTCTTGTCCTGAAAGTACTACTCCGGCTTCAATAAATTCTAGGAACTCATATGAATTTCTAGCTTTCCTATTTTCTGCAAATACTTTCATAATCCTATGGCAAGAAACATAGTGGGTTAACTCTTCCACGTGAAGTTGGGTCTAGATATCTATAGCTACAAGAAATAGAATAAGGATTTGCTAGTCTTGTCTCAAAATGTAAATGTGACCCTGTAGACCTACCTGTTGTTCCAACGGTTCCTATCTGATCACCAATTACTACTGTATCTCCTTTAGTAACATCAATTCTGTCCATATGGAAATACAAAGTTGTCATCCCCCCTCCATGATCAATAAAAACAGTTTTCCCAGCTAAACCATAGTATCTAGCTAAAATCACAACTCCACCTGCAGCAGCTTTGATGGGAGTTCCTCTTGCTACTGCTATATCTATTGCTCCATGAAATGTGGTCGTCCCTCCTAACCTTCTCCATTTATAACCACTAGAGATGTATCCTCCATCAACAGGCCAAAGTAATTGATCTGGAGCAACACCTCCTAAAGTGCTTAATCTTAATATGTCTGCCTGAATCGCATCCTCTAATGTTTCTAGGTCTGCGTGCTCTTTATCTAGCTTCTCAAGTTCTTTATTTGCTTTGTATAAAAGAGTCTTACTTCTCTGTCTTTCTAGAGTAAGCTTAGCCTTTTTCGCTTCAACTTGAATTTTCTCTTCTTCGACTCTTTGTTTACTTTCCTCAACCTCATCAGCATATTCTGCTGCAGCAATAGAGAGGTTCACTTTCCTTTCTTCTTCTTCTCTTAAGGTATCAATCGTAGTTTGTCTCTCTTCTTCTCTTTTTATTAAGTATTCAGTTTGTGTTTCTGCTAAGCCTTCCAAGGCTTTAAGTTGGTCAACAATCTTATTCGCTGAATCAACTATCACAGAAGAATATCCTAAAGCAGCTATAAATCCTGTAAGGTCATCTAAGTCAACAAATAGTGCTGTAGCAGGACTCATGACTCCGTTTATGTATAAGTTTACTGCTTGTTCATCTAGATCCTCATTTGCTATTTCGAGACTTACTTGAGTATCGATTAGTTCAGCTGTAACCTTAGATATTTCAGTCTGAATCTTTCCTAATTTAGATTGCTCATCTACTATTACAGTTTGCACTTTGGTTAACTCATCAAGAGATGCGTCATAGCCTTGGAGTGCTACTTCTAATGCTTTCTCAGCTTCTGAAAGTTTTCCCCTAACAATTACTAGTTCTGCATTCACTTCTTTCAGTGCTTGGTCATTCTCAAGAATTTGTTTTTCCAGCTCAGTTCTTTCCCCTTCATATTTTCTTATTTCATCTGCTATAGCTTGTAGCTGTCTTTCAACATCAACTAATCTATCTTCAGCAGTAATCGCATAAGCATCGACTGGTATTACCCCTCCAAAAAAAATCATCAAAGAAAGGAGCGGAACTAAAGCTTTACTTATCCTATACATGGAGTAACTTTCGAGTACCAAATAAACTTGCTACTACTGCGAAAAGCAAAGAGGTTAGAAAAATCAATAAAGTTAATTCAAGTAGATAACTATCAGATATTTGAATAGTAAATATGCTCTCAGAGATTGAGGAGTCACTAATATAGTTCATTAGACCTACCCCCAAACCGACAGCAACTACAGCTCCTATGAGAGATTCCATTATTGCTTCAAGGATAAAAGGAAATCGAATGTATAGAGAAGATGCTCCAACAATCTTCATAATCTCAATTTCTTCACGCTTTGCATAGGAAGTTAAACGAATTGTGTTCCAAATTAAAATGAAAGCAGCAAACCCTACTACGACAGCAAAACTTGATGCAGCAACAATTAGGGTTGAGGTCATATCTAAGAGCCTTTGGATAGCCTCTCCGGACGCTCTTACTTCACGGACTGCAGGATTCCCTTGAAGCCTGTCAATTATTAATTGGTAGTTGGAGGGATCATATAGATTAACCCTAAGAGATGATGGCAGAATAGAGAAATCCACTTCCTCAATAAGCTCAGTTTGGTCTTGAAACAAAAACCTAAACTCTTCCTCGGCTTGTTGTTTAGAAAAGTAATTTACTTCACGTACCTCGCTATAAGTTTTTATTGATTCTTGAAGTTGCTGATGGGCTGTTGTAGTAACTCTATCGTCAAGGAAGACAACCACGTGAACTCCGTTCTGCCATCTTGATGTATTTTCTTCAACAACTGCTTTACCAGTAAGGGTGACAAAAGCAAGAAAGCAAGAAACTAAAACTGAAAGAATAGTTGCAATACTTAACAAAGGATTTCTCCTAATATTTAATAGAGTATCTCTGAAGACATATGAAAACTTTTGCATCTTTACGTATTCCCTACAAAATTATATCTACCGCGATCTTCATCCCTGATAATTTTCCCGTTGCTTAATTCAATAATCCTTTTTTTTCTTCGATTAACTATCCCTGAATCATGAGTTGCCATTACAACAGTTGTGCCTGCTCTATTAATTTTTTCTAAAAGGACGACAATCTTTGAACTTAATTCAGGATCAAGATTACCAGTTGGTTCATCACATAAAAGAACCAAAGGCTTACTTGCAAGAGCTCTTGCGATTGCAACTCTTGTTTGCTGACCACTGGATAATTGGTCAGGATATTTATATGCTTCATTCTCAATTTCTACTAGGGACAGAAGCTGATTGACCTGATTCTTTATTTCATAAGGGGAAAACCCTAAAACTTCCATTGCAAAACTAATGTTTTCACTTACTGTCCTGTCTTTCAATAATTTAGGCTCTTGTAAAACAATTCCTAACTTTCTCCTTAAAAGTGGAACTCTCCATGAAGCAAGAGTATTCAAGTTAATACCCGTAACCTCAACTTCTCCATTTGTGGGCTCTAGCTCTTTATATATAATTTTAAGAAAACTTGACTTACCTGAACCTGATGGACCTATTAGATAAATAAATTCCCCATCTCCAACTTTTGTATTTACATTTGATAAGGCGACACTGCCTCCTGGAAATACTAAAGAAATATCGTTAAAACTAATCATTGCTACCCTGTCTTCTCCATTTTAAATACTCTTTACAAAAAATGCCAATGTCTCCGTTTAATACTGCTTCTATATTACCCATTTCATATCCAGATCTTAAATCTTTCACTTGCTGGTATGGCTGCATTACATAAGACCTAATTTGCCGACCCCATCCAGCTTCTACTTGCTCTCCTCTTATGTTGTCTATTTTATCTAAATGCATTTCTTTATTTAGTGAAATCAGTTTTGATTTTAGTATCTGTAATGCTCTATTCTTATTTTGCAATTGTGATCTTTCAGCCTGGCATGCTACAACTATTCCTGTAGATAAGTGCGTTATCCTTACTGCTGAATCTGTAGTATTTACGTGCTGTCCCCCAGCTCCTGAAGATCTATAGACATCAATTCTTAAATCATCGGTATCTAAGACTATATCCTCATCTTCAATAATCGGAACAACATCTACCCCAGCAAAGCTAGTATGCCTCCTTTTATTTGAATCAAAAGGACTGATACGGACTAATCTATGTACACCTCTTTCTGATTCAAGTAAGCCATAAGATCTAAAACTTTCTATCCGCAAGCTAACAGATTTAATTCCTGCCTCTTCCCCTTCTGACAATTCCTCAACCTGATAAGGGATATCCCTCTTCTCAAGAAATCTTGTATACATGCGATAAAGCATCTCTGCCCAATCATGTGCATCAACCCCTCCTGCACCAGCATTAACTGATAACAATGCTTCATGATTGTCATACTCACTGAAGTAAAGGGATTCTTCTTCAAGCTCTAATATTTTTTTCTCTATTAACTCCAATGAAGAAGAAAGCTTTTCTAGATATGTCATATCTTCTTTACTTATTTCGATTAACTCTGAGTTATCAATTAGTTCTTTTCCAATTTCTTCCAATAAATCTAGAACTCTAGTCAAGCTTGAAGACTCTCTTGATATTTTTGTGGCATATGACTTATCTTCCCAAAAATTTGGGCTCTCCATATCACCCTTGATTTCATCTAGTCTTGCTTGTTTCTTCTCATAGTCAAAGATACTCCTTTGCAGAATCGAGCCTTTCTTGGAGTTCTTTATTCTTTTCAACTAATTCTTTATACATTATCCATGACACCTTTTATATTTCTTACCAGAACCACAATGGCAGGGATCGTTCCTACCTATTGATTTCTTATTTACATTCTCCACCTTTTCTTCAGTATTTACCATTATTTCTTTTTCAAAATTAAGCAATACACGGATTACTGAAAACTTAACTCTAGTAACTAATTCCTCAAATAAATCGTAACCTTCTTTTTGGTATTCTACAAGAGGATCTCTTTGCCCCATTGCTCTTAAACCTATTCCTGTTCTTATATGATCCATCTCAGCTAGATGGTCTCTCCATGATTGATCTACAAAAGAAAGTGAGGCCATCCTCCCAATTTCCCAGAACCCATCATCTTCCATTTTTTTTCGAAATAACACATCAAGAATATTTTTTAACTCTAATTCTGATTTAGGACTCAAATCATAGTCGTCTAATAATACCTCCCTGTTTTTTTCGTTTAACACACTAGCAAAAATTTCTTCTAAATTTTCCTGATAATCTTGAATTGACTCAAAAGATGACTTAAGTTGGTCATACTGTAAATCTATTTCATCAAAAACATCTTCTTTCCATTCATAAACGAGTTCTCTATTCTCTTTTGAGTCAAGTAACCTCTTACGCCATTTATAGATTACTTCTCTTTGTTGATTTAATACCTGGTCAAACTTAAGTACATTTTTTCTTATTTCAAAGTTCAGAGATTCGACCTGTGCTTGTGCTCTTTCAATACTTTTTGAAACCATTTTTTGTTCAATTCTTTCGTTATCAGGTAAATTTAATTTATCCATTATTCCTTGAATTCTTTCACCCTGGAAACGTCGCATTAA
>JAYZKG010000022.1:0-4878 GCA_036163695.1 Actinomycetota bacterium | reverse complement strand
TATTTAGTTTCTGGCTCAATAATTAAAACAGATATGCTACCTAGTACTGTAAAGATTTATTCAGACGCTTTACCTTTTACTCATTGGATAGAAATTATAAGGCATTCATTATTTTCATACTTTAGAGACACCCCTCCTCCTTATGAAAAGTTTTTCATAACAAGTTTCTTTTTTTGTATCATTTCTAACCTAATCTATATTTCTTTACTAAGGTATGCTAGAAAAACAGGAAAGATTGATCTAGCTACTATGTATTAGTTATTATTTCTAAATCTTAGAATCTTTAATAAATCATCAATTGGTCTGTATGGCCTATAATTTTTTATTGAAACATATGTGTAGATTGCAATCGTAATTAATAAAAAAGACAATATTACTATATTAAAGATTCTCAACCTAGCTAAATTAATACATAAGTCAGCGTGCATACTTAAGTTCTTACTCGCATTCTCTAAAAAAGAGTTATTTATTACTTCGTTAGTAAATCCGCACTCAATTTTATAAGTTTGGATAACTCTTATTGATCCACCTTTAAACTCAAAATATATCTTTGAGAATAAGTTGTATATGATTGCAATTGTTATCCCTACATTAGTTGCTATTAAGACTTTAATTTTCGTCACTATTTTAATATAATAGTTAAATTTATATTATGAAGGAAATTGATATACTCCATAGTCAACTTAAACGTATTAGAAGTATGAATAACTTTTATCATAAACAATTTTTAACAGATACAAGGTTAATGTTTGTTACTTTATATTTTTCACTATCTGTAGCAATATTTATTGAAGAGATTTATCTTTGGATACCAATAGGCAGTATTTTCTTTCTTGTTCTTCTTTCGTATCATGCTAATTATCTAATATTTAGTAGGAGACTATCCGAGCACTATGAAAATAAAATTAATACATTATTTAGTAAAGACTTACTAATCGTGAATAAAGTAGAAAATAGTTATTTGTTTCCAAATACTGAAAAAAAAATTGTTGTAGCTGGGGTAGGTAAAAATTTTACATGGACATCGTTTACTACGTTATTTATTACGATAATTTGTTTTCTTCCTAGTTATGTAGCGTATGCAGAACATTTAAAGCCAATTAATCTAAGTTCATACTGGGTAATTTTAGGTTGTATCTATATTCCAACATTACTTTTCGGTATTTGGTGGTTTATAACAGGAGTTGGAGAAAGTAAAATATATAAAGCAATGGAGCTAAGTAATGAAGTTTAATAATGAAGATTTTACAGATAAGTTCAAATTTTCAAAAGATTTCAAATTTGAACTTGATTTCGAAGATAGTTTTGATTACATGATCGGGCATGAATTTATAGAGGTATCTAAAGAGAAGGTAGTAACTAAATTAATAGTAAAAACTCACCATAAGCAACCAGGAGGATTAGTTCATGGTGGGGTCTACGCTTCAATTGCTGAATCTTCCTGCTCTTTTGGCGCAAATGCAACCGGTAAAGGTAGTTTCGTTGGAATAAATCAATCTATAGATTTTATTAAAAGTGTTAAGTCTGGATTTATAAGGTGTGAGTCAACTCCTATTTCAACCGGTTCACAAATTCAAATTTGGGAAGCAAAAATGTATATCGATGATACTTTAACCTTATGTGCTGTTGCAAAAGTTAAATTATTTAATACCTCAAAATGAAATATTTTTTACCAATATTTTTACTCCTTTTATCTGGATGCTCTAGTCTATCTATCCAAGATGATAATATAGTAGAGTCAAGTATTGAAACTGATGATAATTTAACTACAGAAAGAGATGATATGGATAATAAAACATATGCTAACGAGCCAGATTTATTAATAGACACTACTAAAACTTACACAGCTTTATTAGAGACTTCACAAGGGAGTATGAATATTCAGTTCTATACAGATATAGCCCCTATAACTGTAAATAATTTTATATTTCTTGCTAGGGATGGATATTACGATGGTGTTATTTTCCATCGCGTTATTCCTGGTTTCATGATACAAGGTGGCGATCCTAGTGGGACTGGGCATGGTGATATGGGTACTTATCCTGGTTATAAATTCGATGATGAATTAGACAATCCAATTCCATACGATAGAGGCATACTGGCTATGGCTAATGCTGGTCCAAATACTAATGGGAGTCAATTTTTTATTATGCACAAAGATTATCCACTACCATACCAATATACGATTTTTGGTAAAGTGACTGAAGGATTAGAAGTAATTGATAAAATTGCCAGTATTCAAACAGACAGTTCAGATAGGCCAGTTGAAGAGATCATAATAAATAAAATCACAATCTACGAAGAGTAACTTCTTAAAACTCGAATTGTTTTATTAGTTAACGCACCTCCCGCTATTCCTTTATTAACCGGTATAGTAAGAAATCTTTCCTTCCTAGCTTTTTTAATTATATTTTTAATATAATTTGATGAATAATTAGTAGCCTTCGCCAACTCATTATAAGGTGAGATACTCCCTCTGTGAATTTGTATTACATATAATAAAGAAAACAAACTTAAATGATCGGTTGAATTTCTTTTATGTTTAATTGTTTTTATTATTTTTGTAGCTTCTTTTGCTGTAATCGGGTAGTTAAATATATTATTAGTAATTTTATTAAAATGTTCTGAATTTATTTCTTGGTAATCGAAAATTATATTTAATGCTCTTTGTCTTATTTTTAATAAATTTATTTTTCTGATATCTATTGTCATAATTTGTGAATTATCCGAGTTTGTAATATCAGTTCCAGGTTTTCGACTATAATTTTTTGTTGAATATGGGTGGGGCTGTTTTGGTAATAATCTTATTTCAGAATTAATTAGTTCTTTATTTTTACTTACTGTAAATCGAACACTGATAGTAGCATTTGGTATCTCATCCCAAAATTCTACCCAAATATCTTTTGATAAATGTAAATACCAATTCCTTTTCATTTATTCATTCTAAATAAAATATAGAGAAAATATTTATATATGCATTTATATATATGGATCGAAAATAGTGTAACTATGTTTATTAATGTATAAGAAGTTATTATTAAATCAATTAGAATTAATTAGAGACTAAACAGATGAATAAAATGATAAATATTACATTACCAGATGGCTCTATACAAGAATACGATACTGAAGTAACAGGTTACGAGATAGCAGACAATATTGGACCAAGGTTGTTAGCTGATTCAATTGCTATCGAGATACAAGATAAACTATATGACTTATCACATTTAATCAATCAAGATTCAATAGTAAGAATAATTACAAAGAATGATCCTAATGCATTGGATATATTGCGTCACTCAACAGCTCACTTATTAGCTCAGGCAGTAACAAATTTATATCCAACATCACAATTTGGGACAGGCCCTTCTACAGATGATGGTTTCTATTATGATTTCTTATTTGATTCACCAATATCAGATGAAGATTTAGCTCAAATAGAAAATGAGATGTATAAAATATCAAAAACAAATCAAGACTTCAGTAGAGATACTATTGACGTTAATATGGCAAAAAAAATATTTAATAAACAACAATATAAATTAGAACTGATTGAATCTGTTGATACTGACGAAGGGATTGAGTCAGATAATGTTACAACATACTCTAATGATAAATTTACAGATTTATGTCTAGGACCCCATGTTCCGAACACTTCCTACTTAAAGCACTTTAAATTGCTTAGAGTTGGCGGTGCATACTGGAGAGGAGTAGAGACTAATGATCAATTACAAAGGATTTATGGAACTTCTTGGTTTACAAAGAAAGATTTGGATACTTATCTTACTCAGAGAGAAGAAGCATATAAAAGAGATCATCGTAAACTCGGAAAACAACTAAATTTATTTATTTCGTCTGACCAACTTGGTCCAGGTCAGTTTATTTGGAATTCGCGTGGCGCTATTTTAAGAGAAATAATAGAAAAATATAGCAAAACTCAACATACAAATTATGGATACGATTTAGTTGCCACACCACATATTGGTAAATCTACATTATGGGAGACTTCCGGACATTTAGATTTTTATAAAGATGCCATGTACCCATCTATGGAAGTAGAAGACGGAAGTGAATATTATTTAAAGCCAATGAATTGTCCATTCCATATACTTTCTTACCAATCAGATATCAGATCTTATAGAGACCTCCCTATGCGATTATTTGAATTAGGTTCTGTATATAGATATGAAAAAACTGGAGTTTTACATGGTTTATTGCGTGCAAGAGGCTTTACACAGGATGATGCTCATATATTTTGTACAATAGAACAGTTAGATGCCGAACTTGAAAACTTACTAAATTTCTCCATTAGTATGCTATCTGTTTTCGGATTCAATGAGATAGAAGCTGATTTATCAACTAAACCAACTAAAGCAATTGGAGATTCAAAAATATGGGAAAGCTCAACTGAAAGCTTAAAGAAATCATTAATTACAAAAGATATACCATATAAAATTGCTTCTGGAGAGGGCGCGTTTTATGGACCCAAAATTGACTTACATGTAAAGGATGCAATCGGCAGAAGATGGCAACTTTCAACAATACAGGTAGATTTTGCACAACCTGATAATTTTGATTTGAACTATGTAAATAAAGATAATAAAAAGTTACAACCAGTAATGATCCATAGAGCACTTTTGGGTTCTATTGAGAGGTTTACTGGTATTTTGCTCGAACATTACAATGGGAACCTTCCTGGTTGGCTAGCCCCAGATCAAATAGTGATAATAACCCTTTCAGAGAATGCATATGCAAATTCTGAAAATATAAGAAAAAAATTATCTAAATATCGTACTGTTTATGATAATTCAAATACAAGGCTCCCAGAAAGAATAAAAAAATACAAGTTAATGAAAATACCTGTAATCATAATAATTG
>JAYZKG010000021.1:0-24248 GCA_036163695.1 Actinomycetota bacterium | reverse complement strand
TTTAAGCAATACTTTCCTTTTGGATCTTGTCCTCTCATACAAAAATTGCTTTTACTTAAATACACCTTTCAATACTTTATGGAAAAGAATAAGCAAAAGTGAAAGACCATTAGTAAAGCAAGGATACGATCAAACTTTAAGCATATTTAACTCAAGAGAAAAATTTTATGACCTCCTTCACTACACAGTCTTGACTGATGGTATGAGTATCAATGAAGTTGCAGAAGAGATTAAATGGAATATAGACAATGGATAAAATAAAGTTTGAATATAGCACTGGATTTACAGATGTTTATTTATTGGCAGAAGAGGAAAACTTATCTAATGTTAAAAATAAATTATTTGATGAAGACTCTTTTTTTGTTATTGATTCAGAGGTGCCCAACAACTTAGTTTCTGATATAAAAAACAATTTTAATTTTGATGTAATTAAGGTTGGTGAGACTAATAAGTCTATAGTCACTATTGAGAGATTATGGAACATCATGTTTGAACAAAGCATAACAAAAAATAATCACATTTATGCTGTTGGAGGAGGGGTATTAACAGATCTAGTAGGGTTTGCAGCCTCAACTTTCAAAAGAGGAGTCAATTTTTCATTTATCCCAACAACTCTTGTTTGTATGATAGATGCAGCACATGGAGGAAAAAATGGAGTTAATACTTCATTTGGGAAGAACCAAATTGGCCTTATTAATCCACCAAGAGCTGTTATTTGCGACCCATCATTTCTTGACAGCTTAAATGAAGACGAGGTGAAAAATGGGACTATGGAGATAATTAAATCAGGTTATATATTTGATAAATCTATTTATGAAGAAATATTTAGTAAAAGGGAAATTACTCCAAGTAGGGAATTGATTAAAAAAGCAATCTCAGTAAAAAAACATTTTGTTGAGCAGGACTTAAACGAATCTGGAGAAAGAATGAAGTTAAATTTTGGACACACACTCGGGCATTTAATTGAGGTGGATTCCGACTATAGTATTTCACACGGGGAAGCAATAGCTATAGGTATGAAGGCTTCCCTTTCTCTATCTAGTATTTATTGTGATTTGGATAAACAATATAGTATTGAATTGAAGGGCCTGTTAGATTTCTGGGGGATGGAGTCTGAATATCAGTTTAGGAATGAAGAAAATAAACTACTTGAGTATCTGCTTAATGATAAAAAAAATTTGAAAGATAATGAATTAAGGTTCATTTTGCTGTCCTCAATTGGTAATGCTGTTATTCACAGCTTCAGTATTGATGAAGTAGGATCCTTAATTGGAGCTGTTAAAGAATTATGAAGAATATATACCTACTTAACGGACCAAATCTCAATTTATTAGGGACAAGAGAGCCTGAAAAATATGGCAGCTTGTCTTATGAAGATTTAATTAAGAGTTTGAAGATATATTTAAGTAATAAGGGTTTCACTTTGAAGGCATACCAAAGCAATCAAGAGGGAGAGCTAATCGACTTGCTTCATACTGCTTACAAAGATGAAGAATGCATAGGGGTAGTTATTAATCCTGGCGGATACACACACACGAGTGTTTCACTTAGAGATGCAATACTTGCAATAGATAAAAATGTTGTTGAGGTTCATATTACTAATCCTTCTGAAAGGGAGGATTTTAGGAAAAAAAATTTAATATCTGATATTGTGTCTTCATCCATAGTTGGAGAAGGTACAGAAGGTTACTTCAAAGCACTAGACTTATTACTAAGCAATGAAAAATAAAATAGCATATCAAGGAGCCAAAGGTTCTTATTCAGAAGCTTTACTGGTAGACAGATTTGATGATTGCATTTATTACCCCAAAGAGTCTTTCTCACAAGTTGTTGAAAGCATCAAGGTGGGAGAGGTAGATTTTGGCTTGCTTCCAATTGAGAATTCAATAGCAGGCACAGTTGTAGATTCGTATGAGGAGCTAATTAGGTCAGGTATTCCAATAATTTCAGAATATATGTACAAGATAAGCCATGCATTAATTGGCCTCAAGGGGTCCAATATTGAGAATATAGCCGAGGTCCATTCACATCCACAAGCTTTGCAGCAATGTAAAACTTTTATTGAAGAGATGGGATATAAGGCTATTCCGGTAGTTGATACAGGAGGAAGTGTATACAATCTTATCAACCAAAACAAACAAGAGATTGGTGCAATTGCAGGAGACCATTTTGAAATGGAAGAAGAATTTGTTATTTTGAAGAAAAATATATCGGATAATGAAGAGAACTATACAAGATTTCTGTTGATTGGAGAAAAAAGTTTAAAGATAGAAGCTGAAGAGTATAAGACTTCTACAGTGCTTGTTTCATCAGATAAGCCAGGCTCTCTACTGAAAGCACTTCAGGAATTTGCATCTCTAAATTTAAACTTAACCAAATTAGAATCAAGACCTATATTAGGAAGACCTTGGGAGTATAAATTCTATATAGATTTTAGTTCTGATAAGAATGATAAGAGAATTAAGGAGTTACAAGAGAATTTAGCAGATGTTGTGGAAGATATAATTTTTCTTGGAACTTATCCTATAGTTAAGCTTTAAACTTCCAAGAGCTTTCAGAGTCTTTGTCGTTAATTTCTATACCTAATTCTTCTACCTTACTTCTAATGTGATCTGATAGTTCAAACTTACCTGAAAGCCTGAGTTCTTTTCTTATTTCAATAACTAGCTCAATCAAGGGGTCTATAATCTCTGTCTTGCTTTCCAGTTCTTCTATATTGAGCTTAATTTGGCCAAGCACCCTATTTATTGACTCACGATTAATGCTGTCTTTACCAATAAGGTTCGAGGCTTCCTCAATGCTAGTTTTCTTTTCATAATCTACCTCTACCTCCTTCTTAATTGGTATTACTTTATTTTCTTTTCCTTTACTAATTTCATCAAATGAAATTTGACTTCCTGCTGAATACTCAACTTCATTATTATTTGAGATAAGAGTAACCTTACCAATTCCATAAACTTCTCCTAGTCTAGATTTTCCATCTATTACTAATCCTGTGTGTTCATCAACGCCAATAATTAATGAATCAATACTATTTCTTAATTTATCGAACCTTGTCTTTCCCATGTAGCAAAATCTAGTATCATGATTCCCTCCCTCTTTATTGTTAAAGTGAGGGATAATTGTTGCTTTTATATTAAAAGCGCTAAGTATGTTCAACCCTTTACTCCAATAAGGTTCTTCTCCAACTTTATATATTTCATATACAGGCAAGGTGTACTCTCCCAATGTAGTAGCAGCAGCGCTAGAAAAAACAAGAGACCCATCATTTTTTAGTAGAGAGATAAAATGTTCAGGAAATTCAGTATCCCTCCATACCTTGATGGCATATGAAGGACTTCCTGGCCCTGCAAAAAGGAAGTTTGATTTGCTGATTCTTTCTAAAGACTTGAAGTACTCTACAGACCCCATCTCATTTGTGGTTCTATACGAAACCATATCTATATCCAGACTTAAGCTCTTCATAAAGAATTCTTTAAGTTTTGTTGAAAGTTGATTTACATTTTCTTGAAACCCAAAAGGTGAATCTAGTAACAAGGGGTTCTTTATATTTTCTAGGCGATCAATCATTGTCCTATGTACACCCAGCAAATTAGGACTAGTTTCTCCTGACCCAAGAATTGCTATTGAACCAGACGAAATATTTCTAAATCTATCTTCTTCCATATTTAAATTATAGTTTTTATTTATCCTCTAGTTAAGTAGTAATATGTGATGTATGTTTGGTATTTTTGTAAGACTAATTGAGAACATAATATATAAATATATCCCTAAGCTCCCATATTTCCTTAGGACTCCTTTATATAGGAAATTTTTGCTCTTTAGAAAGGTGAGGGACTATATGGTTCTATCTCAAGGAGAGATCACATATAAAGAAAGGATTGAATATGCAGAAACATCTAGAGGAAATGAACATTTAATTGGAGGGCTGCAGGAATTCAACCCAAATGTAACACTTACTGAAGTTCACACAGAGTCACTAGAAATATTTAAATTTGAACCTAAGAAAAAAATAGAAGGGCAGGTAGGAGTATATTTTCATGGAGGAGGGTATTTTTATTGCAGTATCACTTCTCATAGAAATTTTATATCTAATCTTTCTAACGATCTTCAAATGACAATATACTTTTTTCATTACAGGCTTTCTCCAGAGTATAATTTTCCCGCAGCACATGAAGATGCTAAGAAAGTTCTCGAGCACCTAGAATCTATTCACCCAGACGAGAACAAGATATGGATGGGAGAGTCTGCAGGAGGAAATCTTTTAGCGGGTGTGTGTATAGATGATACTTTTGCCATTAAACCTTCTGCTCTAATTATGCTTTCCCCTTGGTTAGATTTATCTGACAAGATGATAGACAGGAGCTACTTAAAGAATAAAGACATACTTCTTGCACTTGACGGGATGACAGACGTAGGTGCTTATTATGCAAACGAACATGATCCTACTGATCCGATTGTATCTCCACTCTTTGGGGATGTTAGCTCTTTCCCTCCAGTTTTTATCCAAGTAGCTTCAAATGAACTACTGTTCAATGATGCTATTGAGTTTATAAAGAAATTAGAGGTACAAGATATTGAGAATGAACTAGATGTTTGGGATAATCTTTGGCATGCTTGGCATTTTTTCCCTATTAAAGAAGCAAGAGAAGCAAGGAAGAGAATACATAGATTTATTAGTCAACTTGAATTAGTACCTAAATAGTCAACATTAATGTTTATGTTTTCCTTTTTCTTTCAAATGATGAAGTTCATGATGCATTTCAAAACCAAAAGGAAGTTCAACTCTAGCTTCTTTCATTAAAGCATCATTGCTTAAAAATTCATTAGTCTTCATATCACAAAGCAATTTACCACTTTTCATTACAACTGTCCTTGGGCAAAGCTCCAAGGCAAGTGGGATGTCATGTGTAACTAATACTACAGTTGAGTTGAGTGATTTAACTATATTTATTAGTTCTCGTCTAGATGACGGATCTAGATTTGATGATGGTTCATCAAGGACAATAATGTTAGGATTTGATGCAAGAACAGTAGCTATAGCTACTTTTCTTTTTTGTCCAAAGCTTAAATGGTGAGGAGCTTTTTCCTTGTATTCATACATTCCAACTTGCTTGAGTGCTTTCTTTACATTTTTTTCTACCTCTTGCTCTGTAAATCCAAAATTCCTAGGTCCAAATTCAACATCTTCATATACTGTTGGCATAAATAATTGCTGTTCAGGATCTTGAAATACTATTCCTACTTCTTTTCTTATATTTTTGAGATTATTCTCGGTTACTTCTTTATTTCCAATTAATATTTCTCCGGTTTGAATGTTAATTATTCCGTTTAGATGCATTACTAATGTTGTTTTACCTGCACCGTTAGGACCAAGAATAGCAACACTTTCACCTTCTGATATCTTAAGATTGAGACCATCAACTGCTTTTGTTCCATCGGGATATTCAAAAGCCAGTTCTGTAATTGATATTTCCCCCTTCATAATATAAATCCCATTAGGTTTACTCCCAATGTGATTAAGCAAAGAAAGTTAAGAAGGCTTGACCTATCCCAGTCTTGTGTGTTTATATATAGGTCTCCATCAAATCCTCTCGAAATCATTGCTTGATAAACTTTTTCCCCTCTTTCAAATCCTCTAATTAACATTGCTGAACCAGCATAAGCTAAAGTAGCAGAGTCTTTTGGCCCTCTATTCTTGAAGCCTCTAGATCTCATAGACTGCCTTACTCTATGGAATTCTGAACTATATACAGTTATGTACCTTATCGCAAAAGATAGGATAGCTACTAAGACCTTAGGCATCCTAAGTTTCTCAAGACTTTTAACGATATCAAATTGGGACGTAGTTGCGGTGAGAGATATTGCCATAGCTACTCCTGCTAAAGACTTAGTTAATATGTTAAGCATTTCAAATACTCCATTTTTATAGATTGGAAAGCTTACGAATGTTCCAATTTGAGGGCCTCCCTTACTTATAAATGGAAGCAAGAGAGCAAATAGTATGAATGGTATTACTACATACATACGCTTCAAGACATAGTTGAGTGAATCTACCGAAAGGAATACAAAAGTAAATATACAAGAAAGTATAGTTACAAAAACTAAAGTATTACGAATATCATTAAAGGCTAAAGACAGAGAAAAAATCAACACAGAGGAAACCTTTTGTGTTGGAGAAATATAAATTAAATTACTTTTACTATTTAGGTGTTGTGATATGTGGTTCCCAGACATAATTATTCTTGCTTTTTTCTATTTACGTTAAGATAAATATTCATTATTAGAGCAACAGCTATTATTCCTAGTAGCCCACTAAGGACTACTGAGATGAAGTTGTTACTTACTCCAGGTATTGAATAGTCTTCAAGGATAATTAGTGCATTATTTTGGCTTTCAAATTCAAACCTGTTTGCCACATTTTCAAGTCCGTCGGGGGAGGACGATGCAAGAGGGGTAATTAATACAGCACTAAAAATAATAAGTACTAGGAGCCCTACAATCGAGAATGCTCTACTGCTCAGTTCTTTTTCTCTTGAGATATACAACATATCAGGCCTAACCTTATATAGCAGGCTTACAATCAATGCCGTTATTATCCCCTCACCTATTCCGATAAGGAAATGGCTTGAAACCATAGCAGAGAATACCCTACTTACCTCTACTGAAACAGTTCCTCCGAAGAAATATTCAACGACAAAAGCAATAGATGACATAATAACCGACATCATTCCAGCAATGAACGACCCTATAACTATTGATGAAGAATTATCTCCAAAAAACTTTTTCCAATTCGATATCACTAGCCAGCCGATTAGCCCAGTAACTATTGCTATGTTTAATATATTTATACCTAGTGCACTTAGGCCACCATCTGCGAAAAGTAATGCTTGCAAGATTACGACGATTGATACACATAATATTCCGAGAGATGGACCAAGTACAATTACTGCTAATGTTCCACCCAATAGATGGCCACTTGTTCCTGCTGCGATAGGGAAGTTGATCATTTGTAAGACAAAAATCAAAGCAGACATCATACCCGCAATCGCAATTAGTTTATCTGCAAGGAATTTGTTTGCTGCCTTTGTAGCAGTCCAAATAGAACTAATACTAATTAGTCCTGCTACTGCTGATACAGGTGCATTAATAAATCCATCTGGGACATGCATAAATCTATTGTACAAATTGTAAATAGTTATTGCAATAGATTTGCAATAACTATTTACAATTTTTGCAGAAACCTCGAATTATATAGTTAGAGTCAATTGACTTAAATCCAGTTTCATTCTGTATATTTCTTAATATTGTTTTTTGAGACTTCTTTGAAAGATCTACTATTTTATTACAAGACTTACATACGATATGCGTATTCAAATTATCCTTATTAATAAAATAGTATCCTGAATCATGTGGTCTATGCGCATGAGTTATAAGATTTAGTTCTTCTAAAGAGTCTAGAGTACGATAAACAGTTGCTCTATCAATTTTAACTTTTGACTTAGTTTTAACACGCTTAAATATTTCTTCAGCAGTCAAATGGAAGTGACCAGAGTTTTCTAGAATGCTACAAACAGCTGTTCTTGCTTTTGTTATTCTGTAACCATTTTTTTTGAGTTCTGCAATTAAGTCCATCTATAAAAATTATAAAACTAATTATCAAGATTATGATTAAGTTATGCGAATTGTTAGTCTTTTTACTAAATACAAGATTCTAGGTGAACTCAATAAATATAGCTTGATACTTATTTACATTGGTTTTGTTACACTTTTGCTTCTAACTTTTTCTTTTTTTGACTTAAGCTATTTTATTTTTTATGCAATTTTTCTTCTTATAAGCAGTTATTTTGCTTATTTCGTAATCTCAAAGAAAATAAGAGCTAAAAATTATGACTTTGATGGAATGTTTCCATTAAAAGAAAAGGACTACTTACTAGTTGAATTTTCCTCAATTTATTGTGCAGGTTGTTTACCAATAAGATCTGCAGTAGATACTATTTCAAAAAAGTATTCAAATATTCAAGTCGTCCAGATAGAAGCAAAAGATATTGAAAGTAAATATTTTGATTTAGTTGAGAAATTAAAACTATCAGTTACTCCTACAATATGTCTTTTAAACAAAAATGGAGAACTTATTACTAAGAGAATTGCACATCTTAATCCTGAAATTACATTAAATAATGTAGAGAGAGTCTTAAGAGATCCTATCTCCTAGTTCAGCATTTGGATTAGGCTCAAGGAGTAAAACTTCCCCATTTTTATTGATAGACCCCAAAATTAAGCATTCGCTTATAAATGGTCCAATTTGTTTATCTCCCAGGTTTACTACAGCTATGCATAGTCTATTATTTAATTCGTCAATACTATAGTTTGTAATTTGTGCACTGCTCTTAAGCACTCCTATTTTTTCTCCAAAGTCAATTTTTAGCTTATAAGATGGATTTTGAGCTTCTGGAAATTCTCCAGCTTGAATTATCTTCCCTACTCTTATGTCTATTGAATTAAATTGCTTATATAGGTTTGAATCCATTGTATTTTTATTATCTCACAATTACAATTGAATAATAATTATGAACTATACATTATTATCAGGGGGAGTAAGGAAAGAGTCTACAAATAACAAATTGGCTAAGTCAGCATATGAGTACTTGTCAAAATCAAATAGTCTAAAAGTTGATTTATTTCATGATCTTACAACTGGGATCCCATTTGTTTCTGAATCTGTAGAACCACTTCCTAAAACATTAATACCTGCGCGGGAGAGCTTAATTCATTCAGATAAAGTCATTGTATTTAGTCCGATTCTTAATGGAGGTTATGCCCCAAGCTTAAAAAATGCATTAGATTGGCTATCTCTAAGTTTCGATAATTTTGAATACAATGAATTGTTTAAAAGAAAGAAAATAGCAATAATGAGCTCTGTACTAGGGCAGGGAGGAAATTCTCAGGATGCCAGAGATATGCTTGGTCATCAGTTAGAAAAATACGGATTTATATGTTATGAAGAATCTTTTTTACTTAAAGATGCTGAGGAGAGCATTCCTTACCTTGATGATGAATCAAGCCAGGTATATAAGGAATTAGCTGAATTTCTAGAGAAATTCATTAAATTTTAGATTTAATTATATCTTCTACTCTACTAGTTAATTCTCCTACTTCATCAAGAGACATCTTGTGTGTATCTATTGGTTGGAGTATCTCGATGTCTACATTGCCACTTTTCAACCAGACTTTCCCCCTGGGCATCAATTTTCCAGCGTTTCTAGTTACTACAGGAAGAATAGGGAGTTTATAATTGATAGCTATCCATGCCGCTCCTTTCTTAAATGGGAGCAAGTTTGTCTCCGACCTAGACCTTGTTCCTTCGGAGAAGACCATTATTGAATATTTGTTATGAATTACTTCCTCAATAGACTTGTTTATATTTGTTTTATCAGTTTTGTTTCTGTCAACTTTTGGCAAGCCTAAGATTCTTAACACTGAACCAAAAATAGGAATTTTGAATAACTCTGCTTTAGTAAGAAACCTAATTGATACGGGGAGGCAATGAATATGTGTGAATATATCTATAGTTGAGGGATGGTTAGAAACAACAACATAAGATTGATCTGTGTCCACATATTCTTCACCTTGAACTTTTATATTCAATCCAATAAACTTAATCCCTGTTAGTGCGAATAGCTCGTATACTTTAGTAGCCAAATTTTTACCATTGGGTAGGATTGTGCAAAGTAAAATGGCAATACAGCACAAAGCTAATATACCAAAAAATAAAGGGAGCAGGATTAAGGTTTTTATGATAACTAAGAAGGTTAATTTATTCTCCATATAGAAACGATAATCGATAATACTACTTTTTTCGAAAATCTACATAAGGTAATACCTTTTGTACTATAGGACCAATTAATAAAGCCATAAATGGCGATGCATACCCTACAGTACCACCCATTACCCATCCTGAAGTTAAAGCAAATAATTCGATAATTGTTCTAGCAACACCAATTTTAATTCCCCTTTGTTCCAGACCAACCATTACACCATCTCTTGGCCCAGTGCTAATGCCAGCTCCAACGTATATTGATGTCCCTATCCCAATCATTAATATTGCAAGTGTAACCCCCAGTATTCTTATGGATATGTTATTTGGGACATCCAAGCTGTTCATTGCTACATCAACTACCGTACCTAGCCATAAAATATTGATTACTGTACCTATATTGAATCTTTGTTTCAAAGGTATCCATAGAGATAAGACAACCATACCAGTAACAATTAAAGCAGAGCCATAGGTGATTCCTGCAATCTTTGATAAGCCTTCATGAAAAACACCCCAAGGACCAAGACCAAGTTCACATTTTACAGATAATGCAATTCCAATTCCAAGAATTGTCATCCCTATGAAGTATTGGCCCCATCTTTTGAAATAGAAACTTCTCACATAGAGAGTTTAATTAAATAATTATTTTTATTACATGTATTATTGATGATATGAAGAGGGTATTTATCCTAACTATATTATTTTTTTCTTGTGGCGAAAGTGAAGAAGTAATTGAAACTAGTATCACTGATAATAGTGCAATAGAAAGCATTGAAGAAATTACAACTACGACTATTTCCATTGGGGAAGTAGAAGTTGAACAGATTAATAGCTTTAAGGATGCCCTATTCACTGTTGATGAAGAAAAGAGCCTAGCAAAATATTTAGCACCAAAAGTATTTTTGAACTCTAATGAAGAGATTGTTGTAGGTGTTACAAATCTTATATCAGGGACTTTTGAGGTAAGTATAGGGGAATGTGATAGCTCGGATTCTTGTATTCAGATAAAAAATCTAAGAGTATCGGCAGACTTAAGGGGATTAAAATCTAGTAATGGAATTAGAGACAATGCTATTAAATCAAAATGGCTAGAGTCAGAAAAATTTCCTATAGCGATCTATACAATAGATGAGTTAATTTTGCCGAATAAGAACTTTGATTCAAAAATTGAAGAAACTGTATCAGGGATTTTGAGCATACGAGATATCGAATATTTAGTTCCATTTTCTATTTCTGCGTACATGACTAACGACACAATCTTTGTTTATGGGGTGACACAAGTGGAGACTTTATGGTTTGGCTTTGATCCCCCTTCTAAATTTGAAGCTTGGGATGTCTTGAACCCAATAGGGATAGAAGTTGAAATCGTAGCAAGTAGATAATTGAATAATTTTCAAAAGTTAAAATATATAGAAATCAATAGTGAAAATAGACATTGTGATTCGCACTATGCTTCTGTTGCGATATGTATATTGCCAACAGAAGAGTTAGTTTTCACAAAAAGACAAGATACCATGCCTACACATAAAGGCCAGATAGCTTTTCCTGGAGGGAAAGCCCAGAAAGAAGATTTAGATATTATTGATACTGCAGTGAGGGAAACATCAGAGGAGCTATTAATTAGTAAGGATGCTTTATTTCCTTTCGGAATATTAACTGGATACGACACAAGAGAATTTGAGTACCCGGTTTTCCCGGTTTTATGTAAGTTAGATTCAGTTGATCTAGCTATTTTTGATACTAAAGAGGTTAAAAAGATTCTTTTAGCCCCCTTGAGCTACCTGAAAGAAAAAAATAACTGGAGGTTTAGAGGATACTATGAATCAGACTGGATTATAGCAATCGAGGAGGAAGTCCTATGGGGTGCTACTGCTAAAATGACAGCTGAATTATTACAACTTAAATTTGATTGATTCATCTTTTAAGAATAATTGAGTAGAATAGCACGTATGAAGACAGTTTTTTCAGGTATCCAGCCATCAGGATCAGTTCACCTAGGGAATATATTGGGAGCTTTGATTAATTGGAAGAGAATGCAAGAGGACTACACCTGTTATTACTGTATTGTTGATCTTCATTCTCTCACGACCTTCCCCGAAAAAGAAATACTACATCAAGATAAAATTGATACGATCAAGTCATTGATTGCTGTTGGAATTGATCCAGCGAAATCAATAGTATATTTTCAAAGTGACTTACCTCAACATGCTGAGCTTTCTTGGATTCTGTCAAACTTTTGCCAAATAGGAGAATTGCAGAGAATGACCCAATATAAGGATAAATCAGAGTCATTTGGTACCCATGCAGGGCTATTTACCTATCCTGTTCTTATGGCAGCTGACATTTTGATTCACAAAGCTGACGAAGTTCCTGTAGGGGATGACCAAACCCAACATCTTGAACTAACTAGAGATATTGCAACAAGATTTAATCAAAAGTATCAAGAGATTTTTCCTATTCCATCTCGAAACTCAACAAAGACTGCAGCAAGAGTAATGTCTTTGAGGCATCCTGAAGCAAAGATGTCTAAATCATCAGATGACGTTGCAGGGACAATTTACATAACTGACGAGGACGAAGAGATAATAAAAAAACTGAAAACTTCTGTCACGGATTCCGGAAGCAAAATTTCATATGACAAAGAAAAAAAACCAGGGATTTCTAATCTTTTAGAGATTCTTGCATCAATTAAAGATATAAGCATTGAAAAAACCTTGGATGACGTTTCTGAAATGCAGTATGGGGATTTCAAAATTCATGTGTCTGAAGAATTAATTTCTTTCTTATCACCGATTAGAGATGCCTATTTAGGCTTAACAGACAAAATGATATTACAAATATCAAAAGAAGGAAGTGAGAAGGCAAAAATTACTGCTGACGCTACTTTGACAGAAGTAAAAAACTGTCTTGGGATATAACTATCTTATATATATTGAATAAAATAGCTCTCTTATGACTGACGACAAATACAAGATTGACAATACATGGAAAGAATTACTAAATACTAACCAGGTTCATGCAGTAGAGACAGTAGATGGTCCAGTATTAGTTGTGGCTGGTGCTGGTTCAGGAAAAACAAGGGTCCTTACATATAGGTATGCACATTTGGTACAAAAACATAACGTAGATACAGACTCAATTTTAGCAATTACATTTACAAAAAAAGCTGCAGGAGAGATGAAGGAGAGGATATCAGAACTACTATCTCTTTCAAGGCCACCTATATGGGTAACAACTTTTCATAGTGCTTGCGCAAAGATACTCAGAAAACATATTTCTAGAATTGGTTTTAATAATTCTTTTTCAATATATGACTCACAAGACTCAGTGAGGCTTGTGAGCAACTGTTTAAAGGAGTTAGATATGGATACAAAGCAGTATCCTCCAAAAAGAATTCACTCACAGATTTCTATGTGGAAAAATAAATTAATATTACCGGGTGAAATTATTGATGAAGCCTCGTCATTTTATGAGACAAAAATCGCAGAAGTTTATGCAAAGTATGAGCAGAAATTAATTTTATCAAACTCTTTAGATTTTGATGACTTATTAATAAAAACAGTAGAGTTATTTAATACAGATGATGATGCACTTTCTTTCTGGAGCAAGAAATTTAAATATATTATGGTTGATGAATATCAAGATACAAATTTTCCTCAATATAAAATAATTGAAATGCTTTCACGAGAACACAAAAATATTTGTGTTGTTGGAGATTCTGACCAGAGCATTTATGCATTTAGAGGGGCAGATATAAGAAATATTGATGAGTTTGATAAAGATTTTTCTAATGCAAAAACAATTGTTCTTGATAGGAACTATAGGTCTACACAAAAGATTCTGGATGCTGCAAATTCAGTTATCTCTGTCAATAAGAATAGAAAGTCAAAGAATCTATGGACTGATAGAACAGATGGGCCTGAGATTAATTCAATTAAATTTAACAACGAGAATGATGAAACACAATGGATAATTAATGAAATAAACAAAAACTTTAATAAAGAAAACTTTGGAGAAATAGCGATATTTTATAGAATGAATAGTCAGTCTAGGATAATTCAAGAGGCTCTAACTCGAGAAAGGATTTCTTATAAAGTAATTGGGGATGTTAGATTTTACGAAAGGAAAGAGATAAAAGACATAATTGCTTACCTTACACTGATTGTTAATCCCGACAATGAGGTTGCTTTCGAAAGAATAGTTAATGTACCAAGAAGAGGTATTGGTAATGTAACAATCGAAAAGCTGAAAAACCTAGCACTCCAACTAAATATCCCAATATCTCGACTTATTTATAGGATTGATGAACTAGACGAGCTTTCCGAGAGAGTAAAAAAACAACTAACTAATTTTCAAGAAATCCTAATTGGAATTAAGTCAGAGTCTATAGACGGCCCAGCTAAAGCAATAAAATCTATGCTTGAGATAACTAACTATGAAGAGATGCTTAAACAAGAAATAGACTACGAGAGTAGGTGGGAGAATGTCCAGTCGCTAATTACTGGTGCTACTGAGTTTGAGTTAGAGGTAGAAAGGGACGAACTCGATACAGAAGACCCTTATTCGATGCTCAATGCTTACTTAGAGAATCTATCACTATTTGCTGCAACTGATGAGCTAGAGAATGAAAACAGAATTATATTGATGACCTTACACAATGCAAAAGGTCTTGAATTTGAAACAGTATTTATTATTGGTATGGAGGAAAACATATTTCCTCATGAACTTAGTCAAGATGATGTAGAGGAGGAGAGAAGATTGTGTTATGTAGGAATGACCAGGGCCAAAGAAAGATTATACCTTACTCATAGTTGGTCAAGATCATCTTGGGGAGGGACTTTCTATAACCCTCCAAGCAGGTTTCTTGAAGAAGCAAAAGGTTTTATTACCGACATAGACAAAACAGATTATTCACAATTTAAGGATAATGATGAAGAAAATAGTAGTTATGGAATAGGGAGAACAGTTATTCATGAAGCATACGGAAAAGGAGTGATTATTGAGGTTGATGGATCAGAGGTTAGTGTAGATTTCGGTAAAGAGATTGGAGTGAAACATTTTGATACAGAATGGGCACCTATACAATTTGAGTAGAACAATTGGTGTATAATTTGTGAGTCATGTAATCTGTATTTTTGGATATATAAATAATGGATCTTTTTGAATATCAAGGTAAAGAGTTATATAAAAAATATGACATAGATACTCCTACATCTATTGTTGTGGATTCAGTAGAAAAAATCGATTGTACTAGCTTGAATTACCCTCTTGTTGTCAAGGCCCAAGTCCAGGTAGGAGGAAGAGGAAAGGCGGGAGGAATTAAATTAGTTTCTAATGAAGAAGAATTGCTATCTGCTGCAAATGAAATCATGGGCATGGACATCAAGAACCATATAGTGGAAAAATTACTTATTGAAGAAGCTTCAGATATTCAGGAGGAGTATTATATTTCATTTACACTAGACAGATCCAAGAAGCAGTATTTGATGCTTCTTAGTTCAAAAGGTGGAATGGATATAGAAAAAGTAGCAGAGGAGAATCCGGATGATGTAATTAAAGTTTACATAGCACCTTCTCTTGGGATGGAGAAAAGTGTTGTCAATGAAGCTCTTCTAGAAGCAAGAATTCCTACAGAATATCACGGAGATCTTGAAAGGATGATTTTTTCTCTATTTAATCTATTCATAGATGGAGATTGTGACTTAGTAGAGGTTAACCCGCTTGCGATTGTTAATGAAGGAAAGGTCCTTGCCTTAGATTCAAAAATTTCATTAGATATGAATGCGTTATTCAGACATGAAGAATACCAAAAGTTTGAAGAAGATATCCCAATTCCAGCAACAGAAAAAGTAGCAAAAGATAAGGGTCTGAATTTCATTAAGCTTGATGGCGACGTTGGAATAATTGGAAATGGAGCGGGTTTAGTGATGTCTACTTTAGATGTTGTATCTTCAGAAGGAGGTAGTGCGGCAAATTTTTTAGATATAGGTGGTGGAGCAAAATCCAAAACTGTTAGCGATGCTCTTGAGGTATTACAAGATGACGAAAGTGTTAAAAGTGTATTAATCAATATTTTTGGTGGGATAACTCGTTGCGATTTAGTTGCTGAAGGAATTGTTGACGCTACTAAGGGAAAAAGTTTACCTTGGAAAATTGTAGTTCGGCTAGATGGGACTAACGCCCAAGAGGGAAGAGAAACACTTAAAGCAAATCCCCATGAAAATATTGTTGTTGCAGAGAACATGAAGGAAGCTGCAAGATTGGCGGTGAGTATTTAAATGTCTATTTTAATTGATGAAAATACAAAAGTAGTTGTCCAAGGTCTTACTGGTAGAGAGGGACAGTTTCACGGTCTTAGAAATAGGGATTATGGAACTAAAGTAGTAGCGGGTACAAGACCTGGAAAAGGAGGCGAAGAAATAGAAGGGATTCCAATTTTTAACTCAGTAAAAGAAGCTATTTCTGCGACAGGAGCAAACACTTCATTAGTATTTGTTCCACCAAGTTTTGCAGGGGAAGCAATATTAGAGGCCGCTGATGCTGGGTGCGATCTCGTTGTTTGTATCACTGAAGGCGTTCCAGCTAAAGATGAGGCAAAAGTCTATGACGAAATTACCACAAAATTTGATACAAAACTGTTAGGTCCTAATTGTCCTGGTTTAATTTCCCCAGGGAAGTCAAATGTTGGAATTATGCCTCACGAAATTACTAAGTCTGGTAAAACTGGGGTTGTCTCTAGATCTGGAACTTTAACCTACCAAGCAGTGCATGAATTGTCTCAAATTAATATTGGTCAATCAACATGTATTGGTATTGGAGGAGACCCAGTTCCGGGCCTTTCCTTTATTGATATATTAATGCTATTTGAAGAAGACTCTGAAACAGATTCTGTAGTAATGATTGGAGAAATTGGAGGAACATCTGAAGAAGAGGCTGCAGAATTTATATCTTCCTCTATGTCAAAACCTGTAGTAGCTTATATAGCTGGAGTGACCGCTCCTCCAGGAAAAAAAATGGGGCATGCAGGTGCAATTGTTTCAGGCAATAAAGGGACTGCCAAAGCCAAGATAGATGCTTTATCTCTAGCAGGGGCAACAGTGGTAAGTGATCCGACAGAGATAGGTATAGCCCTAAGGTCATTACTATAAGTAGTATTAGGAGATATTTTGAAAGAAAATTTACCTGTAGATGAACTAAAAGAAATTATTTCAACAACTAAAGAGTCTTACAATATAGAAAATCCTTCGATACCCTTTATTGAGGGTGATGGGATAGGTGTAGATATTTGGAGTCCGTCAAAAGATGTTTTTGATGCAGCAGTGAGAAAAGCTTACAACAATGAAAGAAAAATTGATTGGGTCGAGGTTCTAGCTGGACAGAAGGCTTTTGATTCGACTGGCGAGTGGTTACCCGATGACACTATTAGTCAAATAGATGATTATAGGGTTGGAATAAAAGGTCCCCTCACAACCCCTGTTGGAGGAGGGATAAGATCATTGAATGTTGCAATAAGACAAAAGCTAGATCTCTACGTGTGCTTAAGACCAATGAGGTGGTTTAAGGGAGTGCTTACTCCTACTAAGAACCCAGAAGATGTAGACATGGTTTTGTTCAGAGAAAATACAGAGGATGTTTATGCAGGGAAAGAGCTTGAAGCAGAATCAGCAGATGTAGATAAATTAAACAATTTTCTTAAAGAAGAGTTTGGATGGGATATAAGAGAAGATAGTGGAATAGGTATTAAGCCTGTGTCAAAGACAGCTTCTGAAAAGTTAATTAGAGCTGCCATACAATATGCTGTTGATCAAGAAAGGAAGAATGTAGTTTTAGTTCATAAGGGAAACATAATGAAATTTACAGAGGGCGCATTCAGAAGCTGGGGCTATGAATTAGTCAAAAAAGAATTTTCAGATGTGGCTGTTTCTTGGGAAGATTGCGGTGGTGACCCAGGAGGAAAAATTCTTGTTCAGGATGTCATTGCCGATGCATTCTTACAACAAATCTTAATAAAACCTTCTGATTTCGATGTTATAGCAACAACAAATTTAAATGGAGATTATCTATCTGATGCTTTAGCAGCACAAATTGGCGGCATAGGTATTTCCCCAGGAGGAAATATAAATTACGAAACTGGAAGGGCAATGTTTGAAGCAACTCATGGAACAGCTCCTAAGTATGCTGGACAAGACAAGGTCAACCCAGGATCACTTTTATTATCAGGTGAAATGATGTTTAGATACATAGGATGGGAAGATGCTTCCGATTTGATTGTTTCTGCAATTTCTGATGCAATAGAAAAAGGTATTGTTACTTATGATCTTGCAAGGGGCAGAAAGGATGCAACAACCGTATCAACATCTGATTTTTGTAACTATCTTGTAGAATATATAGAGATTTGATATTTGTTTAGGAGTTAAATGCCAAAGGTAACAATTGTCGGAGCAGGTAAGTATGGTTCTATGACAGCTTTAAGAGTAGCTGAGAGTGGAAACGCATCCGAAGTTGTTATGACTGATATTGTAGAAGGCTTACCTCAAGGCTTAGCTCTTGATATGAATCAATCTAGATATGTAGAGAAATTTAAGACAGAAATTATAGGGACAAATAGTTATAAGGAAACAAGTGAGAGTGATGTTGTAGTTATTACAGCAGGGCTGCCACGAAAACCTGGAATGTCAAGAATGGACCTTTTGTCAACAAATGGAAAAATAATTAAAGATGTTACAAGTAAGATTATGGAGCACTCTACTAACCCAAAAATTATTGTTGTGACTAATCCTCTCGATCAAATGACTACTCTCGTTTCAGATTTTTCAGGGTTACCAAAAAATAACGTACTTGGACAGGCAGGAGTTCTAGACTCTTCTAGATTTGCTTATTTTATTTCAAAAAAAACTGGAGTACCTATGAATCAAATTAAAGCATTAACTCTAGGAAGCCATGGTGAAACTATGGTTCCAGTCCCTTCTCAGTGTATGGTAGATGGAAAGAATCTAACTGATTTACTTGATAAACAAGAGATAGGTGAACTTGTAGAAAAAACTTCTAATGGTGGTGCAGAAATAGTTGAATTATTAAAAACAGGAAGTGCTTATTTCGCACCAGCATCAGCCGCGGCTCAGATGGTGAATGCAATAATTACGGATTCAAAAGAAATACTGCCTGTATGTGCATGGATGACAGGTGAATATGGTATAAGTGATGTTTATCTAGGAATTACATCAAAAATAGGGGGGAATGGTGTTGAAGAAGTTATAGAACTACCCCTAAATGATGAAGAATTAGATCAATTACATGGAGCTGCAGAGTCTGTAAAGAAAAAAGTGCTTGAATTAGAGCAGCTATAAATTGACAAATAGTAGGCAAAAATAGAATAAAATCAAGCTTTTTGAAAAAAAAACCATGTTTTTAAGCGTTTTTTGAAAATTTTCCTATAAATTCGCTATATAATTGTGTTTATAAGTTAAAGAAAGGCAACAGCTTATGAATAAAGATGCATTAGCAGGCCATGTTGCAGCTGCAGCTGGCTTAAGTCAAGCAGATGCTAAAGCGGCTGTTGACGCAGTATTTGACGGTATCGTAAACTCAATGAACGCTGGGGAACCGGTGGCAATTGCTGGATTTGGCAAATTTGAGTCTAAGTACAGGGCTGCGCGACAGGGTAGAAATCCAGCAACTGGAGAAACAATTCAGATTGCTGCGAAAAACCAGCCAACATTTAAGGCTGCGAAAGGTTTGAAAGACGCTCTTAACTAAGGGTGATTTCTTACTTGAATTAGAGAAGACGACTTAGGTCGTCTTTTCTAATTCTGACGAGACCCTGCTCAATACATTTAAATTTCCTCTAAGCTCAATGTTCCCTTTGAATAAAGAATCGTTTACATTAAGTTTTCCTTCTAGCATATTTATAGCATCCTTAATTTCAATACATATACAGACGTCTTCTATAGGATTAAAATCATCATTAATTATTTTTTCTGGTTCAGTGATATTGATTGTATATTCCTTCTCTTCATCAATTAAGCAGATGAACAAATTACTTTTTCCCTTTACTTGATCTAACCTTAAAAAATTTTTTGAAATTTCAAGCAATATTTCGTTTATGTCCATATTTATAATTAAGAGTTTAGGCTTATTTCTCTCTTAACTTCCTCTATTGCTTTTGTTACTTTTATCCCCCTAGGACATGCATCAGTACAGTTGAAAGCGGTTCTACACCTAAATGCACCATTAACATCTTTTAGAATTTCCAAACGTTGAGTATTCCCTTTGTCTCTTGAATCAAATATAAATCTGTGTGCATTAACTAATGAAGCAGGCCCTACAAATGAATCAGAAGTCCAAAAAACAGGACAGCTTGTTGTACATGCTGCACACAGTATGCATTTTGTGGTGTCTTCTATCTTTTCTACATCTTCTGGGGACTGGAGCCTTTCCCTCTCTCCTCCGTCATCTTCTGAGATTAAGTAGGGGAGCACCTTTTTATAGCTATCAAAAAAGGTGTCCATATCAACAATCAGGTCTTTTAATACAGGTAGTCCACGAATAGGCTCTATCTTGATTGGAGTAGAGACTTCTTTAACTAATACTTGGCAAGCAAGACTATTTACTCCATTGATAATCATTGCATCTGAACCACATACTCCATGAGCACATGACTTCCTGTAAGCTAAGGACCCATCCTTAGTAGATTTGATTTCTTGTAGCACATCCAAAATCCTATCCTCAGGAAGAGCTTCAACCTCAAAAACATCCCAATGAGATTTTTGCTGAGTTTCTATATTGTATCTAAGGATTCTAACTTCGATTAACATTAATACTTTCTCTCCATAGGTTCGTATTTTCCAAGTTCCACATCCTTATAATTGACCTCCAGCTTTCCTCCCGAATCTTTTGTTATAAATGTGTGTTTTAAGTAATTTTCATCGTCTCTTTCAGGATAGTCTTCTCTTGTGTGTGCCCCTCTACTTTCTTTTCTCATAATTGCTGACCCAACAGTTGCATCTGACATGTCTAATAAATATTCCAACTCTATCGCTTCTAATAATTCTGTATTAAATACAGTACCTTTATCAGATACATTTATATTTTTACTTTTCTCTCTTAATTCCCCCAATATTTCTTGTTGGTCGGCTAAAGTTTTTTCTGTTCTAAAGATCTTTGCATTTACTTCCATTGATTCCTGAAGTTCGTTTCTAATACTAGCTACAGACGATGGAGTGCTGTTTTCCGGTTCCAAAAGCTTTTTAATTTTATTAATTATCGGTGTTGCTACACTTTCCGACAATCCCTCTGGCCTTGTTGACGAAACATACTCAACCATTGATTTTCCTGCTCTTCTTCCAAAAACTACTATATCAAGTAAAGAGTTAGTACCTAATCGGTTTGCTCCATGAACACTTACACAGGCAGCTTCACCTGCAGCAAAAACCCCTGGTAATACAGTACCTTTTTCATCTGAACATACTTCAGAAGATGTGTTTGTTGGGATTCCGCCCATAGCATAGTGTGCAGTTGGTTGAACAGGGATAGGGTCTGTTATTGGTTCAATTTTTACATAAGTTCTAACGAAGTCTGTTATGTCTGGTAATTTTTCTTTGATAACTTCTTCACCAAGGTGTGTTAGGTCTAGATAGACATAGTCACTATTTGGTCCTGCACCATTTCCTTCTCTAACCTCAGTGGCTATAGCTCTACTTACCATATCTCTAGGTGCTAAATCTTTTATTGTTGGTGCATACCTTTCCATAAATCGCTCTCCATTTTTATTTCTTAGTATCCCTCCTTCTCCTCTAGCTGCCTCAGAAAGAAGTATTCCAAGTTTGTAAATCCCGGTTGGGTGGAACTGGTAAAATTCCATATCTTCTAGTGGCAACCCTTTCTGGAATAAAATCGCAGGACCATCTCCAGTTAGAGAATGAGCATTAGAACTTACTTTGTATATTTTGCCAAAACCTCCGGTAGCAAAAGTTACTGCTCTAGATTCAAAAATATGAATGTACCCTGTTGAGACTTCGTAAGCGATTACACCTTTGCATACTCCATCATCTATATTTACATCTAGAACTTGGAATTCATCAAAAAATTGCACACCCATCGATACACACTTTTGATAAAGTGTTTGGAGAATCATATGCCCCGTTCTATCTGCTGCATAGCATGCTCTAAATGCAGGAGCTTCCCCTTCTCTAACTGTATGGCCACCAAATCTTCTTTGAGCAATTTTTCCGGAGTCTAATCTACTAAAAGGAAGCCCCCAATGTTCAAGTTCAATTACTGAATCAATTGCTTCTTTACACAAGATGTCAACTGCAGGTTGGTCAGCTAAATAGTCAGATCCTTTAACTGTATCGAACGCATGCCAATTCCAATTATCTTCTTCAACATTTGCTAAAGCAGCTCCCATGCCACCTTGAGCAGCACCTGTATGACTCCTAGTAGGGTATAGTTTTGAAATTACGGCTAAGTTCATGTAAGGGGCCGCTTCAATTGCTGCTCTAAGACCTGCACCACCAGCTCCTACTATCACACCATCAAATGTATGCTTTATAATTTTCATATTTGACTTACAAAAGTAAATAGACCATAAGACCCAAGGAGGAAAAAGGTAAATGTGATGAAATAGAGTGCCCTAATAGATATCTTTTTTAGCATATCATTTGTTATATTATCATGTAGGACTATTCTTACTCCATTTCCCCCATGTAATAAACTCAGTGCTAAAAGTAACCAATCAAAAGCTCGAATAGTGTAGTCATCCCAACGTTTTGCTACAAATTCATAATCAAGATTTAATGTGTCGTTAAATATATGCATAACAAACATATGAGTTACTGCTAGTGCAACTAATAGAAGCCCACTGTATCTCATAAATAGCCACGCTTTTAGCTCGAAGTCTGAACCTCCTATTGGAGGATGTCTCCGACCCCAGTCAACTTTGTTATTTGGCTTATTATTCATCTGATACCCAATCAGGTAATGGTCTAATCATGCAGTCAACAAATGTTGTTCCTTCTGAACTTTTCTCGAGGCAAATATCAAAATAAGAGTTAACCATTTTGATCGAAGAAGGAATCCATACAACAAAGAAAATTATGATTGCTAAGAAATTTAACTCCTTTTGAAACTTTATCCCCTTGCTCCATAAATCAATTGCTATAATCCTTAAGCCATTGATTGCATGTGACAAAACTGCAAACATCAAAAAGATTTCTGCAATTCTGAAGTAGAAATTTTTGTATACGGCTTCAGCCCCTTCATAAATTTCTGGTCCTAAAAGTATTAGAGTTGTTGAAATTATGTGTATTAAGAGGTATCCGAATAAAGCTACTCCAGTTATTCGATGAAAAATATACAGCCACATACCGAAGCGTCCCTTATAGGACACCCCACTGGAGAATTTATCTTCGTTGGACACTATACAATTATCCTATATTTTATGATTTACAATATACAAAAATCATTTATTAACCCCTTGACATTTACGAATAAACTTTATAAATTACATACGTGTAATTTATTTAGGGTGAAATGTGGATCAATCGTTAATTGAAGAGCTTATAGGAGGAATGCCTTCTTGGACCGATGAAGCTAATTGCAAAGGTCAAGATGCTGACTTATTTTTTCCTGAAAGGGGAGCTTCTACAAGAAAGGCCAAAGCTGTATGCAGGGCATGTATTGTACAAGTCGATTGTTTAGAGTATGCAGTTGAAAATAGTGAGAAATTTGGTATTTGGGGAGGGCTTTCTGAAAGAGAAAGACGAAAGGTTAAGCGTCAAAGGATAGAAGAATCTGAAGTTAGAGATGTAGGTTAAGACCCTATACTTTCCTTATATTCATTAATATCTCTTCCAACAGTCAGTTCATCACTTTTTACTATATCTGTTACGATATTCTCTTCGTTAGTTATATATGAATATCTCATTGCAGTTCCAACTTTATCATTAAAACAACCGAACATTTGAGCAACTTCTCCATGAGGCCAAAAGTCAGATAAAATCGGAAAATCTATCTCATATTGAGATGCCCATGTTATGTTTGTCGCTACTCCTGAAATAGTGATAATCACAGTATTCATAGAAGCTTTATCTAGGAAGTCTTTGTTGTCACGCAGTTCACATGCTTCTGGTGTACAAACCCCACTAAACGGAAAGGGGATGAATACAAACATAGTCTTTTCACCTAGAAAATCGTCGGATTTCATTTGTTCTCTGTCAATGTTTATTAATGCAAAATCAGGAATCTTATCTCCAATATTTATCATATTTTTTACCTCCAGTTCGTAAAGTATAGCTTAATCTATTCTATTTATATAAGTTAAATGGGAGGCAGAGAGGTCCTAGCAGCCCAAATAATTGGATCAATTAGTTCATCTTCTGAAGGGATAAGAGTTTTATCATTTAAAATGTCAATTAACGAATTAGGATTTTTT